>NZ_JBITFP010000005.1:0-363888 GCF_044456245.1 Micromonospora sp. NPDC051006
TCAGAGCGGTCTTACGGATCAGATCGGTACGCATGATGGCGTGCTCCTCTGCTCGGGGGTGTCAGGTGCACGGACACGCGCATAAGGGGGGCGCGCAATGCCCGTAAGCAAGAAGGGGTCCCGGCGATCGTGGTGACCTGCTCGGGGGATGTCCCGGGGGGATGTAACCGTGCGGGCCGGCCAGCCATTCCGGCGGCGATCAGGCCCGGGTCTTGCGGGTACCGGGTAGTCAACCGAACCCAGCGGCCGGTCATTCCCGGCGGGGTTGGTCCCCGGCGCCGGCGGCGAGGCCGCGCGGCACACCATGTTCAACGACCCGGGCCCGCCCACGATTCCGCCGCCACGGTGACCCGAGCCACCGGACGGCCACCCCCAGACCGGGCAGCCGGCCCACCCGGGCAGTGGCGAACCGGACACCGGCCCCATCCAGCGCATTCGGATGACCCGGGACGTGGCCTCGGCTGCGCGGGATGGCGGGTGGGGTGCGGGGGACCGGCGTGGGTGGGGCGGATGGGTGGGCTGTCACCATGACGGTCATGGAGATCTGGAACAACCCGGCCTGTTCCAAATGCGCGGGTGCGCGGGAGACCCTGGACGAGGCGCGGGTGCCGTACCGGTTACGGGCCTACCTGGAGCAGCCGCCCAGCGTCGCGGAGCTGACCGAGGTGCTGCGCCGGCTCGGGGCGCGGCCGTGGGAGCAGTGCCGGACCCAGGAACCGGCTGCGGTCGAGCTGGGGATGGTCGACTGGCCCCGGGACGAGGCGAGCGAGTTGCGCTGGATCGAGGCGATGGTCGCCCACCCGGAGCTGATCCAGCGACCGATCCTGCTCCTCGACGACGGCGGCGCGCTGGTCGGTCGTACCCCGGAGGCACTGCGCGCGGCGGTCGACCGGTCCCCCGCGAAACAGGACTGACCCGCACCCCGCGCGGCCGGGCGGACGTCTCCGGTGCGCCGGGCCCGAGCGTTTCCGGCCAGGGGGAGCGGGAATGCGCGCGGCGGTCCATCCGAGCCGCGAGAGGAGTGCCAGGTGTCGCAGTACGGCCTGCCGAGTGTCGCGCAACGGCCCACGCCCGTCGCCGGAGCACCGCTGTACTGCGACGCGCGCGACTTCGGGTTGCAGGGCGACGGGGTGACCAACGACCAGCCGGCGCTCTCCGCCCTGGTGGACCGGCTCGGCGACGGGTACGCCGCCGACGGCCGCGCCCGGATCATCTACTGCCCGCCGGGCATCTACTCGATCCGGGACGCCGGCACGATCTGGCGCAGCGGTGTGTCGCTGATCGGGGCGGGCCCGCACGCCACCCGGTTCCTGCTGAGCAACGCGGGCAACCGGGCCGACCCGACGCCGCTGGCGTACTGGACCACCGTGCAGCACGGCGCGGACCGGGACCGGCACATCGCCGAGTGCACCTTCGCCGACTTCGAGATCGACGGCTCGGGCGTGGCGATGGCCGAGTACAGCTACCTCGCCAAGGGCCTCGGCCTGCAGTACGTCGTGCGGGGCATGTTCCGCAACCTCTACATCCACCACACCGGGGCGACCGGGCTCGGCTGCGACTTCCTGCAGGACAGCCTGATCGAGGGGTGCGTGGTCGTCGGCTGCGGCCGACTGGACAACGGCGAGGAGATCGGCGGCGCCGGGATCGGCATCGGCATCGGCGGCTGGGGGGAGATCGAGCGGCTCACCATCGCCAACTGCACCACGGTCGCCAACGGCACCAACGGGATCTTCCTCGAACTGCAGAAGGACTACTGGCCACAGCCCCGCGGCTACCGCATCATCGGCTGCCACAGCCAGGCCAACCGCTTCGGCATCTCGGACTGGGGCGCCGACGGCCTGATCGTGTCGGGCTGCACCCTCACCGGCAACCTGGAGGCCGGCTTCGACGTCTCCGCCAACGGCACCGCCGGGATCGCCGGCCGGGGCGGGATGCTGACCGACTGCGTCATCGACCGCAACGTCCACGACGGAGTCAGCATGGGCAACACGCCAGGCCCGTACACCGTTCGGGGCAACCGGATCAGCGGCAACGGCGCCCACGGATACCACGAGCACGACCTGGGCCACGGCTACCAGGGCGCCGCGTCGGACGTCGTCATCGACAGCAACGAGATCTGGGACAACGGACTCGACGGCATCCGGATCGACAGGCCGATGTCCGACGCCATCGTGGTCAACAACCGCATTCGCAACAACGGCCGGCGGTGTGCCCCGGCGGTGTCCGGAGGGGGTGACTCGGTGCGGTACGGCCACCGGGCCATGACGGACCGGTCGGCGCAGTGGTCGGTCGACGGGCACCGGGGCAAGGTGCTGCGGGTCGGCTCCCGGACGGCGGTGGTGGCCGGCAACACCGACAACGAGCTGGCCCTGGCCGAGATCCGCCCGGACGCCTGCACCGCCTGGAACGAGGACACCCCCGGCCCCGGAATGGAGTACCGGTTGCCGGAGCCGCCGCAGATCCGGGCCGGCATCACGATCAATGCCGCGGTCGACTCGGCCACCGTGCGCGGAAACCGGATCTGGGACCACCGCGACGAGCAGACCCAGACCTACGGTCTCTGGATCACCGCGCAGGGCAGCTGCGTCTCCTGCCGGATCGAGGAGAACGACTTCGCCGGCAACGCGGCGGGGCCGATCCGACTGGACACCCCGCCGGTCGGCGGGCGGTGGGACCGCAACTACCACGACGAGGACTGAGCGCCGGCGAGTGCGGGGCCGCTCAGCCGGCGTCGTCGCCGTTCGCCGTCGCCTCCGCGTGCCGGTCGCGCAGCCGCGCCCGGATCTCCTCCGGGGTGTACGCCCGACGGCGCCGTTCGGCCCGGGCGATGACCACACCGGACGCTGCCACACCGGCGAGGCCGGCGAGCCCGAGTACCTTCCACCACCGCATCCGTAGCCGCATCGGCTTAGGGTAGACCGTTATGAGCATCAGCCTGGACGAGGCGGTCGAGCTGACCCGCACCGGGGACGTGTGGGTGTTCCGCGGGCGTAGCGTGCCCGACCGCGCCATCCAGCTGACCACCAACAGCCCGGTGAACCACGTCGGCATGGCGGTGGTGCTGGACGACATGCCGCCGCTGATGTGGCACGCCGAGTTGGGAAAATCCCTGCGCGACCTGTGGTCCGGCAGTCACCAGCGCGGTGTCCAGCTGCACGACCTGCGGGACGCGGTCTGCGTCTGGGCGAACCGCTACGGGCAGCGGGCCTGGGTGCGCCAGCTCGACCCGGCGGCCGACGGGGAGATGGAGAAGGCGGTGCTGCGCACCATCGCGCGGCTGGACGGTACGCCGTTTCCGTCGACCGCCCAGCTCGCCTTGCGGTGGCTGCGCGGCCGGGTGCCGCAGCTGCCCCGGGCCGCCCGGTCGGCTCCCCGGCCCGCGGTGGCGGTGCCCGACCGGGCACTGGAGACGGCGTACTGCGCCGAGGTGGTGGCGGTGACCTACGAGGCGATGGGGCTGCTGCCGGCCGGCCGCCGTCCGAACTGGTACGACCCGGGCCGGTTCTGGAGCGGCGACGACCTTGACCTGGCCGCCGGGGCCCGGCTCGGCGCCGAGATCGAGGTACGCATTCCGCCGCGCTGAGGTTTGGCCAGCTCGGCGACCGGCAATTGCTTGCGCCGTGAGAGCCTCCACCGACCTGGACATGCTGGCCGACTTCTTCGACCGGTACGGCGTCGCGTTGACCGGTGGCGACCTGCCCGCCCTCGCCGGCTGCTATGCCCTGCCCGGGCTGGTGGTCGCCGACACGTACAGCTTCTCGTTCACCTCGCTTGCCGCGGTGGCGCTCTCCTTCGTCGGCGCCGCACCGGACTACCAGGAGCGGGAGCTGATCGCCGCGCACGCGCTCATCGAGGACGTGACGCCGGTCTCCGCGTTGCTCACCATGGTGGCGGTGGAGTGGGAGTTCCTGGACAGCCGCGGCGAGCGGGTGCCCGGCGAGCACTACCGCTACCTGCTGCGCACCACCGACGTCGGGCCGATCATCTGCACCGTGGTGCGCGCCGGCTGACCGGAGCGTCGCCGGACGGGCGCCGTTTTCCGTGCCGCACCGGCCGGTCGGTCCGTTCCCGCCGCCCGCTGTTCCGGCCGTGGCCCGGGCTGACTACGCTGGCGGACCGGCGCAGACGAGGGGGGACCAGATGCCTGTGCGGCCTGCCGGCGCAACGGAACCGGGGAACGGGCCCAGGGTGTTGGCATCGGTGCCGTGGATCGTGGTCCTGCTCGGCGTCGCGACCCTGGCGACGATCATGCTGGTCGCCTCGCTCTCCTTCCGCGGCCGCGAGCCGAAGCCGGTGGCCGCCTCGGTGCCACCGCTGGCGCTACCGATCCCGCCGGCCGAACCGAGCCCGTCGGTCACCGGTTCGCCGAGCCCGTCGCGGAGCCGGGTCACCGCCAGTGCCCGGCCGTCCCGGTCGGCGACCCGCTCCGCGCCCGCCACGACGCCCGCGTCCCGTCCGCCGTCCAGCCCGGCGACCGGGCAGCCGCTGGTCGGCACCGGGGCGCTGACGGCCACCTACCGGGTACGGGACGCCGACCGCGACGACGTCGAGGCGGAGTTGCTGGTCGAGAACCAGAGCGGCCGCGCCGAGGAGTGGACGGTGTCGTTCACGTTCACCGGCCGGGTCTGGGGCGTCCGGGTCTCCGGCGGCAGTTGGCCGATGCTGATCTACCGGGGCGACAACCGGTACGAGCTGCGCGGCACCGATCCGCTCCAGGACGGCGGGAGCATCGAGCTGGAGGTGCAGTTCAGTCGCCGGGACAGCGACGACGGACTCACCGGTTGCACGGTGAACGGTAGCGCCTGCACTCTCGCCTGAGCGGTCGGCCACCCGCCCGCGCTCGCTAACCTTGGCGGGCGGCCCGCGGAGGGAGGGACATGTCCGGCACCAGTCGCGCCCCGCGACCGTCCCACGGCAGGGCCATCGCGTCCTCGCCCTGGATCGTGGTCTTCGCCGGTGTGGTCGTCATGGTGGTGCTGCTGCTCGTCGCGCTGAGCGCCTACCGTGGCCGCAGTCCGGCGGCGCAGCTGCCGCCGGGGCCGAACCCGGCCGTGCCGCTGCCCGCGCCGTCGACCGCCGGCCCGAGCCCGAGCCCGAGCCCGAGTGCCACCCGGTCGGTGACGGTGCCGAGTCGTTCGCCGCGTCCCTCGGGACCGGCCGCGACGATCCGGGCGGGGTCGACGTCCCCGACCGGCCCCCCGCCGGCCGCGGCTCCACGGGGGTCCGTGCCCCCGCCGAGCCCGCCCGTGGTGACCGGCCGCTACCAGGTCGACCAGACGTTCGACGGTGGCTTCATCGGCACGGTGCTGATCACCAACGCGTCCGGGAGCGCTCGGGCATGGACGGTGCGGCTGACTTTCTCCGGCGGGCGGGTGGTCACTGCCTGGGTGGCGGGCGCGCCGCAGGGGACGCTGCGCGCGACGGACGACGGCGGTTACACGTACACCGGCGGGGTCGACGTGGCGGCCGGGGCCTCGGCGCGGTTGCAGTTCCATGTGGAGCGGGCCAGCACCCGCCCGGTGCTGTGCACGGTCAACGACGCGGGCTGCGCCGGTCTCTGAAGCCGCGGCCCGGCGCGCCGACGGTTGGTCTCTTACGCAAGCTCACTGTCGTGTTACGACGGTGTTTGCAAGGTATTGCAGAATGTTTCGGCAAGGGCTAGCGTGCGGGCCAATCAGCGACCAGAGGAAGGCCGTCGATGAAACCCCCGCCGATACCGCGCAAGGCCCTGCTCGCCCTCGTCTCCCTGCTCACCCTCACCCTCGTCGGTACCCCGGTCGCCGTCCAACAGCTCGGCGCGGACGCGACCGGCGGCTCGACCGACGCTCAGCCGGTGTCGGCCGTCGGCGCCGCACAGTGGCGCTCCGAGCCCTCCGCCGAGGCCCTGCTCAAGGCGGGCGACGACACCGCCCGGGCGGAGCAGTTCTACTTCGTCCTGCCGGACCGGTTCGCCAACGGCGACCCGCGCAACGACCGCGGCGGGCTGACCGGTGACCGGTTGAGCACCGGCCTCGACCCGAAGGACAAGGGCTTCTACCACGGCGGCGACCTCAAGGGTGTGATGGACCGGCTCGACTACATCCAGGGGCTGGGTACCACCGCCATCTGGCTCGCCCCGGTGTTCAAGAACCGTCCGGTGCAGGGCAGCGGCGACGACGTCTCTGCGGGCTACCACGGTTACTGGATCACCGACTTCACCCAGGTCGACCCGCACTTCGGCACCAACGCCGACCTGAAGCGGCTGGTCCGGCTCGCCCACCAGCGCGGCATCAAGATCTACCTTGACGTCATCGTCAACCACACCGCCGATGTGATCAGGTACGCCGAGGACAGGTACTCCTACGTGGACAAGGCCACCTCGCCGTACCGGGACGCGCAGGGACGGGCCTTCGAGGACCGCAACTACGCGGATGGCACCCGGAAGTTCCCGGCGGTCGACGCGACGTCCTTCCCGTACACCCCGACGTTCGCCACCCCGGCGGACGCCAAGGTCAAGGTCCCGGCGTGGCTGAACGACCCGACCATGTACCACAACCGCGGCGACTCCACCTTCGCAGGCGAGAACAGCGAGTACGGCGACTTCTTCGGCCTCGACGACCTGTGGACCGAGCGCCCCGAGGTGGTCCGCGGCCTGACCAAGGTCTACGCCGACTGGGTGACCGAGACTGGCGTGGACGGCTTCCGGCTGGACACCGTGAAGCACGCCAACCTCGACTTCTGGCCGCAGTTCAGTCAGGGCATCGAGCGGGCCGCCGAGCGCGCCGGCAAGGAGGACTTCTTCATGTTCGGCGAGGTCTACAGCGCCGACCCGGAGATCACCTCCAGCTACGTCCGGCGCGGCGGCCTGCCGGCCACCCTCGACTTCGCCTTCCAGGAGGCCGCCCGCGGCTACACCGTCGGGGCCGGCTCGGCGAAGGCGCTCGCCGACGTGTACGCCCGGGACGACCTCTATGCCGCCCGGGACACCGACGCGAACCGGCTCACCACCTTCCTCGGCAACCACGACATGGGCCGGATCGGCTCGTTCATCGCCGGCGGCGGCAGCGACCCGGCCAGCCACCTGCGCCGCGACCAGCTCGCGCACCAGTTGATGTTCCTGACCCGCGGCCAGCCGGTGGTCTACTCCGGTGACGAGCAGGGCTTCACCGGCCCGGGCGGGGACAAGGACGCCCGGCAGGACATGTTCGCCTCGCGGGTGCCCGACTACCTCGACGACGACCTGCTCGGCACCGACCGCACCCACGCCAGCGACCAGTTCGACCCGGCGCACCCGCTCTACCGCACCATCGCGGAGCTGGGCGCGCTGCGCCAGGCCCACCCGGCGCTGCGCGACGGCGTCCAGGTCACCCGGTACGCGGCCGACGGTCCCGGCGTCTTCGCCTTTTCCCGGATCGCGCCCGGCGAGCGCACCGAGTACGTGGCCGCGGTGAACAACGCCGACACCCCGCAAACTGTCACCGTGGACACCTGGTCGCCCGGCGCCACCTTCGCCGGCATCTACGGAGGCTCCGGTAGCGCGACCGCCGGGGCCGACGGCAAGCTGACCCTGACGGTGCCGCCGCTGGCCGCGGTGGTGCACCGGGCCGGCACGCCGATCGCGGCGCCCGCCGGCGCCCCCACGATCACCATCACCGCCCCGGCGCCGGACGCCCCGGTCGCCACCAGGGCCGCGGTCACCGCCCAGGTCGTCGGCGACCCGCTGGCCACCGTCACCGTCGCCGCCCGGGTCGCCGGCAACGAGTGGACCCTGCTGGGCAGCGCGCACCACGCGCCGTACACCGTGCACCACGACCTGACCGGGCTGCCCGGCGGAACCCGTATCGAGTACAAGGCGGTGGTCCGCGACGCCCGTGGCCGGACCGCCACCGCCCGCTCCACCGCCACCGTGGGCACGCCGGCGCAGGGCGCGTCGCGGGACTGGGCGGTGGTGCACTACCAGCGCCCCGCCGGCGGGTACGACGACTGGGGCCTCTACGCCTGGGGCGACATCGACCCGGCCTACGCCACCGAATGGCCCAAGGGTCAGCCGTTCGCCGGCGAGGACTCCTACGGCCGGTTCGCCTGGGTGAAGCTCAAGCCCGGTGCGAAGTCGGTGGGTTTCCTGGTGGTCGACGCCGACGGCAACAAGGACGTCGGCAACGACCGGAGCATCGACGTGACACAGACCGGCGAGGTCTGGGTCAAGCAGGGCGACGCGGCGACCTACCCGACCCGGCAGGCCGCCACCGGTGAGCCCGACCCGGCGGTGGAGGAGGGCACCGCACTGATCCACTACCGTCGGGCGGACGGCAACTACGACGGCTGGGGACTGCACCTGTGGGACGGCGCCGCCAACCCCACCGAGTGGTCCGACCCGCTGGAGCCGACCAGCATCGACGCCTTCGGCGCGGTCTTCCGGGTGCCGCTCGCGACCGGCGCGACCGGGCTGAACTACATCATTCACAAGGGCGACGAGAAGGATCTCCCGGACGACCAGCGGCTCGACTTCGCCAGCGCCGGGCGGGAGGTGTGGCTGCTCGCGGCCACCCCGGGCCGGTTGCTGCCGTCGACCGCCACCGGCGCCGGGGCGGATCTGGACATCGGCAAGCAGCAGGCGCACTGGATCGACCGCTCCACCGTCGCCTGGCGCACCGGACCCACCGACGGACGCACGTACGCCCTGGTGGCCGCGCCGGCCGGCGGGGTGAGCGTGGTCGACGGCGAGCTGGCCGGGACGTACACCACCCTGCCACTGGCCGCGCAGCGCAACGGGCTGACCGAGGACCAGCGCACGGCCTTCCCGCACCTGTGGGCGTACCGCGCCTTCACCCTCGGCCGGGGCGACCTGGCCAAGGTGCCGGCGGCGCTGCGCGGGCAGTTGCTGGTGACCGAGCGCGACGCCGACGGCAGCCTGCTCACCGCCACCGGCGTGCAGATCCCCGGAGTGCTCGACGACGTGTACGCCCGGGCCACCCAGGCGCGCCTCGGGCCGACCTTCGCCGGCGGGGTGCCCACCCTGTCCGTCTGGGCGCCGACCGCCCGGGACGTGTCGCTCCAGCTTTTCGACTCGCCCACCGCCGAGCCGAAGACCGTGGCCATGAGCCGGGACGACCGCACCGGCGTCTGGTCGGTGCGCGGCAGCCGGGCGTGGACCGGCCGGTACTACCGGTACCAGGTGCGGGCCTGGCAGCCGGCGGCCCAGCAACTGGTGACCGCCTCGGTGACCGACCCGTACTCGGTGGCGCTCGCGCCCGACTCCACGCACAGCCAGCTCGTCGACCTCACCGACCCGGCGCTCGCGCCTGCCGGCTGGTCGAGGCTGCGCAAGCCGGCGGCGGTGCCGCCGGGGCGTACGCAGATCTCGGAGCTGTCGGTGCGGGACTTCTCGATCGCCGACACCACCGTGCCGGCCGAGCGGCGCGGCACCTTCCTCGCCTTCACCGACCCGGCGACCGCCGGGATGACGCACCTGAAGGCGCTCGGTGCGGCCGGGGTGACCCACCTGCACCTGCTGCCGGCGTTCGACTTCGCCACCATCCCCGAGCGGCGGGCCGACCAGCGCCAGCCCGCCTGTGACCTGGCCGCGCTGCCACCCGACTCGCCGGAGCAGCAGGAGTGCGTGGCGGCGGTGGCCGGGACCGACGGCTACAACTGGGGGTACGACCCGCTGCACTACACCGTGCCGGAGGGCGGCTACGCCGTCGACCCGGCCGGGGCGAAGCGCACCACCGAGTTCCGCCAGATGGTCGCCGGGATCAACGGCGCCGGCCTGCGGGTGGTGATGGACGTGGTCTACAACCACACGTCCGCCGCCGGCACGGACCCGAAGTCGGTGCTCGACCAGATCGTGCCCGGCTACTACCACCGGCTGCTGGACGACGGTGCGGTGGCCAACTCCACCTGCTGCGCCAACACCGCCCCGGAGCACGCCATGATGGGCAAGCTCGTGGTGGACTCGCTGGTCACCTGGGCCCGGGCGTACAAGGTGGACGGCTTCCGGTTCGACCTGATGGGCCACCACCCGAAGGCGAACATCCTGGCTGTGCGCAAGGCGCTCGACGAGCTGACCGTGGCGCGCGACGGGGTGGACGGCCGGTCGATCCTGCTCTACGGAGAGGGCTGGAACTTCGGCGAGATCGCCGACGGCGCCCGGTTCGTGCAGGCCACCCAGGCGAACATGGCCGGCACCGGGGTGGGCACCTTCAACGACCGGCTCCGGGACGCGGTCCGCGGTGGCGGCCCGTTCGATGCCAACCCCCGGGTCCAGGGCTTCGCGTCCGGGCTCTTCACCGACCCGAACGGTGACCCGGTCAACGGCACCGCCGCCGAACAGCGCGCCCGGCTGCTGCACCAGCACGACCTGATCAAGGTGGGGTTGACCGGGAACCTGCGCGGCTACCGGTTCACCGACTCCACCGGCGCGCAGGTCACCGGAGCGCAGGTCGACTACAACGGCTCGCCCGCCGGCTACACCGCCGCGCCGGGAGAGGCGGTCACCTACGTCGACGCGCACGACAACGAGATCCTGTACGACGCGCTGGCGTACAAGCTGCCGCAGGACACCCCGGCGGCCGACCGGTCCCGGATGCAGGTGCTGGCGTTGGGCACCGTCGTGCTGGGCCAGGGCACCGGGTTCGTCACCGCCGGCAGCGAGCGGCTGCGGTCGAAGTCGCTGGACCGCAACTCGTACAACTCGGGGGACTGGTTCAACCAGATCCGCTGGGACTGCGCCCAGGGCAACGGGTTCGGCGCCGGCCTGCCACCGGCGGCGGACAACCAGGACAAGTGGTCGTACGCGAAGCCATTGCTGGCCGATCCGGGGCTGGTGCCGGACTGCGCGGCGATCGACACCACCGACGCCCGCTACGCCGAGCTGCTCAAGGTCCGCGCCTCCTCGCCGGTCTTCGGGCTCGCCACCGCGGAGCAGGTGCAGCGGCGGGTGGCGTTCCCGCTCTCCGGCCCGGCCGAGACGCCCGGCGTGCTCACCATGACGCTGGACGGTCGCGGGCTGGACCGGAACTGGTCGTCGGTCACCGTGGTGTTCAACGCGAGCCCGGATGCGGCGACCCAGCGGCTGCCCGGGCTGCGCGGTGCCGACGTGTCGCTGCACCCGGTGCTGCGCGCGTCCGCCGACCCGGTGCTGCGAAGCGCCTCGTTCGACGCGACGACCGGCACGTTCACCGTGCCGGCCAGGAGCGTGGCGGTCTTCGTGCAGCGCTGAGCGAAACGCGGACCGGCCCCCTCCCGCTGGTGCGGAAGGGGGCCGGTCCCTGTCTCGACCCGTCGTGCCGCCGGTGGCGGCCGTACGTCACCCGAGGGTGCTCAGCCGAAGCAGTTCGGCGGCGTGGCCGGGCTGCCGAGGCAGTTGGTCGGCCGGTTGCCGGTGACCGCCGACTTGTCGTCGATGATCACGCCGGAGTTGGTGGTGAAGATGCCGCCCGGCGGCCGGGTGGAGAAGTTGTGCGCCACCTTCGTCTTGTCCAGGTTGACCTGGCCCGCGACGTTGAAGATGCCGCCGCCGATGCCGATCGGGCCGACCGCACGGTTGCCGACGACCTCGCTCTTGCGAAGGACGGTGATGCTGCGCTCGTTGAACAGGCCGGCGCCGAAGAAGGCGGCGACGTTGTCCTTGATCGAGGTGTCCTCGATCGTGGCCCGGCTGCCGAAGGCGATCGCGAGGCCACCGCCGACACCGATGGTGCTGTTGCTCTCGACCTTGACGCCGTAGAGGTTCAGCGAGCTCTCGGCCGCGGCGATGCCGCCACCGGCGACCAGCGCGGTGTTGCGGCTGATCGTCGAGTGCTTGACCGTGGTGTTGCCCTCGATGTCGAGGATGCCGCCGCCGAAGCCGATCGTCTTGTTGCCGGTGATCTCGGTCTTCTCGACCCAGACCGTGCCGCCGTCGACGTCGTCGGTGAAGATCTCCGCGGCGCCGTTGGCGATACCGCCGCCGCCGATGCCGGCCTCGTTGTCCTTCACCTTGGCCTCGTACACCTTGAGCACGCCGGCGTTGAAGATGCCGCCGCCGAAGAAGAAGGCGGTGTTCTCGGTAACGGTGCTCTTGGTGATCCTGGTGGTGCCGAAGTTGGCCACGCCGCCGCCGTTGCCGCCGGACTGGTTCTGCACGACCTCGGTGTGCTCGAGGTCGGCACTGCCGCCCGGCTGCACCAGGAGGCCGGCGCCGTCGTTGAAGCCCGGCTCCTCGACCAGCGTCGAGACGCCGTCCTTCGGCGTCGCCTTCGGCACGGCCTTCAGCTCGGTCCGCGGTGCGACAGCCACGGCCTTGCCGGCCTTGGTCGCCGCCGCCGTCGTCTCGACCGAGGTCGAGTACGCCGACCAGACCGCGGCCGGCTCCGGCGCCATCAACCGGTTGAGGGTCTGGCCGCCCTTGATGGTCAGGCCCTTGAGCGTCAGGTGCCCGCCGGGGCCGACGTTGAGGATCCGGAAGTAGTCGGCGGTGGCGTCCCGGACGATCTTGGTCTTGTCACCCTTGAGGGTGATGTCCTCCGTGATCACCGGCAGGCCGTTGCCGTACTCGTCGGTCCGGGTCAGGTTGTAGGTGCACTTCTCCGCAAGCTTCAGCGTCGCGCCGTGGTTCTGGTTGGCGAATGTGATCGCCTGGATCAGCTTGTCGGTGTCGCAGGGCACCTCCTTCGCCCGGTCGTCGTGGTCCTTCTTGTCCTTGTCCTTGTCGCGGTCCTTGTCGTAGTCGTGCCGGTCGCGGCCCTGGTCGCCACGGTCCGCGCCCTGGTCGCCGTCCCGGCTGACCTGGGCGGTGGCCCACTTCAGGCCGTCGGCGCCGACTGCGCCCGCGCCGGTGGCGACACCGACCGCGGCAAGGCTGACCACGCCGGTCAACCCGGCCACGCCGCTGACGAGCCACAGCTTGCGGCGACGCTTCGCCCCCGCAGCCGGCTCCGCGGCTTCATTGTTGGTTAGGTAGTTGGACATCGGAGCTCTCTGCCCTCTCCTCGTACCAGACAGGGTCGCGCCGCCTCAGACGGCCGTCCCCTGCTACAAATCGGTTGTAGCTCCCGAAACCCAACGTATGAGAATGTTCTTCGTCTCGCGGTCAAATCCGAGAGAACCCCGCATTCGGTACACGTTCCGGTCGAGCGGGGACGGGCGGCCCGGCGAGGCGCGGACCCGGCGGAGCAACCCGGGCGGGCAGGCGGGGGCCGGATCCGGTGCAAACGGAAGAGCCCCTCCGTGCCGTCCGAAACGGCGCGGAGGGGCCTTCCGTTATGTGGATCAGCCACTCACCTGCTCAGGCGAAGCAGCGGGGAACGTTGAAGCAGTTGGTCGGCCGGTTGCCCTTGACCGCTGACTTGTCGTCCAGCTCGACCTCGCTGCTCGGCGAGTTGAAGATCCCGCCGGGCGGCAGGGTGGCGAAGTTCTCCGCCACCTTGGTCTTGGTCAACGTGACCGTGCCGTCGAAGATGTTGAAGATGCCGCCGCCGATGCCGAGCGGCCCGACGGCCCGGTTGCCGACCACCTCGCTCTTGCGCAGCGTGGTGGTGCTGTCCTCGTTGAACAGCCCGCCACCGAAGAAGCCGGCGACGTTCTCCTTGATGCTGCTGTCCTCGATCGTGGCCACGCTGTCGAACGTGACCGCCAGGCCGCCGCCGACGCCCACCGTGCTGTTCTTGGCGACCGTGGTGTGCTTGAGCGTGAGCTGGCTGTCCGCCACCGCGAGACCGCCGCCGGCGAGCACCGCGGTGTTGTCGGTGACCTTCGAGTGCTCCAGCTTGGTCTCACCCTCGACGTCGAGGATGCCGCCGCCGAAACCGATGGTCCTGTTGCCGGTGACCTCGCTCTTGTAGAGCCAGAGCGAGCCCCCGTCGACGTCGTCGAGGAGGATGCCCGGTGCGCCGTTGGCGATACCACCGCCACCGATCCCGGCCTCGTTGTCCTTGATCTTCGACTCGTCCACCTGGAGCACCCCGGCGTTGAAGATGCCGCCGCCGTAGAGGAAGGCGGTGTTCCTCATGACGGTGCTCTTGCTCAGCCGGGTGTTGCCGAAGTTGGCCAGGCCGCCACCCTTGCCGCCGGACTGGTTCTGCACGATCTCGGTGTACTCGATGTCGGCCCGGCCGCCCGGCTGCACCAGGATCCCGGCGCCGTCGTTGAACTCCGGCTCCTCGACCAGGGTGCCGACGTCGGCGGTGGCCGGAGCGGCCGGGGCCACCGCCGCACCCGGCTTGCCGACGGCGGGCGCCTCGGTCGCCGGCTTGGTGACGGCGGGCGCCTCGGTCGCCGGCTTGGCGGTGGCGGTCGCCTTGGCGGCCGTGGCCTTCAAGGTGTCAGCCTCGACCGTGGCGAACGTGCCCGCCTTGGCCGCGGCCGTCGCCTGGACCGAGTTCGAGTAGTGGGACCAGACGGTGGCCGGCTGGGTCGGCGCGCCCCGGCTGAGGGTCTGGCCGCCCTTGATGGTCAGGCCCTTCAGGGTCAGGTGCCCGCCCGTCCCGACGTTGAGAATCCGGAAGTAGTTCGCCGTCGCGTCCCGGACGATCTTGGTGTCGTGGCCCTTCAGGGTGATCTCCTGGGTGATCACCGGCAGGCCGTTGCCGTACTGGTCGTACCGGGTCAGGTTGTACGTGCAGCCCTTGGCCAGTTCCAGCGTCGCGCCGTGGTTCTGGTTGGCGAAGGTGATCGCTTGGATCAGCTTGTCGGTGTCGCAGGGCACCTCCTTGGCCCGGTCCTTGTGGTCCGAGTCCTTGCCCTTCTCGCCTCGGGCGTCGTCCTGGCCGCTCCAGTCGCCGCCGGACCAGTCGCCGCCGGACCACTCGTCCTCGCCCTTGCCCTCGCCTTTGCCCTCGTCCTTGCCGCCCTCGTCCGCCTTGCCGGCGTCGCTGACGTTCTGCTTGGGGGTGGACGCCTGCGCGTCCGAGAGCCGGTCCGGGCTTGCGGACTTGTCATCGCGGGCGGCCAGGCCACCCAGGGCCGCCAGGGCGACCACGCCGGTCAGCCCGGCGACCCCGGCGGCCACCCAGAGTTTCCGCCGCCCTGATCTGGGTGGGGCCGCAGCGGCTCCACCGTCAGGATTCGTTACGTCATTGGACATCAGAGCCTTCCGCCCTTTCCTGCTACCAGACGGGGCCGCGCCAGCCGAAGACGGCGCGACCAGCTACAAATAGGTTGCAGCCTCCGATATCCACCGTATGAGAAGGATCCTCGCGACGAGGATGTATCCGAGAAAACCCCGCATTCACCTTGCATCGGGCAGTGAACGGGGCAACCCGACGCGCCGGGCAGGAAGCGGGTGAGCAGCGCAAACGCGGCGAGCCCCGCCTCCGGCAACCGCGACGTCGCAAACGTCGCAGGCCGGTGACGGGGCTCGGCGCAGGGATGGGGCGGTCAGCCCGGCAGGCGGGGGCCCGCCTCACGCTGCTCGGCCAGCCAGGTCTCCACCTCGTCGGCCGCGCGCGGCAGCCCGGCCGAGAGGTTCACCGCGCCGGTCGCGGTCACCAGCACGTCATCCTCGATCCGGACGCCGATGCCGCGCAGCTCCTCGGGGACCAGCTCGTCCTCCGGCTGGAAGTAGAGCCCGGGCTCGACGGTGAGCACGTAGCCCTCGCCCAGGGTGCCGTCGCGGTAGACCTCCTTGCGGGCGTTGGCGCAGTCGTGCACGTCGATGCCGAGCATGTGCCCGAAGCCGTGCAGCGTCCAGCGCCGGTAGACGGTCGACTTCTCGTCCATCGCCTCGTCCACGCTCACCGGCAGCAGGCCCAGGTCGGCCAGGCCCTCGGCGAGCACCCGCATGCAGGTCAGGTGCACGTCGCGGAACTTCACCCCGGGCTTGATGGCGTCGATGCCGGCCTGCTGGGAGGCGTACACGACGTCGTAGACCTGGCGCTGCAGCGCGGTGAACCGACCGTTGACCGGCAGCACCCGGGTCACGTCGGCGGTGTAGAGGTTGCGGTTCTCCACGCCCATGTCCATCAGCAGCAGCTCACCCGGGCGGGTCGCGCCGTGGTTGTGCACCCAGTGCAGGATCGTGGCGTGCTCGCCGGCACCGACGATCGAGTTGTAACCGACGTCGTTGCCGTCGTGCCGGGCGCGCAGCGCGAAGATCCCCTCCAGCAGCCGCTCGGAGACGCCGCGGTCCGCCGGCAACGCCCGGGCCACGTCCTCGAAGCCCCGCACGGTGGCGTCGATGGCGTCCTGGAGCTGGGCGATCTCCCACTCGTCCTTGACCAGCTTCAGCTCCGAGATGGCGATCGCCAGCTCCCGGTCCCGGGCCGGCTGACCCTCGGCGCGCGCGCCGTCGTACGCGCGCACGGCCGCGTCCACCCCGGGGTCGAAACCGCGCAGCACCCGGGTACGCCCCGGCGCCAGATCGGCCAGCGCCGCGTCCAGCTCGGCGAGGTCCCCGGTCGGCAGGCCCAGCTCGGTCGACTTCTCGGCCAGCGTGTGCCGCCGGCCGACCCAGAGCTCGCCGTGCCGGCTGCGGAAGAACTCGTCGGTCAGCTTCGACGAGCGGGGCCGCATGTACAGCGTCGCGTCGTGGCCCGAGCCGGTCGGGCGCAGCACGAGCACGCTGTCCGGGTCGTGGTCACCGGTCAGGTAGGCGAAGTCGCTGCCCGGCCGGAACGGGTGGTCGGTGTCGTTGGCCCGTACCTTCTCCTTGCCGGTGGGGATGACCAGCGTCTCGCCGGGGAAGGCCGCCGAGAGCGCGGCCCGGCGCTTGGCGTAGTTGGGCACCTCCGGGCGGGGGGAGACCGGCAGTTCGGAGTCCCGCCAGCCCTGCCGCATGAAGGACAGGAACGCCTCCGGGAAGTCCGGGTCGTGCGATTCGGTGCCGTCGGCCGGCGTGCCTTCGGTGCGTTCCTCGGTCATGCTCGCTCCCTCCGCGTCATTGCTGGTCCCGACCGTACCTCCCGGGCGGAGGCCGGTGGACCCGGCGGGCGGCCCCCGCCGGATCGCCGGACGGCCGCGACGGGCGTTCGGCGCCCGTGGAAAGATGACCACCATGTGCGGACTCCTGGCCTTCTTCAGCGCGCGCGGTGACGCCGGCGCGCACCGCGACCACATCGCCGGCGCGCTGGAGTGCCTGCACCACCGCGGCCCGGACGAGACCGGCGTCGAGGTGGTCGGCGACGCCTCCGGCCGCTACGCCGACGGGGTGTTCGCCCACAAGCGGCTGGCGATCATCGACGTGGCGTCCAGCCACGAGCCGCTGCCCTACGCCGACGGCCGCTACCTGCTGACCTTCAACGGTGAGATCTACAACTACATCGAGCTCCGCGACGAGCTGGTCCGGACCTTCGGGGCGCGGTTCGCCACCGCCGGCGACGGTGAGGTGATCGTCGCCGGCTACCACTACTGGGGCGAGCAGGTGCTCACCCGGCTGCGGGGCATGTTCGCCTTCGTCATCTGGGACCGTCAGGAGCGGCGGGCGTTCGGTGCCCGCGACTACTTCGGCATCAAGCCGCTGCACTACCTGGAGACCGCCGACGGGCTCTACCTCGCCTCCGAGAAGAAGGCGCTGCTGCCCTTCGCGCACGCCAACTACCAGGGTGACGCCGGCATCGACACCGCCAGCCTCAGCCACTACCTCACCCTTCAGTACGTCCCGGAGCCCGGGACGCTGCACAAGGGGATCAACCGGATCGGCTCCGGGGAGTACCTCACCTGGACCCCGGGCGGCCGGATCGAGGTGCGCCGCTGGTACCGGCCGGTGTTCCGACCCGCCCCGGTCGACGACGAGCAGAAGCTCTTCCACGAGATCCGCGAGACGCTGCGGGAGAGCGTCCGGATGCACATGCGCTCGGACGTGCCGGTCGGCTCGTTCCTGTCCAGCGGCATCGACTCGACCGCGGTGGTGGCGCTGGCCCGGGACTTCAACCCGAACATCCTCACCTTCACCGTCGGCTACGACGTGCCCGGCTACTCCGAGATCGACGTCGCCCAGGACTCGGCCCGGCACCTCGACGTGACCACCATCCCGACCAAGATCGGGCCGCAGGACATGATGGAGGCGCTGCCGAAGATCGTCTGGCACCTGGACGACCCGGTGGCCGACCCGGCGCTCGTGCCGCTCTACTTCGTGGCCAAGAAGGCGGCCGAGCACGTCACCGTGGTGCTCTCCGGTGAGGGTGCGGACGAGTTCTTCGGTGGCTACACCATCTACCGTGAGCCGCTTTCGCTCAGCGGCGTCAACGGCCTGCCCGGCGGCGTGCAGAAGGGGTTGCGCGCGGTTTCCAAGGCGATCCCGCAGGGCGTGAAGGGCAAGAGCTTCCTGGAGCGCGGCACCACGCCGATCGAGGAGCGCTACTACGGCAACGCCCGGATGTTCACCGAGGAGGAGAAGCAGCACCTGCTGCGCCGCTACGACCCCTCGGTGCGCTACACCGACGTCACCGCGCCGATCTACGCCGAGGCGACCGAGCTGGACGACGTCACCAAGATGCAGTACGTCGACCTCTACACCTGGCTGCGGGGCGACATCCTGGTCAAGGCCGACCGGATCTCGATGGCCCACTCGCTCGAGGTGCGGGTGCCCTTCCTGGACCGGGAAGTCTTCGACGTGGCGGCGAAGATCCCGGTGGACCTGAAGCTGCCGCCCCGCTCCGACGCCACCAAGTACGCGATGCGCCAGGCGTTGCAGGGTGTGGTCCCGCCGGCGATCGTCAACCGCAAGAAGCTGGGCTTCCCCACCCCGACCCGGGTGTGGCTGCGCGGCGAGATGTACGAGTGGGCGCGGCACGTGATCGCCACCTCCGGCGCCGGTGACCTGCTCGACCTGTCGTACGCGCTGCGGCTGCTCGACGAGCACAAGCGGGAGGAGGCCGACCACTCCCGCAAGGTGTGGACGGTGCTGATCTTCTGCGTCTGGCACGCCATCTTCGTGGCGAAGACCCTCGACCCGGGCATCCAGCGCAACCAGTCCGCCCTGCTCACCAAGCCCGTGGTCGGCTCCATGGTCCGCTGACCGCCCGCCCCGACCCTGTTGATCAAGAGGTTTGCGTCACCGGAACGCCTCCGGATGACGCAAACCTCTTGATCATTTTGGGCCCACCGTCAGGGTCAGGCCTGCGGTCAGGTGCGGGCGCAGGTGATGGTTGGTAGCGGGTTGGTGCCGGTGGTGGTGGCCAGGAAGCCGAACGTGGTGGTGCCCTCCGGTGGGACGGTGCCGTTCCAGGAGACGTTGCTGGCTGTCACCGACGTGCCGGACGT
This sequence comes from Micromonospora sp. NPDC051006, assembly GCF_044456245.1. Lineage (NCBI taxonomy): Bacteria > Bacillati > Actinomycetota > Actinomycetes > Micromonosporales > Micromonosporaceae > Micromonospora > Micromonospora sp. NPDC051006. Next base: position 19,159 of record NZ_JBITFP010000005.1, read on the forward strand.
GCTCTGGGTGGCGCTCCAGATCTGGTTGATCGACTGCCCGCCGGGCCAGGTCCAGCTCGCCCTCCAGCCGGCGAACGGTGTGCTGCCGTGGTTCATGATCGTGACTTCACCCTGGAAGCCGTCCTGCCAGGCGCTGACCACCCGGTAGACCGCCATGCAGTCCCCGCCGTGCGGCGGCGGGGTGGTCGGGTCCGGCGGCGGAGTGGTCGGGTCGGGCGGCAGGGTGCCTCCCGCTCCGACCCCGGTCACCTCCCCGTTGCCGCCGTCGAAGGCGACGTCCGAGCAGCCGAAGAAGTTCTCCTGGCTGTCCGAGCGCACCCAGCGCGAGTAGATGATGTGCCGGCCGCTCTTGCCGGTCGGCAGGTTGCCGCTGAAGTAGTAGTGCCCGTCGTTGGTGCCGACCGCGCCCCGCTGCGGTGGGTTGGTCACCGTCAGGAACGGCTGCTCCTCCAGGTCGCTCCAGGCCAGCGCGCGGGTCGGGCTCCAGCTGTCCTTGGTGACGTAGAAGTAGAACGTGCCGGGGTGGTGGGCCCAGTTGCTGTACCGGAACTCCATCCGCGCCCCCGCGGTCAGGTGGGTCAGCGGCCAGTCCGTGCGGGCCAGGTTGTAGCCGGTGTAGCCGGGGTTGTCGCCGCTGCACAGCTGCCCGTCCGGGATGAAGCCGACGGTCCGGCCGCCGGCGTCCGAGCGCAGCACGCTGAACCAGTTGTAGAGCGAGTTGGCGCCGCTCTGCGCCACGGCGGCGGAGCAGGCGGGGTTGTTCGGCCGGATCTCACCGGTCGGGCTGAGGCCGTCCTTCCAGCACAGGAAGGTCCGGCTGCCCGGGGTCATCGCGGCGCCGTGCGCGGCGGCCGGCTGCGGCCCACTGACCAGAGCGACGGCCCCCACCACGAGGGTCGCGGCCGCGGTGAGCAACGCGGCCGTACGGGAACGGTTCACGGGTTCTCCTGACTCGCGGAGCGCGCCCTGCGGACCGCCTCCCGCGATGCGGGGTGGCCCGACCGCCCCGCTGCGACGAGCGGATGCGACGGTTGCGGCGCCCCGCCCGGACGGGCGAGCGCCACCCACGGTCCGCCTCGCGGACCGGCGCCCTCGCGTGCTGTGGAACCCGGCTGCCGGCGGCAGCGGCAGCCCACCGCACCGCCCGGCATGCGCCATCCCACCACGCGGCGCGGCAGTGACGCAATAGCTCTTCCTCGATGTGTCAGTCCACCCTCAGAGCAGCTTCTCCAGGGTGATCGGCAGCTCGTACTGGCGGCGGCCGGTGGCGTGGTGCACGGCGTTGGCGATCGCGGCGGCCGCGCCGACCACGCCGATCTCGCCGACGCCCTTGATCCCGATCGGGTTCACCACCTCGTCGTGCATCTCGACGGTGTCCACCACCACGTCCGGGGCGTCCGCGTTGACCGGCACCAGGTAGTCGGCGAGGCTGGCGTTGGCCCAGCGCCCCATCCGCGGGTCCATCCGGGTGGCCTCCAGCAGCGCCTGACCCAGCCCCCAGAGCATCCCGCCCATCAGCTGGCTGTGCGCCATCTTGCGGTTGAGCACCCGGCCGGGGGCGAAGACGCCGACCATTCGGCGCACCCGGACCACACCGAGGTCGGCGTCCACCGCCACCTCGGCCATCTGCGCGCCGAAGGTGTGCACGCCGTAACCGGCGTCCTGCGGCGGCGGGTTCCAGGTGCCGAGCACCTCCACGTCCGGGGTCATGGTCCGGTGCATCAGGTCGGCGTACGTCTCCCCGACGTCGGGGCGGTCGCACAGCACCATCTTGCCGTCGCGGACCTCCACCCGGGCCGGGTCGGCGCCGCGCAGCGGCGAGTGGTCGTCGCCCACCGCGCGGCGGATCAGCTCGTCCCGCAGTTGGCACGCCGCCACGTGTACGGCCGACCCGACGGCGCTGGTGCCGGCGGAGCCGACCGCGGCGGTGATGTTGGGCAGGTCGCTGCTGCCCCCGACGAACCGCACCCGCTGCACCGGCAGGCCGAGCGCGTCGGCGGCGACCTGGGTCATCGCGGTGAACACGCCGGTGCCGAACTCCGAGACGCCGGCCTCGACGACGGCGGTGCCGTCGTTGTAGAGCCGGGCGCGGGCGCGCTGCGGGTTCACCGGCTGGGTCACCGGGTAGAGCGCGCTGGCCATGCCCGTGCCGATCAGCCACTGACCCTCCCGGCGGGAGCCGATCCGGGGGTCGCGGTCCCGCCAGCCGAACAGGTCGGCCGCGCGCTGGTAGCACTCCTTGAGCCCGCTGCTGGACCACGGCTGGCCGCTCTCCGGGTCGGTGTCGGAGTAGTTGCGCATCCGCAGTTCCAGCGGGTCGATGCCGATCCGCTCGGCCAGCTCGTCCATCGCGCACTCCAGCGCGAACATCCCGGTCGCCTCGCCGGGCGCGCGCATGAAGGTCGGGGTGATGGTGTTGCCGCGGACCAGGTGGTAGATCCCCTCGTAGTTCGGGCTGGTGTACGCCACCGCCGGGCTCTGCAGCGACGGCTCCGCCCAGTCGTCGAAGGGCGAGGTGAGGGCGAACTTGTGGTGGCGCAGGGCGGTGATCCGCCCGTCGGCGCGGGCGCCGATGGTGATCCGCTGCTCCTGTTCCTCCCGGTGCCCGCACGAGGTGAACATCTGCTCCCGGGTCAGCGCCAGCCGCACCGGGCGGCCCACCTGCCGGGCGGCCAGCGCGGCCAGCGCCGGGTGGTGCCAGACCATCGCCTTGGAGCCGAAGCTGCCACCGACCGCGTGGCTGACCACGCGGATCGAGATCGGCGGCAGGCCGAGCAGTTCGGCGAGGGTGAACTGGACCGAGTTCGGGCCCTGGGTCGAGTCGTAGACGGTCAGCCGGTCGGCGTCCTCCCAGACCGCGGTGCTGGCCGAGGGCTCGATCGGGTTGTGGTGGTTGGGCGCGAACCGGTAGCTCGTCTCCACGCGGATCTCCGCGTCCGCCAGCGCCTTGGCCACGTCGCCGCGCGACGCCTGCCCGGGCAGCAGGCCACCGAAGATCCGCTCCGGCACGTACGCGCGGTCACGGCCCTGGTCGAGCAGGGTGGTCGGGGTGCTGGTCTCGTACTCGACGCGGATCAGGGTGGCGGCGTGGTCGGCGCGTTCGATGGTGTCGGCGACGACGACGGCGATCGGCTGGCCGGCGTAGTGGATCGTCTCGTCCTGCATCGGGAAGAAGGTCTGCCCGGGTGCGGCCAACCCGGCCAGCGACGGCAGCAGCCGGGGCACGGTGGCGACCCGGTCCAGGGTGCGGTGGGTGAGCACGGCCAGCACCCCCTCGGCCCGCTCCGCCTCGCTGGTGTCGATCGTGGTGATCCGACCGCTGGCGATCTTCGCGTTGACCAGCACCGCGTGGGTCAGGTTGGGCACCGGCACCTCGGCGGAGTAGCGCGACTCGCCGCGTACCTTGAAGCGGCCGTCCACCCGGTTCAGGGTGGCGCCGATCGCCGGGCTCATGCCGTCTCCTCCCGTTGCGCCATCGCCGTCAGGGCGCGGACCATCGTCCGCCGGGCAAGTTCGATCTTGAACGCGTTCATGCCGTGCGGCACCGCCCCGGCCAGCTCGGCCTCGGCGGCGCGGGTGAACGATTCGACGGTCGCCGGGGCGCCGTCGAGCACCTGCTCGGCCGCGCGGGCGCGCCAGGGCTTGGTGGCCACTCCGCCGAGGGCCAGCCGGATCTCCGCGATGCGACCGCCGGCCACCGACATGGCCACCGCGACGGAGGCGAGCGCGAACTCGTACGACTCGCGGTCACGGATCTTGATGTACCGGGAGGTGGCCGCGACCGGGAGGGCCGGCAGGTCGATGCCGGTGATCAGCTCGCCGTGGCTCAGCGGGTGCTCCCGTTCCGGGGTCTGCCCCGGGAGCAGGTAGAAGTCGTCGATCGGGATGCCGCGTGACCCGCCCGGCCCCTCGGTGCGCACCACCGCGTCCAGCGCCACCAGCGCCACCGCCAGGTCGGACGGATGGGTGGCGATGCAGCAGTCGCTGGTGCCGAGCACCGCGTGTCCCCGGTTGACCCCGTCCAGGGCGCTGCACCCCGTGCCGGGGGCGCGTTTGTTGCAGGGCGCCTCGGTGTCCCGGAAGTAGCTGCAGCGCACCCGCTGCAGGAGGTTGCCGCCGAGGGTGCCCATGTGCCGCAGTTGCGGGGAGGCGCCGAGCACCAGCGCCTCGGTCACCACCGGGTAGCGCCGAGCCACCGCCGGCTGCTCGGCCACGTCGCTCATCCGGGCCAGTCCGCCGAGCCGCAGCCCGCCGTCCGGCAGTTCCTCGATCTGGTTCAACGGCAGGTCGTTGATGTCGACCAGGCGGCGGGGCTGCTCGACGTAGATGCGCAGCAGGTCGACCTGGGTGGTGCCGCCGGCCAGGAAGGCGCTCTCCGGGTCGGCGGCGACCGTGCCGATCGCGGTGCCGACGTCGGAGACCCGCGAGTAGCTAATCGGCCGCACGGTTGCCCTCCTCGTCGCGGACCCGCCGGATGGCGGTGCGGATGTGCGGGTACGCGGCGCAGCGGCAGATGTTGCCGCTCATCCACTCCCGGATCTCCGCGTCGTCGCCGGCGTGCCCCTCGTCCAGCAGCGCCACCGCCGACATGATCTGCCCCGGGGTGCAGTAGCCGCACTGGAAGGCGTCGGCGTCGAGGAACGCCTGCTGCATCGGGTGCAGCGTGTCCCCGTCGGACAGTCCCTCGATCGTGGTCACCTCGCGGTTCTCGCAGCTGATCGCGAGCGTGAGGCAGGCCAGCACCCGGCGTCGGTCCACCCAGACCGTGCAGGCGCCGCAGGCCCCCTGGTTGCACCCCTTCTTGGTGCCGGTCAGCTCGAGTCGGTCCCGCAGGGCGTCCAGGAGGCTGACCCGGGGCTCGACGAGCATCCTGCGGGCCGCCCCGTTGACCCGTAGCCGGACCTCCACCTCGCCCGGCCCCCGGACCACCGCGCTGTCCGGCGCCGGCGCGGTCCGCGTCGCCTGGAACGACTTCGCCACCTCGCACCCCCTCGTGTTCGGCCCGACCATATATTCCGAATCGTTGCGTCTTACGGCATATGGTCGGACTTGCCTCGGCCGGGAACGCCCGGCCGGACGACACGCCGGAACGGGGGCGGGGACGCGTGCGGGACGTCTTCGACGAGCTGCACCGCCACTGGCGGGCCGGCGAGCCGGTCGCGCTGGCCACAGTGGTGGCAACCTGGCGGTCGGCGCCGCAGCCACCCGGCGCCGCGATGCTGGTGGCCGCCGACGGCACGGTCACCGGCAGCGTCTCCGGCGGCTGCGTGGAGGCCGACCTCTACGAGCGGGCGCGGGCGGTGCTCGACACCGGCGTCCCCGAGCTGACCCGCTACGGCGTCACCGACGATGACGCGTACGCGGTGGGCCTGACCTGCGGTGGAGTGCTGGACGTCTTCGTGGAGCGGGTCGAGGCCGCCGGCTTCCCGCAGCTCGACGCGGTCGCCGCCACCCGCCGTGCCGGCCGTCCGACGGCCGTGGTCACCTGCGTCGAGGCGGACGCCGGAGACCCGCCCGGCACGGCGACACCTGCCGACCCGGCCAGCCGGCTCGGGCGGCGGCTGGTGCTGGCCGACGGCCGCGTGACCGGGTCGCTCGGCAGCGACCGGCTGGACGCCGCGGCCGCCGACGACGCGCTGGGCCTGCTCGCCGCCGGGCAGAGCGGGGTGCTCCGGTACGGCTACCACGGGGAGCGTCGCGGCAGCGGCGTCAGCCTCTTCGTCGCCGCGTACGCCACCGCACCACGGATGATCGTCTTCGGGGCCATCGACTTCGCCGCGGCGGTGGCCCGGATCGGGGCGTTCCTCGGCTACCGGGTGACCGTCTGCGACGCCCGAGGAGTCTTCGCGACCGCCCGGCGCTTCCCGGACGCGGACGAGGTGGTGGTCGACTGGCCGCACCGCTACCTGCAGGCCGAGCTGGACGCCGGCCGGGTCGACGGGCGGACGGTGGTCTGCGTGCTCACCCACGACCCGAAATTCGACGTGCCGGTGCTCGCGCTGGCGCTACGACACCCGCTGGCGTACGTCGGGGCGATGGGATCGCGGCGCACCCACGACGAGCGGCGCAAACGCCTGCGCGAGGCGGGGACCAGCCCGGCGCAGCTGGCCCGGCTCGCCTCACCGATCGGGCTGGATCTGGGCGGGCGCACCCCGGAGGAGACCGCGGTGAGCGTGGCGGCGCAGATCGTCGCGGGTCGCTGGGGCGGCACCGCCCGGCCGCTGGCCGAGCTGGCCGGCCCCATCCACCACCCCGTCGCGTCCGGGCCGGACCAGCCGGGCGGGTAGCGACCGACGAGGCGCGCGCGGCCGGGACGCCGGATGCTCGTTCTCTCGCGCGCCGTGCCGGCCACGTGCGACAGGATCTCCTTAGACGCGACGACGGGTTCGTGACCACCGCGACCGGGCGGCGCGGCAGCAGGCGACGAAGGGAGGACCGGGATGGGATACACCGTGGTGCTCGGCGAGGCACTGGTCGACCTGCTCGACACCGAGTGCGGTGGCGCGCCGGTCTACCGCCAGGCGATCGGCGGTGCGCCGCTCAACGTCGCGGTCGGGGTCGCCCGGCTCGGCGGAGCGGCGCAGTTCGTCGGGTCGTTCGGCGACGACGCGCTGGCCGGGCGGATCCGCGCCTTCCTGACCGCCGCCGGCGTGGGGCTGGACGGCGCGGTCACCGTGCCGGCGCCCACCGCGCTCGCGGTGGCCACCTTCGCCGGAGCGGAACCCGACTTCCGCTTCTACGGTGAGCCGCCCTCGTACGGCCTGCTCACCCCCGAGGACCTGAACGTCGCGCTGGTGGACGGCGCCGACGTGGTCTACTGCGGTTCGATCGTGCTGCTCCAACCGCCCGTGCTCGCCGCCGCGCGCCGGGCCTGGTCGCTCGCGACCGGCCTGCGGGTCTTCGACCCGAACGTGCGGCCCCGGCTGCTGGACGGGCCGGCCGCGCTCGCCGGGCTGCGTGACGTGGTGGCCGAGTTCGCCGCCGGGGCGCACCTGGTCAAGCTGAGTGGCGCCGACGCCGAGCTGCTCTATCCCGGTGAGCCGGTGGAGGGCGTCGCCGCGTACCTGCGCGAACTCGGCGCCGCCACGGTGGTGGTCACGCTCGGCGGTGACGGCGCGGTGCTCGCCGCCGCCGGGGCCGACCCGGTGCTGGTGCCGGCGCCCCGGGTCAACCCGGTGGACACCACCGGGGCCGGCGACTCGGTGATGGCCGCGCTCATCGCCGACCTGCTGGTCGACGGCGAGCCGACCGAGCCGGCCGGCTGGGTCGACCGGGTGGCGTTCGCGCTGCGCGTGGCCGGCCTGGTCTGCGAGTCTCCCGGCGGTGCCACCGCCATGCCCACCCGGGCCGACGTCCTGCAGCGCTTCACCCGCTGACCTTCGCCCCGCTCGCCGCGAGGGTGAGGACGGCGGTGAGCGAGAGAACGACCGCCCCCGCCACCACCGCGGCCATCGGCACCGCGCTGCCCTCGCCGCCCAGCCCGGCGAGCGGGGCGGCGAGCGCGCCGATCACCGACTGGACCGTACCCATCAGGGCCGCCGCCGTGCCGGCGTGGCGAGGATGCCGGTCCAGCCCCAGCGCCGTGCTGTTCGGTGTCACCATGCCGAGCGAGCCGACGAAGAGGAAGAGGCACGCCGCCACCACCCACGGGCTGCCGGCCACCGCGCCGACCAGCAGCCCGGCCGCGGCCACCGTGCCGACCATCAGGGCACGGGTCAGCAGACTGCGTGGGCTCGTCCGGTCGAGCAGCCGCGCGTTGGCCTGCCCGGCGGCGACCAGGGCCAGCGCGTTGAGCCCGAAGATCAGGCTGAAGACGGCGCCGGAGACGCCGAACACGTCCTGGAAGACGAACGACGATCCGGAGATGTAGGCGAAGAGACCGGCGAAGGCCAGGCCCTGGGTCAGGGCGTAGCCGAGGTAGACCCGGTCGCCGGCCAGCGATCGCATCGTCCGGGCGGTGGCGGCCAGACCGCCGCTGCTGCGCCGCTCGGCCGGGAGGGTCTCGGGCAGCCGCCAGGCCACCGCGGCGGCGAGCAGCAGGCCGATCACCGCGAGGACCACGAAGACCACCCGCCAGGAGCCGAACCGCAGCACCAGGCTGCCGACGCCGGGCGCGGCCACCGGGGCCACCCCGAAGACGAGGGTGAGCCGGGAGAAGTACTTCGCGGCAGCCCGCCCGGAGTGCAGGTCGCGGACCACGGCCCGGGCGACCACCACACCCATCCCGCCGGCGAAGCCCTGGGCGAAACGCGCCGCGGCCAGCGCCGGGGCGTTCGGCGCGATGGCGCAGACCAGCGACAGCAGGGCGTACGCGGCGACGCCGGCCAACACCGGCCGGCGGCGTCCCCACCGGTCGCTCAGCGGACCGGTGACCAGTTGGCCGAGGGCCATCCCGATCAGGCAGGTGGTGAGCGAGAGCTGGATCTGTGCCTGGTCGGCCCCGAGGTCCCGGGTCATCTCCGGGAACGCCGGCAGGTACATGTCCAGCGACAGCGGTCCGAACGCGGTCAGCAGGCCGAGCAGCGCCAGCAGGCCCGGGCCGGTCCGCGCCGGGCCGGTGGCCGGTTGCCCGGCCGGTGCCGACGGCATGGTCGGTTGGGTCGTCTGCGCCACGAGAGGTCTCCCCACAACGATCGTCTCGGGTACCTTAGCTCTGTGTTCAGAGGTATTTCCCGCCGAAGTGGGTGAGGTCATGTCGAACGGCCAGGACGCAGCGCGGCTCGGTGCTGCCGTGGGCGAGCTCTACCGGTTGCTGCGCCGGTCGGCGAACCAGCGGGCCAACCACGCCGCGTTGCCGCTGGCGCAGGTGGAACTGCTGCTGGTGATCCGCGCCCATCCGGGAGTGAGCGTCAAGGAGGCGGCCGGGCGGCTGCGCACGGCGCCGAACACCGTCAGCACGCTGGTGGGCGACCTCGCCACCGCCGGGCTGTTGGAGCGCGAGCGCGACGCGACTGACGGCCGGGTGGTGCGACTCCGGCTCACTCCGGCGGCCCGCGACCGGATGGCCGACTACGAACGGCACCGCACCGAGCTGCTCACCGAGGCGCTGGCCGAGCTCGACCCGGCCGCCCGGGACGCGCTGAACACCGCAGTTCCGCACCTGGACCGGCTCGCCGTGCTGCTGGGCGGACCCACCTGACCGCTCGACGCGCCAGCTCCGCTCGACGACGAGGCCGCCGCCCCGGCCGCCCACAGCCACCCGAAGACCGGCGTCAGAGGGTGCCGTCGAGTTCGGCGAGGCCGCGGCGGGCGGCGACCAGGGCAGCCTGGGGGCCGAACGGTGCGCCGGCGGCGATCTGTTCCGCCGGGGTGCCGGCACGGTGCCCGGACCGGATCAGCCCGGCCAGCTCGACCAGCTGCCGGTGCTGGGCCCGGACGAACTCCGTGCCGACCGGGGTGCCGTGCCCGGGGATCACCACCGTGCCGGGGGTGGTCAACCGGAGCAGGTCGGCGACGGCGTCCGGCCACCGCAGTGGGTAGGAGTCCTCGAAGGCCGGCGGTGCGCCCTGCTCCACCAGGTCACCGGCGACCAGCACGTCCGCGTCCGGCACGTGCACCACCAGGTCGCCGTCGGTGTGCCCCGGACCGGGGTGACGCAGCAGCACCCGCCGGCCGCCGACGTCGAGCACCGTCTCGCCGCGTACCGGGTGGGTGGGCGCGAGCAGCTCGGTGGCGGCCAGCGCGGGGGCGAGCGCCGGCCACCCGGCGCGCACCTCGGCGTACGCCTCCCGGCGCAGCCGCTCGGGGTGCTCGCGCAGCAGGGCCGCGACCCGCTCGTGCGCGTAGACCGGACGGGGCGGGTCGGCGGCGAGGGTGGCGTTGCCGAAGCAGTGATCGAAGTGGTGATGCGTGTTCACCACCGTCCACGGCGCGGCGGTGACCGCGCGGGCGGCGGCGGCCAGCTCGGCGGCCTGCCCGGTGGTGGAGAGGGTGTCCACCAGCAGCGCGGCGCCGTCGCCGACCACCAGCGTGACGTTCACCGCGAGCAGCGGCTCACGCAGCACGTGCACCCGGTCGGCGACCTCGACGAACCGGCCGGTCATGCGTGCCGCGCGGCGCGCTCCACGAACCGTCGGCGGTCGACCACCATCCGCTCCACCCGACCGTCGGCAACGATGCCATCGCCGTCGGTGACGGTCACCTCGAAGGCCAGCCGCCGTCCGTCGACCTCGGCCAGCCGGGCCTGCGCCCGGACCGTGCGCCCGATCGGGGTGGCGGCCCGGTGCTCCAGCTCGACCCGCAGCCCGACGGTGGTGGTGCCGGCCGCCAGCCGGGCGGCGGTCGCCGCGACCGTCGCGGCCTCGGCGAGCGCCAGGACGCGGGGCGTGCCCAGCACCGGCACGTCGCCCGAGCCGAGCGCCTGCGCGGTGTCGGCGTCGGTGACGGTCAACTCGACCACGGCGGTCAGCCCCGGGGCGAGCGCGGGGTCCGGCTGCTCCTGCATGGCCCACAGCCTAGGCGCTGCCTCGCCGCGCTGGTGGTCGGCGTCGGTCGATGCCCGGGCCGCCGCTAACCTTGACCGCGATGGCCGTCGTGACTGACCCCCAGCCCCCCGCCCGGACCGACCCGCCCGCGTCGCCCGACGGCGGGCGTCGCCGTCTGGTCGCCATGGCGATCTGGGGAGTCGCCTTCGTCGCCGGATGGCTGGCCATCGGCCTGCCCACCGACCCGGCGTACGCGTTCCTCTGGATCTGGGCCGGCACCATCGCCTGGAACTCGTCCCGGCCGTGGCGCAGTCACCTGCGCTTCGCCCGGGACTGGGTGCCGGTGGTGCTGCTCTTCGCGGTCTACAACCTCTCCCGCGGCTTCGCCGACAACGGGGCCACCCCGCACGCCTACGAGCTGGTCGTCGCCGACCGGTTCATGTTCGGCTGGGCGACCGGCGGGCAGGTGCCCACCATCTGGTTGCAGCAGCACCTCTACCGGCCGGAGGTGCACTGGTGGGACGTGCTGGTCAGCTGGGTCTACTTCTCGCACTTCGTGGTGGCGCTCACCGCCGCCGCGGTGCTCTGGCTGCGTAACCGGGCGCGCTGGGGGGCGTACATGCGCCGGTGGGGTTTCCTCTGCGCCGCCGGCCTGGTCACCTACTTCGTCTACCCGGCGGCCCCACCCTGGTGGGCGGCGCAGAACGGGTTGATCGAGGAGGTCGCCCGGATCTCCACCCGGGGTTGGAAGGAGTTCGGCATGCACGGCGCCGGCAACCTGCTCAACGCCGGCCAGATCGCGTCGAACCCGGTGGCCGCGATGCCGTCGCTGCACACCGCCTGGGCGCTGTTCGTGGTGCTCTTCTTCTTCAACACGACCCGTCGGCGCTGGTGGCCGCTGCTGCTGGCCTATCCGCTGGCGATGACCTTCACCCTCGTCTACTCGGGCGAGCACTACGTGATCGACGTGCTGGTCGGCTGGGCGTACGTCGGGATGACCTTCCTGGTGGTCGGCCTGGCCGAGCGCTGGTGGGCGGCCCGCCGGGCCCGCCGTGGACCGCCCGACGACCCGACCCCGGTGAGCGCGGCGGCGACCGATCCGGCTCCAGCCGGCGACGCGGTTTCGGCCGGCGACACACCGACAGTCTCCGCGACCACCCGCTGACGGGCCGGTCGGCGACCTGTCGGGCGCGCCGGCCGGGTCAGCCGGCCCGGCGGGCGGCGTGGCTCCGCCTCGTCAGCTCGGCGGCGATCGCCCAGGCCTCGGCGACGTCGCGGTCCTCGGCCGCCGTGCCCGGGCCGCCCGCGGTGTCCGCGTGCACCGTGGCCAGGCCGAGCCGCCGTTGCAGCGGCCCCTGCACCACCCGCACGCTCTGGATCCGGGCGTACGGCACGACGGCGGCCTGGCGGGTGAGCAGCCCGGACCGGACCGCGAAGACCCGCTCGTGCAGCCCCGCGCCGAGCGCGCCGCGACTGAGCGGGTGCAGCCAGCGTGCCCGCGGCGGCGGCGGGCTGAACGGCAGCCCGGCCAGCTGTACCCCGGGCAGCACCTCGGCGACGATCATCTCGGCGGTGGGCAGCCCACCGACCGGCAGCAGCCGGTCCGGGCGGTTGCGCTCGTCGGCCTCGCCGATCGAGTAGCCGGCCACCTCCAGGCGCAGCCGGAGCCAGCCCTTCATCCGCCAGAGCAGCGGCCAGGTGGCCCGCAGCGTCTGCACCCGGTCCAGCGGGACGGTCTGCGCCCGGGTCTCCAGCAGGCCGTTGCGCACCCGCAGCGTCCCCTCGTCGCGGGCCAGCCGGAAGTTCCAGTCGTCGAGCACCCGGCGCACCGGTTGCAGCAGCACACCGGCCATCGCGGTGAGGGTGCTCGCCACCGCGATGAACGACCAGGAGTCCTCGGAGAGGAACTGCGCCACCACGAAGGCCACGCCGAACGGCAGCAGGAACGCCTGCGGGGTGAGCAACTGGCTGACCAGCAGGTCCTGGTTGCGTACCGCGTGCAGCGGCCGGCCGGGCGGCACCGTCGCCGGCGTCGCCGGTGCACCCACCGCGACCGACGGCGGGGCGGTCGTGCCAGCTGCGGCGGCCGGGGCGGCGCCCGGCTGCCCGGCCCGGCCGGCCAGGATCAGCAGCCGTTCCCGCAGCGCGGCGGCGTCGGCCACGCTGAGGTACGCCAGCGGCGCCTCGGTCTTGCCGCCGCCGACCACCTCGAGGCGCAGCTCGGCGAGCCCGGTGAGCTGCGCGAGCAGTGGCCGGACCACCTCCACGGCCTGCAACCGTTCCAGCGGGATGGCCCGGGTCCGCCGCCAGAGCAGCCCCTCGTGGACGCGCAGTTCCCGGCCGACCACGTGGTAACCGGTGTTGTACCAGCTGATCACCGAGAGCACCGTCGCACCCAGCGCCAGGACGGCGACCATCGCGGCGAACCAGCCGAAGCCCACCCGGGACAGCGTCGACCAGGAGAGCCCGGCGATCACCACGACCAGTGACTTGGCCCCGTGCAGCGCTGGGCTCAGCGGGTGCAACCGCCGCCGCGGCTCCTCCGGGCCACCCGGCGTACCGGGGGCGGGCGGTGCGTACGGTCCGGCTGGCTGCGGCGCCCCGCCGGGCGGATACGCCACCACCGGGTACGGTGGCGCGCCGCCGTATGGCGGCCCGGGATGCGGCGGCGGCCCGGGGTACGGGACCGCCGGGTACGGCGCGGCGCCCGGCTCGCGGGGCGGCCCGGGGTCCGGCGCCGACGGACGGGGACCCGGCTCGGCCGGAGCGTCGCTCATCGGGGCGGCCCCACGGTCACCGGCGGCGAGCCGGGCCGGCCGGTCACAGCCCCTCCGCCCGATCTTCGCCCAGGGCGGTGAGCCGGTCGCGCAGCCGGGAGGCCTCGGCCGGCCTCAGTCCGGGCACCCGGGCGTCGCTGGCTGCGGCCGCGGTGTGCAACTGGACGGTGGCCAGGTCGAAGGCGCGCTCCAGCGGCCCGGCGCTGACGTCGACGAACTGCATCCGGGAGTACGGCACGATGGAGAGCCGGCGGACCAGCAGCCCGTGCCGGACCAGCAGGTCGTCGTCGCGCTCGGCGTAGCCCCAGGCGCGGACCGCCCGGACGATGGAGAAGGCCCGGACGGCGCCGAGCAGCAGGGCGACGGCGAGGCCCACGCCGAACAGCCAGTGCCCGCTGAGCGCCCAGCCGATCACCGCCACCAGCACCACGACGGCCAGCACCACGGCGAGCCGGACCAGCTCCACCCAGATCAGGTCCCGGGAGATCGGTTGCCACCGGACGGTCTCCGGCCAGGGTTCCAGCGGCCCGGGGACCGGGCCCGGCGGGGCGGACGGCGGGCCGGGCGTCGGCGTTGGCGGCGGTCCGGCGGCGGCCGGCCGCCCGGTGGACTCCGCTCCGGTCACCGTCGAGATCCGTTCTGCGCGCTCACGCTTCGAGCGTAGGCGATCCGGACAGCGGTGCGACCGCACGCAGGAAGCCCCGGGCGTCGAGAAAATCGCCGAGCGTCTCGCGGTGGGTGGCGCAGGCGAGCCAGGTCTTGCGCCGGTCGGCGTCGTGCAGGCGGGGATTGTTCCACCGCAACGCCCAGAGCGCCGGTGCGCGACATCCCTTGGCCGAGCAGATCAGCGGCTCGTCGGCGGGGGAGGGGGAGCTCATCCCGGCCAGTCTAGGTCGGCGGGGAGAGAAGTTGAGCGCCGGGCGGCCACGGGGGGAGCCGCCCGGCGACGGGGTGAATCGTACACGCGGTCAACCGGTACCTGTCCACCCCGAGAATGGCGATTCGACCGGCTGGGACGGCGCGGCGAAAATCGGCTTCTCCCCACCTCGGCACTCAGCCGGGCATGCGAGTCTTGATACGCACCACGCCGCGACAACCGATCATGCTGTGGAGGACCGGTGGCCCAGCCGACCACGCCCGACGCCCCGACACCGAACGGGGCGGCACCGCAGCCGCCCGCGCCGGCGACCACTCCCGCCGAGGACGCGACCCTGCTGGAACGGGCGCTCTTCGAGATCAAGCGGGTGATCGTCGGGCAGGACCGGATGGTGGAGCGGATGGTCGTCGCCCTGCTCGCCCGTGGTCACTGCCTGCTGGAGGGGGTCCCCGGGGTGGCCAAGACCCTGGCCGTGGAGACCCTCGCCAGGGTGGTCGGCGGCTCGTTCGCCCGGGTGCAGTTCACCCCGGACCTGGTGCCGGCCGACATCATGGGGACCCGGATCTACCGGCAGTCCAGCGAGAAGTTCGACGTGGAGCTCGGCCCAGTCTTCGTCAACTTCCTGCTCGCGGACGAGATCAACCGCGCGCCGGCCAAGGTCCAGTCGGCGCTGCTGGAGGTGATGAGCGAGCGGCAGGTCTCCATCGGCGGGGAGACCCACCGGGTGCCGGACCCGTTCCTGGTGATGGCCACCCAGAACCCGATCGAGCAGGAGGGTGTCTACCCGCTGCCGGAGGCGCAGCGGGACCGCTTCCTCATGAAGATCGTCGTCGGCTACCCGACCGACGCCGAGGAACGGGAGATCGTCTACCGGATGGGCGTCGCCGCGCCGGAACCGTCGGCGGTGTTCAGCACCCCCGACCTGATCGCGCTGCAACGCAAGGCCGACCAGGTCTTCGTGCACAACGCGCTGGTCGACTACGCGGTCCGGCTGGTGCTCGCCACCCGCGCCCCGGCCGAGCACGGCATGCCGGACGTCGCGCAGCTGATCCAGTACGGTGCGAGCCCGCGCGCCTCGCTCGGGCTGGTCCGGGCCACCCGGGCGCTGGCGCTGCTGCGCGGCCGGGACTACGCGCTGCCGCAGGACGTCCAGGACATCGCCCCGGACATCCTGCGCCATCGTCTGGTTCTCAGCTATGACGCGCTCGCCGACGACGTGCCGGCCGACCACATCGTGCACCGGGTGATGTCCACCATCCCGCTGCCCTCGGTCGCGCCCCGGCAGCAGGCCACGCCGACGCCGACCGTCGCGCCGCCGGGCGCCGGGTGGCCCGGGCCGCGCCCGTGACCTCAGCCACCCCTCGCCCCGCCACCGGTGACCGCTCGGAGGCCGTGCTCTCCCGGCTCCAACTGCTGGTCACCCGCAAGCTCGACGGACTGCTCCAGGGCGACTACGCCGGCCTGCTGCCCGGCCCGGGCAGCGAGGCGGGGGAGTCGCGCGAGTACCGGCCCGGCGACGACGTGCGCCGGATGGACTGGCCGGTGACCGCGCGTACCACCATGCCGCACGTCCGCCGGACGGTCGCCGACCGGGAGCTGGAGACGTGGCTGGCGGTGGACCTCTCGGCCAGCCTGGACTTCGGCACCGGGCAGTGGCTCAAGCGGGAGGTGGTGGTGGCCGCCGTGGCCGCGATCACCCACCTGACCGTCCGCGGCGGCAACCGGATCGGCGCGGTGGTCGGTACCGGCGGCGGCGCACCGTCGACCGGCCGACGCCGTGGCGTACCGCCGGCGCCCGGGCCGGGGGTGCTGACCCGGCTCGCCGCCCGCAACGGCCGCAAGGAGGCGCAGGGCCTGCTGCGTGCGATCGCCGGCACCGACGTCCGGCCCGGCCGCAGCGACCTGGGCGCCCTGGTCGACATGCTCAACCGGCCGCCCCGGCGGCGCGGCGTGGCGGTGGTCATCTCCGACTTCCTCGCCCCGCCCGAGCAGTGGGCGCGGCCGCTGCGCAAGCTGCGGGTACGTCACGACGTGCTGGCCATCGAGGTGGTCGACCCGCGCGAGCTGGAGCTGCCCGACGTCGGGGTGCTGCCGGTGGTCGACCCGGAGACCGGCGAGCTGCACGAGGTGCAGACCGGCGACCCGGCGCTGCGCCGCCGCTACGCCGAGGCGGCCACGGCCCAGCGGGCCGCGATCTCCGCCGCGCTGCGTTCAGCCGGCGCCGCCCATCTGCGACTGCGTACCGACCGAGACTGGCTGCTGGACATGGTGCGCTTCGTGGCCGCGCAGCGGCACGCCCGCACCCGGGGGACGACACGATGATCCGTTTCTTGCAACCGTGGTGGCTGCTGGCCGTGCTGCCGGTGCTCGCCCTCGCCGCGCTCTACGTGTGGCGGCAGCTGCACCGCCGGGCGTACGCGATGCGGTTCACCAACGTGGACCTGCTGCGCACCCTCGCCCCGAAGGGGCTGGGCTGGCGGCGGCACGTGCCGGCGACCGCGTTCCTGCTGTGCCTGCTGGTGCTGGCCACCGCCCTGGCCCGTCCTGCGGTGGACACCCGGGAGCCACTGGAACGGGCCACCGTGATGCTCGCCATCGACGTGTCGCTCTCCATGCAGGCCGACGACGTGGCGCCGAACCGGCTGGAGGCCGCCCAGGAGGCGGCCAAGCAGTTCGTCGGCGAGCTGCCGGAGAGCTACAACCTGGGGCTGGTCTCGTTCGCGAAGTCGGCGAACGTGCTGGTGCCGCCGACCAAGGACCGGGGTGCGGTGACCAGCGCGATCGACGGGCTGGTGCTGGCCGAGGCGACCGCGACCGGAGAGGCGGTCTTCACCTGCCTGGAGGCGATCCGGTCGGTGCCCGCCGACGGCGCGGCCGAGATCCCGCCGGCGCGGATCGTGCTGCTCTCCGACGGCTACCGGACCTCCGGCCGGTCGGTGGAGGAGGCGGCCGCCGCCGCGCAGGCGGCCAACGTGCCGGTCTCCACCATCGCGTTCGGCACCGACGGCGGGCAGGTCGACATCGGCGGGCAGTTGCAACGCGTCCCGGTGGACCGGCTGGCCCTGGCGGAGCTGGCCGAGACGACCGAGGGGTTCTTCTACGAGGCGGCGTCGGTGAGCGAGCTGAAGCAGGTCTACCAGGACATGGGCAGCTCGATCGGGTTCCGTACCGAACCTCGGGAGGTCACCCAGTGGTACGCGGGAGTGGCGCTGCTGCTCGCGCTCTGCGCCGGCGCGCTCAGCCTGCTCTGGTCGTCCCGGATGCTGTGACGGCCGGCCGTCCTCGTGGTCGGCCGGTTTGAACTCGGTCGACCGCGAGGGCGGCGGGTCGGTGTCGGGGAACCGGCGCGGTGTGCGGGTCAGTGACCGGCGAGGACGAAGACGACGGCCACCCAGACGGCGGCGAGGGTGAATCCGAGCGGGGCGATGTAGCGGCTCATGAGGGGGCTCCGGGTGGCGACTGGACGGCCCATGGGCAGGGGCGGTCCGTTGAATGGATCAGGACGCGCACACGAAGTCGTGACCGGGCGGCTCCCGGGGCCGCCCGGGGTGTGGGCAGCGCGGCTCACGATCCCCGGCGCGGGGCCGGGGAGCGGAACGGGCGGGAGCGGAGCTGGGTCAGCTCACCTGCTGGAGCCGTGGCTCAGCGGGGCTGACGATCGGCCCGGCCACGACTAGGAGGATCGCTATCTCGCACAGCGATCACCTCCTGCGGTCGGCGGGGCCCGGAACGTTGATGATCGTACACCCCGGGATGCCCCGCCGCGCACTCGGCCGACCGGCCTACCGCGCCCCCTCCCGGTGGCCGAGGCGCCCCGTGCCGGCCGGCTCCGGACACCGCCCGGGGTGGCCCGTGGAACGGGGTGGGCGGCCGGTCGGAGCGGGGCGCGTGTCGTCGCGCCGGGGGTGCGGCCACCGCCCGACGACCAGGGCCGCCAACAGCAGCGCCAGCACCGGCAACCAGCCGAGCCGGGCGACCACCCAGCCCGCGCCGTCCGGCGGGGTGTGCAGGCCGGGCAGCGCCGCGCCGGCGCGGGCGGCGAGCGCGCTGACCCCGACCAGCACCGGCTGGTGCCAGAGGTAGATCCGCACCGCGTTCCGGTTGACGGCCTCGACCGCCCGGCCGGGACCCCGCCGGGCGGTGAGCCGCAGCAGCGCCGGCCGGGCGAGCAGCCCCAGACCGATCTGGGTGCCCGCCAGGGCGACCGCGAGCAGCGACGGCGGATTCAGGTTGGACATCGCCGCACCGGGCACCCCGACGGCGCTCGCCGGATAGCCGGCGGCGATCAGGGCGGCGAGGGCGACCGCCCCGCCGAGCGCCAGCCCGGCCGCCGGCCGACGCCCGGCGAGCCGCCCGTCGGCATGTGCCAGCCCGAGCAGGTACGGCACCGCCCAGGCGGCCAGCAGGCTGACCGGCAGCAGCCCACCGGCCGTCGGCAGCAGCCGGGCGGCGAGGTCCGCCCCGGCCACCGCGGCGACCGCCGGCGCGGCGCACCACCACGGACCCCACCGGCGTACGGCGGCGCGCAGCGGGACGGTCAGCGCCACCAGGGCAGCGAGCGGCAGCAGGAACCACAGCGGGCTCACCGCCAGGGTCAGCGCGACCGCGAGGGTGCCGTCCGGGGTGCCGACGACGGTGGCCACCAGCAGCACCGCGGCGCCGGCGCCGAGCAGCGCGACGGTGGGCAGCACCAGCCGCCGCAGCCGCCGGGCGAGCCAGCCGGCCGGGCCGCCCCGGTGCCGGGCGACCGAGCGGGCCGAGGCGTACCCGGCGGTGAAGAAGAAGAGCCCGAGCGTCTGCAACAGCCAGGTGGCCGGTGCCAGGGCGGGCATCGCGGCGAGCGGACTGGCCTGGTGCAGCGACCCGTCGGAGGTGAGCACCAACCCGGTCACCAGCCAGTGCCCGAGCACCACCCCGCCGACGGCGTACCCGCGCAGGGCGTCGACGGCCCGGTCCCGGGTCATCGGGCCACCCCCGGGCCGGCGGTCCGGGCCGCGCCGGAACCGCCCGGCTGGTGGTCGCCGCCGACGGTGGCGGGCCGGGTGCCGGTGCTGCCGGTAAGCGCGACCGAGACCAGCGCGGCCAGCGTCGCGCCGCCGGGAACCAGGTAGCCGTCGTGTCCGTGGACGCCGGTCACCGGCAGGATGTGCGCCCCGAAGCCGGGGGCGGCCGGCCGTCGACCGTGCCCGAGACCGGGCAGCCGGACCGCCGGCACCCGCCGGACCCAGTCGTCCGCCGCCTCGGCCGCCCAGACCCGCCGGTCGGCGCCGAGCGCCGTCGCCCGGTCCGCCCCGGTGCCGATGCCGCCGAGGGTCACCACGTCAGTGACCTGCGCCGGGGCGTCCGCCGCGGCCAGCCCCACCACCAGCGCTCCGTAGCTGTGCCCGACCAGCGTCACGGTGGCCGCCGGACGGTGCGCGACCAGCGCGCCGAGCAGGCCGCCGAGCGCGACCGCGCCGTGTCGGGCGTCCGTCGAGCCGGCCGCGGTGAGCACCCCGTCCGGCGGGTCGTAGCCGAGCCAGGCCAGCACCGCCACCCGGGCGTTCGGGTCGGCCGCCCGCAGCGCCCGGTACAGCTCGTCGGCCTGCACCGCCGGGGCGCGCCGGGCCACCCCGCCCAGCCCCCGGTCGAAGTCGCGCAGGGTGCTGCCCACCCCGGGCACCAGCACCACGATCCGGTCCGCGGTGGTCAGATCGCCGCGCACCTCCACCGCGCGTCCGTCGCCGCGCGGGTCGAAGAGCAGGAACCGGCGGCCCTGGGCCGCCCAGTCGGCGTACGGGGGGCCGGCCGCGCGCATCGCCGCAGCGGTGACCGGGTACGCCTCGACGAAGGCGCCCGCCGCGACCGGCTCCGCCGGGCCGGGCAGGACCAGCCCGACGCCGAGCAGGGCGGCCAACCCGGCCCGAGTGGCACGTGTCCAGTTCATCGCGTCTCTCCCTTCCGGATCTTCCGGTGGGAGAGTGCGGGCGGCACCACGGTGTGGACGTCACCCCGCAGAGCCGGGTTCGCCCCGGTACCCGGGGACTACTCGCCGGCGGCGACCAGACCCGTCTCGTAGGCCAGCACCACCGCCTGGGCCCGGTCACGCAGGTGCAGCTTGGCCAGGATCCGTCCGACGTGCGTCTTCACGGTCTGCTCGGCGACCACCAGGTCGGCGGCGATCTCCTGGTTGGAGCGGCCCCGGGCGATCAGCCGCAGCACCTCGGTCTCCCGCGGGGTCAGCGCGGCCAACTCGACCGGGCGGGGTCGGCGCCGCTCCGGCCGGGCCGCGAACTCGGCGATCAGCCGGCGGGTCACCGCGGGGGCGAGCAGCGCGTCCCCGGCCGCGACCACCCGCACGGCCTGCACCAGGTCGGCGGCCGGGGCGTCCTTGAGCAGGAATCCGCTGGCCCCGGCGCGCAGCGCCTCGTAGACGTAGTCGTCCAGGTCGAAGGTGGTGAGGATGAGCACCCGCGGCCGCTCGGCGGGCCGGTCGCCGAGCAGCTTGCGGGTCGCGGCGAGCCCGTCCAGCACCGGCATCCGCACGTCCATCAGCACCACGTCCGGGTCGAGCCGGCGGGCGGCGGCGACCGCCTGCGCGCCGTCCGCGGCGTCACCGACCACGAGCAGGTCCGGCTGGGCGGCCAGCAGCGCCCCGAAGCCCTGCCGCACCATCGCCTGGTCGTCGACGATCAGCACCCGGATCATCGCTCCCCGTCCTCCCGGTCACAGGGCAGCAGCGCGTCCACCGCGTAGCCGCCGTCGTCGCTGGGTCCGGCGGTGAACGTACCGCCGAGGGAGACGGCCCTCTCCCGCATGCCGGTCAGCCCGTGCCCGCCGCCCCGCCCGGCCGGTCCTGGCGTGCCGCCGCCGTCGTTGACCACGCGTACGGCCAGCTCGCCGTCGCGGGCGCGCAGCGTGACGCGCACCACCGCGCCGGCGGCGTGACGGGCGGCGTTGGCCAGCCCTTCCTGGACGATCCGGTAGGTGGCCAGGCCCACCGGTGCCGGCGGCTCGGTGGGGACGTCGCTGTCCAGGGTCACCGCCATGCCCGCCCGTTCGGCGGACTCGACCAGCGCGGGCAGCTCGGCGAGGCCGGGCTGCGGTGCGGTCCGCGCCTCGTCCGACTCGCTGCGCAGCACGCCGAGCAGCCGCCGCATGTCGGTCAGCGCCGCGCGGGCGGAGTCGGCTATGGCGACGAACTCGGCCCGCGCCGGCTCGGGCACCGCGTCGAGCCGGTACGGCGCGGTCTCCGCCCGTACCGCGAGCATCGACATGTGGTGGGCGACCACGTCGTGCAGCTCCCGGGCGATCCGGGTGCGCTCCTCCAGCACTGCCCGGCGGGCCTTCTCCAGCTCGCTCAGCTCGGCCTGCTCGGCCAGCGCACGACGGGTGCGGACGTTGCGTCCCACCAGGTCGCCGAGGAGGAGAAGCACCAGGAACAGCAGGCAGACACCGACCTGGTTGTTCGGCGAGACGAAGATCCAGACCGGGATGAGGCTGAACAGCCCGACCCAGGCCAGGACGGCCCGGTCGACCCGTGCGGCCACGACGGTCAGCACCACGATGATGATCAGGATCTGGGTGGGGCTCCACGGCCAGTCGTCCGTCGGGCGCCGGTTGAACGTGCCGAACAACTGCCCGAGGAACATGATCCGCCAGGCCCACAGCGGCCGGGCCAGCAGGAGTGGCAGCGGTGCGACGGTGAGGATCGCGATCAGCCACGCGGTGGCGACGGGCAGCTTTCGCGAGTCGAGCAGGAACTGCGCGGTGATCAGGGTCAGCGCGACCAGCGCGAACAGCCCGACGGTCGGGGCGAGCGCGGCTGCCCGGGGCCAGCGCCGCAGCGGTAGCCGGACCGCCGGGTAGTCCGGCCCGGCGAAGGTGCGGCGCAGGGCGGCCAGGGCGCCAAGCAGGTGACGGCGATCCACCCTCCGCAGGGTAGTTCGGCAGGCCGGCCGGGTCGTGCTCCCGCAGGGTGATCCCGCGGGTCGTACCACGGTACGACGTCGGGGTGGTTAGTGATTACCCTGCGGTAACGCCTAGTCTCCAAGCCGCAGCGATCTTTGGAGAGGAACCACCGTGGCTCGTACAGTGCTGGTTACCGGAGGTAACCGGGGGATCGGCCTGGCCATCGCGCAGGCCTTCGCCAAGCAGGGCGACCGGGTAGCGGTCACGTACCGCAGCGGCGAGGCCCCCGAAGGCTTCTTCGGCGTCCGGTGTGACGTGACCGACGCCGAGTCGCTGGACGCGGCGTTCACCGCAATCGAGGGGGAGCTGGGGCCGGTCGAGGTCCTGGTCTCCAACGCCGGGGTCACCGACGACACGCTGCTGCTGCGGATGTCGGAGGAGCAGTTCACCCGGGTGCTGGACACGAACCTGACCGGCGCGTTCCGCTGCGCCAAGCGCGCCTCGGCCAAGATGCTCCGGGCCCGGTGGGGCCGCATGATCTTCGTCTCCTCGGTGGTCGCCCTGTCCGGCGGCGCCGGTCAGGTCAACTACGCCGCCAGCAAGGCCGGCCTGGTCGGTGTGGCCCGCTCGATCACCCGGGAGCTGGGCAGCCGCAACATCACCGCCAACGTGGTCGCGCCGGGCTTCATCGACACGGACATGACCGCCGTGCTGACGGACGAGCGCAAGGCGGAGATCCGCAAGTCGATCCCGGCGGGCCGGATGGCGACCCCCGACGAGGTGGCCGGCGTGGTCACCTGGCTGGCCGGCGACACCGCGGGCTACATCTCCGGCGCCGTCATCCCGGTCGACGGCGGCCTCGGCATGGGCCACTGACGCAGATCACCACGACTCAGACGGAGGAACTCCTGCATGTCCGGACTCCTGGCCGGTAAGCGGCTGCTGGTCACCGGCGTCATCACCGACGCCTCGATCGCCTTCTCGGTGGCGAAGCTCGCCCAGGAGAACGGGGCGCAGGTCGTGCTGACCGGCTTCGGGCGGCTCTCCCTGGTGGAGCGGATCGCCAAGCGGCTGCCCGAGCCCGCCCCGGTGATCGAGCTCGACGTGACCAACCCGGAGCACCTCGCCGGGCTCGCCGACAAGGTCCGCGAGCACGTCGACGGGCTCGACGGGCTGGTCCACTCGATCGGCTTCGCGCCGCAGAGCTGCCTCGGCGGCGGCTTCCTCGACGCCCCGTGGGAGGACGTCGCCACCGCGCTGCACGTCTCGACGTACTCGTACAAGTCCCTCGCGGTGGCCGCGCTGCCGCTGATGTCCGCCGGCAGCGCGGTGGTCGGGCTCACCTTCGACGCGACCAAGGCGTGGCCGGTCTACGACTGGATGGGCGTGGCCAAGGCCGGGCTGGAGTCGGCCTCCCGCTACCTGGCGCTGCACCTGGGCAAGCAGGGCATCCGCAGCAACCTGGTCTCCGCCGGTCCGCTGCGCACCATGGCCGCGAGGTCGATCCCCGGTTTCGACCAGTTCGAGGAGGCGTGGACCGAGCGCGCCCCGCTGGGCTGGAGCCTCACCGACCAGGAGCCGGCCGCCCGGGCCTGCCTGGCCCTGCTCTCCGACTGGTTCCCGGCCACCACCGGCGAGATCGTGCACGTCGACGGCGGCTACCACGCCCTCGGCGCCTGAGCCGCGCCCGTCGACGGCCCCCGGGTAATCCGGGGGCCGTCGCCGGGTCGGCATCGGCCGCGGGGAAGAATGAGGCCATGGCGTACGACGCGGTGGTGCTGGTGAGCTTCGGAGGACCGGAGCGACCCGAGGACGTGATGCCGTTCCTGCAGAACGTCACCCGGGGCCGCGGCGTGCCACCGGAGCGGCTGGCCGAGGTCGCCGAGCACTACCAGCACTTCGGTGGGGTCTCCCCGATCAACCAGCAGAGCCGGGAGCTGCTCGCCGCGATCCGGGCCGACTTCGCCGCGCACGGCCTCGACCTGCCGGTCTACTGGGGTAACCGGAACTGGCACCCGATGCTCGCCGACACCGTGACGCAGATGCGCGACGACGGGGTGACCAACGCGCTCGCCTTCGTCACCAGCGCCTACGGCGGCTACTCCTCGTGCCGGCAGTACCAGGAGGACATCGCCGCCGCCCGGGCCGCGGTCGGCCCGGACGCCCCGATGATCGAGAAGCTCCGCCAGTTCTGGGACCATCCGGGCTTCGTCGAGCCGCACGTCGACGCGGTGCGGGCCGCGCTGGAGCAGCTCGACCCGGCGAAGCGGGACAGCACCCGGCTGGTCTTCACCGCTCACTCGGTGCCCACCTCGATGGCCGCCAGCGCCGGCCCGCACGGCGGCCGGTACGAGGCGCAGCTGCGCGAGACGGCCCGGCTGGTGGCCGCCGCGGCGGCGCCCGACCTGCCGTACGACCTGGTCTGGCAGAGCCGCTCCGGCCCGCCGCACGTGCCGTGGCTGGAGCCCGACGTCAACGACCACCTGGCGGCGCTGGCCCAGGCGGGCACCACCACCAGCGTCGTGGTCAGCCCGATCGGGTTCGTCTCCGACCACCTCGAGGTGGTCTGGGACCTGGACACCGAGGCGCTGGAGACGGCCAAGCAGCTCGGCCTGGACTTCGTCCGGGCGGGCACTCCCGGCACCGACCCGCGCTTCGTGGCGATGGTCCGGGAACTGGTCACCGAACGGACCGACCCCGACGGGGTACGGCTGCGCCGACGCCTCGGCGAGCTGCCGGTCTGGGACACCTGCCCGGCGGTCTGCTGCGTGCCGCCCCGCCGCCCGTGACACCGACCCGACCCTCAGACCCCTTGGGATGACCGATGCATGACCGCAAGCCCGTGGAGAGCTGGCTCACCGACATGGACGGCGTCCTGGTGCACGAGGGGCAGCCCGTTCCCGGCGCGCCCGAGTTCATCAAGCGGATGCGCGCCTCCGGCAAGCCGTTCCTGGTGCTCACCAACAACTCGATCTACACGCCGCGCGACCTCCAGGCCCGGCTCAGCCGGATGGGGCTGGACGTGCCGGAGCAGGCGATCTGGTCGTCCGCGCTGGCCACCGCGCAGTTCCTCGGCGACCAGCGGCCGGGCGGCACCGCGTACGTCATCGGCGAGGCCGGGCTCACCACGGCCCTGCACGCAGTCGGCTATGTGCTGACCGACTTCGCCCCCGACTACGTGGTGCTGGGGGAGACCCGCACCTACAGCTTCGAGGCGATCACCAAGGCGATCCGGCTGATCAACGACGGGGCCCGCTTCATCTGCACCAACCCGGACGTGACCGGCCCCTCGGTCGAGGGCGCGCTGCCCGCCGCCGGTTCGGTGGCCGCGATGATCTCCAAGGCGACCGGCGTCGAGCCGTACTTCGTCGGCAAGCCCAACCCGATGATGATGCGATCCGCCTTGAACACCATCAACGCACACTCGGAGAGCACCGCGATGATCGGCGACCGGATGGACACCGACATCCTCTGCGGCCTGGAGGCCGGGCTGGAGACCATCCTGGTGCTCACCGGGATCAGCACCCGGACCGAGGCGGAGCGCTACCCGTACCGCCCGTCGCGGATCGTCGACTCCGTCGCCGACCTGATCGACGAGCTCTGACCCGGCCCGAGGCGCCGGGCGAAGGATGAGCGTGGTGGTCACCGAGAACCTGCCGCGGATCGTGCTGGTCGACGACCTCCGCTCGTTCGTCGACGGCCGGACGGCGCGGGTGGCCCGCACGAGTGCGGCTGGCGTCGTGGAACTGGGGCATCACCGCGGGCAGCGGTTGGACGAACTGTGGCTGGATCACGACCTCGGCGGGGACGACACCATCTGGCCCGTCGTGGAGGTGCTGGAGCAGGCCGCGTTCGAGGAGCGGCCATTCGACATCGGCGTCGTTTTCGTCCACTCGGCGAACCCTGCCGGCGCAACGAAGATCTTGCAGGCGCTGCGGCGCTGGGGCTACCACGTTCGCTCGGCCGCCGGAGCGCCGCAGGTCGGCTACCTTCCCGAGGCCGAGTAGCGACGGGCCGTCCGGGCGCTGGGCCTCCACGGGTCACTCGTAGCCGCTGGCCATGACGAGGGCTTCGGCGAAGATCTTCCAGGTGGGTTGGACGAGGAGGGTTTCACCGCGGTTGGCGTAGAGCTGTGGAAGGGCGTCGAGGGATGCTGACAGCGCGTCGAGGAAGCGTTCCAGGGTTGCGTTCTCCCACTCTCCCGGGTGTTCGCGGAGGTCGTTGAGCATCTCGTCGACGACGCGTGCGACGTCGGGTCGGGAGGTGACCTGGTCGAGGTCGGTGACCTCGGCGCCTCGGCCCGTGTCGTAGCTCATTGGAGCATCGTGCCTTCCTGCTTCGCGCAGCGCGACGTTCGGGGTTGCTGGCGTCCACCGCCCGGCTGGGCCGTCACCAGGCCGTGGTACGCCGACCAATGACGACCAGCAGCTGGTGGAGTCATCTTGCCAACGGCGGGCATACTGGGCGCCGTTCGGCTGAGGATGGTGGCGGTGGCGGAGACAGAGCTCGACCGGGCTGTTGCGCGGATCGAGGGCAGCCGCGGGTACCGCAACGTGGTCTGGGCGTACCGATGCCTCGCCGTCGGGTTGGTCTCCGGTTTGTTGGTCCTCGTGTCGGTGGTCTTTCGCTTCCTGCCGCTGACCCTCACGCTGTTCGCCGTGGCTCTGGTGGCGATCACCGCCGGGGTGGGTCTCTGCTGGGCCGGCATGATCAAGCTGTGGGCGGACCGGTTGATGCCGCGCGGCGGGACCAACCGACATCGGGCCCTGATGCGAGCACTGTGGCGGGATGTGATCAGGCCAGTGCGGCGCGGCCGTCAGGTCTAGCCGGAGGCGCCAGAAGGTCGACAGCATTGCCGGCGTCGAGGGCGGCCTGCTTCACGCGCTGGCGGTAGTCCAGCCACCATGACTCGTCGGCGGGGGGCAGGTTGTCGTTCCGGGGCAGCAGCCCGGCCGCGCCGTCGATGAGTTCGCGCACGATGTCAGCGTGGCCGGCGTGCCGTTGTGTTTCCGCGATGACGTGGACCAGGACGTGGTGCAACGTGACCGCTTCATCGCCCCACCACGGCACGCGGCCGACATCATTCAGCGCGAGGGCTTCAATGGTGGCGTCGGCGTGGGCGCTCGCGCGACGGTACAGAGCGACGATCTCCTCGCGGGTCTCATCCGCGGTCGCCCACATGTCGGCATTGGTTTCCGCTTCCTCGCCGACGTACGGCAGCTCCTGCTCGAACGGCCGGCCGAACACGACGCCGAAGTAGAGGATCTCGCAGGCCGCCGAGTGTTTCACCAGACCGAGCAGGTTGGTGGCGGTCCGGGTCAGCGGGCGGCGGATGTCGTATTCGCTGAGCCCGTCGAGCTTCCACAGCAGCGCGTCGCGGCCACCCTTCAGGTAACTGTGCAGGTCTTCCTTCATCGCGCCACTATGGCATCCGTCGGATGTCAGCACTGCCCCGCTCGCGGACGGACAGACCGGCCACGGCAGCCTGTTGTGAGCCGTCCGATGAGGACGTGGCCGGCTACAGAGGGCTGGCCGCTCTTGGCGATGATGGATCGCATGCAGGACACCGTCGCCGTCGCGCTGGTCGCATCCCTGTCCACGCTTGCCGCGGCCGCCATCACCGGGCTGATCGGTGTGTGGGCCTCCCGGCTGCAGATGGCCAACAGCCTTGCCGTCGCTCGTGCCGAGCGAGCGGAGCAGCGCACGGCGCGCAGGGACCAACTCCGCCGGGACTCATACGTGGGCTTTCTCAGCGCCTGTGATCAGGCCTATCGACGTCTCGACGGGAACTGGCTGCAGCAGGATCACGACGCGATTCGGTCGACGTCCAACGAGACGTATCTGGCCCTGCGGACCCTTGACGAGGCGTACAACCTCGTCCTCCTCGAGGGGCCCGATGATCTCGCCCGGGAAGCGGAGCTTGTCATGAGAAGCATCAACGAGGAGTGGCGCCTGCAACTCCGACTGATCCGCGATGCGCGTTCCGATTCGGCGGGTGTTCCGATCTCCGCCCTCTTCCAGCCGGAGCGGCTCACCGCGATCGAGGAGCGGACAAGGCGCAGGGACTCGTTCGTCACGGCGGCCCGTGCTGCCCTGGCTCAGGCTGCCTAGGGTCTGCGCTTACGCTCCATTT
Source organism: Micromonospora sp. NPDC051006 (assembly GCF_044456245.1). Classification (NCBI taxonomy): domain Bacteria; kingdom Bacillati; phylum Actinomycetota; class Actinomycetes; order Micromonosporales; family Micromonosporaceae; genus Micromonospora; species Micromonospora sp. NPDC051006. The sequence continues at coordinate 47,260 of NZ_JBITFP010000005.1, forward strand.
ATGTTCCGTGCGGCTCGACCTGGCGACTTCGAGCAGATCATGCGCCTCTACCGGCAACTGCAGCCCGACGATCCGGTTCTCAGGGACGGCTCTGATGCGGCGGCCTTCCAGCAGATCCTGGACTCTCCAGCGCTGCATCTCTTCGTGCTCGAGCGGGATGGGGCCGTCGTCGCCACGACGTACCTCAATGTGATCCCCAACATCAGCCGGTCGGCGTCGCCCTACGCCGTCATCGAGAACGTCGTCGTCGAGGAATCGTGGCGGGGAACAGGCCTGGGCAAGGAGATCATGGCCGGCACGCTTCAGGCCGCCTGGGACGCGGGCTGTTACAAGGCGATGCTGATGACCGGCTCACGCAGGCCGGCGACGCACGCCTTCTACAAAGCCTGCGGGTTCTCCGACGACGTCAAGACAGCGTACGTGGCTCGACCGTCGTGACCCGGCGCGCCGGCGGCCACGGCCGGGCCGTCGGTCGGTCTCCGGCCTGGCCAGGTCACGAAGCTCGTGCCTGACCAGGACCGGGTCCCGAGGGTGACGGCGGTTCAGCACGACGCCGGTGGGATGCTCTGCTCGTACTGGAAGACGTTGTGCGGGTCGTACTTGCCCTTGATCTTGCGCAGCCGGTCGTAGTTGGGGCCCCAGTAGGCGGTTTCCCATTCCGCCATGCCGATGTTCGGCACGTTGACGTAGGCGCCGTCCACATAGGGTCGCAGCGCCTGGCTGAACTCGGCGATCCAGGTCTGGGCGATCGGGGTGAGGGCGTCGCCGCTGTCCGGCTCTCCGCGGGTGCCCCAGCCGGCGCCGGGCTCGGAGTAGAAGAGCGCGTCGCGATGCGGGAACGCCGCGCCGCCGCGCGGTTCCCTCGTCTGGGCTCCGGTGCCGAAGGCCTGGGTGAAGAAGTTGCTGTCCTCCGAGGGGGCCTTCTCCATGAATTCGCGGATCAGGCTGATCGCCTGCTTCGGGAAGGGCTCGTTGGTGAACTGTGAGAAGAACTTCCAGTTCGCCGGCTCGTCCTCGGTCGGGATCTGGAATCCGGCATACACGTCACCCCAGGCCCCGGTCTGCACGGTGACGGCGGGGTTGCCGATCGAGAGCAGCGGTTCCAGCAGTTCTCTCACCTCTGCCTCCCGTCCGTCCGCGAGGACGCCGAAGAGCAGGATCTGGGATTTGTGGATCTCAAGCTGGGTGCCGAGGCGGTAGTCGCTGAACGGTGCGATGCGCTGCCAGGTGTCGAAGACCTCGTGCAGGTTGTCGAGGCCCTCCCAGGTTGCCTGCAGGTAGGCGACCTTCTTCAGTGGAGTCACCTTGTAGGTGAGTGAGGTGACGATCCCGAAGTTGCCGTTTCCCGCTCCGCGGAGCGCCCAGAGCAGGTCCGAGTGATTGCCAAGGTCCACCTCGATCGCCCGCGCGCCGTCGGCCCCCCACGCGACGACGATCTCCGCCCCGATCAGGTTGTCGCAGGCCATACCGAGGTAGCGGGTGAGGAAGCCGAAGCCGCCGCCGAGGGTGGCACCGGACAGGCCAACGCTGCCTTCCGTTCCGGTCGTCACCGCGAAACCCTGGTCGCTGAGCGCGGTCACCGCCTCCAACTGGTTGAGCCCGGCGCCGACCTTCGCGGTGCGGGTGGCAGGGTCGATCTGGGCCGACTTCAGCTCGCTGACGTCGATGACGATGCCGTTGTCCACATTCGACCAGCCTTCCAGGCTGTGCCGGCCGCTTCGTACCCGCAACGCCACGTCGTTCTGCCGCGCCCAGGTGAGGGCGTTGACCACGTCCTGGGTCTCCTGGGCGAAGACGATGACCAGCGGATAGCGAACGAAGAGTTCGTCCCAGCCGAGGCTCGCCCGCGCATATCCAGGGTCGGTCGGCCGGACGATGCGGCCGGTCAGCTGCGCCGGTGGGCACTTCTCGGTGGAGGACCAGCCTGATCCGTCCGCAATGGCGGGAGTGCCTCCGGACACGAGGCCCGGGAGTACGACCGCTCCGGCGCCAACGGCTGCCGTCGCCTTGAGCAGTTCGCGGCGAGAAAGGTCGTGCATGGTCCGCATCCTCTCGATCGGGTTTCACCGGTCTTCGACCAAGAGGACTCTTGTCTTCCAGCCGGCGCGCTACCGACGGTAATACGAGAGGTTTGTCCGAGTTTGTGAGACCTTGTCACGGAACCCGGTCGGGTGACGTCGGACCGACTCCTGTGGGCGGACAGGCGTTGGCCGCTGAGGGTTTCCCGGCGCTCGGAGACTTTCGACCGTGGACTGACGCCCTGCCGGCAGCTCAAGGGTTGGCGCGACGTACCAGCGACTGTCGCTACCGGTCCGGCCTCGTCCGGCGCCTGATCACGGTGATCGTCCAGCCGAGGAACAGGACCTCGACGGCGGCGAGGGCCCAGGCGAGCGCGGTCTGCATCGCGGTGCCTCCCGTCAGGGGCGCAGCGGGGCGTTGCAGGCCGCGACCAGCGCCTGCCGGCACGCCGTGGTGAGTGGGCGCAGCGCCGCGTCGCGCTGCTGGGCCTCGTAGTTGTTGATCGCGCCGCCGGGTGCGGCGTGCCCGGCCAGCGCGAGCACCCGATCCAGCACTGCGGCCCGGGCGAAGAGCCGACGGGCCCGCGGGTCGAAGCCGGGCGGAAGGTCGGTGGCGCCGTCCGGGCGGCGCAGCGCCTCCAACGCCCCGGCCAACTCGGGCCGCCACTGGGCGACGTCGAGCCGGGTCAGAGCGGCCGTCGTCTCGGCCAGCGCGGCGGCCAGCTCCGCCTCCGCCTCTGCGGCGCCGGGCAGGGTCAGCGAGGCAGCCGGGGCGTTCGGGGGCAGTGGGTAGACCCGCCAGAGCACCGTCTCGAAGGTGTCGCCGGAGCCGGAGGTGTGCATGCGGACCTGCGGGATCAGGCCCAGGCTGCCGGCCACCACCGCTTCACCGGCGAGCAGCGCCGCGCCGGCGAAGTCGCCGGGGCCGGGCAGCCCGCGCGGGTCGCCCGGGGCGGGCAGCACCAGGCGGATCTCGTCGGGCGTGAGCTTGGCCAGGGTGGGCAGCGCGTCGCCGAGCGGGACGTCGGTCCAGGTGCCGGGGGCGTCGGCGACCAGGTGCTCCTCGTCGCCGGCGATCGCGTCGGCGACCTCGTCGTAGGGCACCAGCCCGGCACGCCATGCGCGTATCCAGGCAACGAACCGGCTCGACCGGCGGGGCGCCAGCGTCGCCGCGCCCGTTGCGGGGGTGGACATGCCGAAAGGGTACGTGGTCACCACCGGCCGTGTCTCGGCTGCCGCCCCGGCCGCGCCGCGTGCCCCCAACTGCCCGCTTCGCCCCCGTCGCGCTACCCAGCCCAGCGTCGATCATGCAGTCGTGGTGGGCGTTCTCGGCGGATCGTGACGGTTCGTGAGGCGCCACACCTGCATGATCGACACAGCGGGTCGGCGGCGCGTCGGGGTGTCGGGGGAGGCGACGGCGGTTAGCTTGATCTACATGGGGCGGCGGTACGAGAACGACGTGTTGGCGGGGGACTGGCGACGGCGCAAGGCCGTGCCGGAGGTCGACGCCGAGCCCGACCTGGTGGTCGAGGACGCGGACTCCGGCTTCTGCGGCGCGGTGGTCGGTTTCGAGCAGGGTGCGGTGGTGCTGGAGGACCGGCACGGCCGGCGGCGCAACTTCCCGATGCTGCCGGCGGCGTTCCTGCTCGACGGCCAGCCGGTGACACTGCGCCGCCCGACCCGGACCACCGCGCCGGCGCCGCGCCGCCGGACCGCCTCCGGTTCGATCGCCGTGCAGGGGGTACGCGCCCAGGTCGCCAAGGCGAGCCGGATCTGGGTCGAAGGGGTGCACGACGCCGCGCTGGTCGAACGGATCTGGGGCGACGACCTGCGGATCGAGGGCGTGGTGGTGGAGCCGCTGGACGGCATCGACGCGCTGGCCGCGGAGGTGCGGACCTTCGGGCCCGGGCCGGGGCGACGGTTGGGCGTGCTCGTCGACCACCTGGTGCCGGGCAGCAAGGAGAGCCGGATCGTGGCCGGGGTCACCTCCCCGCACGTGCTGGTCACCGGGCACCCCTACGTGGACGTGTGGCAGGCGGTGAAGCCGGCGGCGCTCGGCATCGCGGCCTGGCCGGTGGTGCCCCCGGGGCGGCCGTGGAAGGAGGGGGTCTGCGCGGCGCTCGGGGTGGCCGAGCCCGCCGACATGTGGCGGCGGATCCTGTCCCGGGTGGACAGCTTCGCCGACGTGGAGACCCCGCTGATCAACGCGATGGAGCGCCTGATCGACTTCGTCACCGAGCCCGCGGGCTAGAACGCCGCCCGGCGGTCAGGGCTCCTGGTCCGGAGTGCGGGTGAAGACGAACGTGGCGATGTCGAGCGCCCGTACGCGACCCGCCTCGTCGCGCAGCACCGAGAGGATCTCGCCGTTCTCCGGACCGGACCGGCCGCGCCAACGGTCCGGGCCCTCCGGGCTGAACCGGCTCGCCCGCTCGCCGCGCAGCAGGGCGCCCAGCTCACCGCTGGCCGCGTCCCAGGTCACGTCGAGCGGGACCCCCATCCACCACCAGCGGCCGGTCAGCTCGACGATCTCGGTGGGCGGGGCGGTGGCGGTCGGGCGCCAGGGCTGCGGAGGCGCCGGCTCGGCGTCGAGCACGGTGGTGAGGATCCGCTGGCCGAGGCGGCCGATGCCGAAGCCGTACGAGTTGGCGAAGCCGACCACGGCGGTGCGGGTGGGTCGGTGTACCGCCAGGGCGGCCACGTAGCCGGGCATCGAGCCCCCGTGCCCGACGTACACCCGCTCGCCTGCCCGGTAGAGCTCCACCCCAAGGCCGTGCCCACCGCTCCACGAGTCGAGGTCGCTGATCACCACCGGCGCGCACATCTCGGTCAGCGTGTCGGCGGCGAGCACCCGCGGCGCCGGCTCGGCCAGGAAGGCCGCCCACCGGGCCAGGTCCTCGATGCTCGCCCACAGCTGCCCGGCGGGCGCCATCGCGCCGGTGTCGGTCCGCGGCTCCTCGCGTAGCGTGCCGTGCCACGGGTGCACCACGTAGCCCCGGGCGAACGGCTCGATGGCCGCGTACGTGGTGCGGCGCATGCCCAGCGGTTCGAAGATCCGCTCCCGGAGCAGCTCGGCCCAGGGCGTCCCGGTGATCCGTTCCAGCACTCCGCCGAGCAGCCCGTAGGCCAGGTTGGAGTAGTGGTACGTCCGGTGCGCCGGGTAGGCGATCTTGTCGGCGGTCACCGCGGCCAGCAGAGCGGCCAGGTCGGAGCCCTCGGCCCGCTCCCACCACTCGCCCTCCGGCTCCCGTTGCAGACCGCTGGCGTGCCCGAGCAGTTGGCGCAGGGTGAGCGTGCCGACGGTGGTGCCGGGCAGGTGCCGCTCCAGCGGGTCGTCCAGGGCCAGCCGGCCCGCGTCGCGCTGCTGCATCACCAGGGTCGCGGTCATCGTCTTGCTGATCGAGCCGAGCCGGTACTGCAGGTCCGCGTCGGGTCGCGGGTGCTCGCCCGCGGCGGCGAGGTGGATCAGCTCGCCGGCGCGCACCACGCCCATCACGAGTGACGGCGTACGGCCGGCGAACTGCGCCTGCGCGACCAGGGCGTCGACCTCGCGGGCGGTCTCGGGCAGCAGGGACACGGGCGCCCTCTCCTCGGTTCGGTGTGGTGCGGTGCCGGCCCGGCGGGGGCGGGCGGCGGGTGCCGCCGAGCTTATCGATCATCGCGGGGCGGCCGCGCGTGCATTTGCGTGTCACGATCGTGGGGTGGACGCCGTGTTGTGGATCGTGTTGGGTGTGGTGCTGGCCGTCGCCGAGGTCTTCACGACGACGCTGTTCCTGATCATGTTCGCCACCGGTGCGTTCGCCGCCGCCGGCGCGGCCGCGCTCGGCGCGCCGTCGGCCGTACAGGCGCTGGTCTTCGCCGCGGTCTCCGCACTGACCGTGGTGGGGGTGCGGCCGATCATCCAGCGGCACCGCCGCTCGGCGCTGGAGAGCGGCGAGCAGCCGTTCGGGGTGGAGGCGATCGAGGGCTCCACCGCGCTGGTGCTGGAACGGGTGGACGCCGAGCACGGCATGGTCAAGATCGACGGTGAGCTGTGGACCGCGCGGCCGTACGACGCGACGCAGTCGTTCGACCCCGGTCAACGGGTGCGGGTGATAAAGGTCCGGGGCGCGACCGCCCTGGTCTGGCAGGACGATGTTTCTTCCGCCGGCGGGATGCCGGAAGCGAGAGGGTGAACGGGATGACAGCGATAACGGTGCTGGTGATCGCCGTGGCGTTGATCGCCGTGGTGACGCTGGCCAAGGCCGTACGGATCGTGCCGCAGCAGCGCCAGGACGTGGTCGAGCGGCTGGGCAAGTACAAGCGCACCCTCAACCCGGGGCTCAACCTGCTGGTGCCGTTCATCGACGCGGTACGCACCAAGGTCGACATGCGGGAGCAGGTGGTCAGCTTCCCGCCGCAGCCGGTGATCACCTCCGACAACCTGGTCGTCTCGATCGACACGGTGCTCTACTTCAAGGTCGTCGACTCGGTCCGGGCCACCTACGAGATCTCGAACTTCCTCCAGGCCATCGAGCAGCTGACCGTCACCACGCTGCGTAACGTGATCGGTTCGCTGGACCTGGAGCGGGCGCTGACCAGCCGCGAGGAGATCAATCGACACCTCTCCGGGGTGCTGGACGAGACCACCGGCCGGTGGGGCATCAAGGTCACCCGGGTGGAGATCAAGGCCATCGAGCCGCCGGCCAGCATCCGCGACTCGATGGAGAAGCAGATGCGCGCCGAGCGGGACCGCCGGGCGGCGATCCTCAACGCGGAGGGGCACAAGCAGTCGCAGATTCTCACCGCCGAGGGTGAGAAGCAGTCCGCCGTGCTGCGGGCCGACGGTGACCGGCAGGCCCGGATCCTCCAGGCGGAGGGCCAGGCGAAGGCGATCCGGACCGTCTTCGACGCGATCCACCAGGCCAACCCGAGCCAGAAGGTGCTGGCCTACCAGTACCTGCAGGCTTTGCCGCAGATCGCCAACGGCACCGCCAACAAGGTCTGGATCGTGCCGGCCGAGCTGACCAAGGCCCTCGAAGGTATGGGCGGCGCGCTCGGCGGGCTGAGCCGCATGGTCGGCGATGAGCCGGCGCCGGAGGCGGCCGACCACGCCAGCCAGGTGGAGCGCGAGGCGGCGGAGGCCGCGCAGGCAGCGGCCGACGCGGCCGCACAGATCCACGACGAGGTACGCGTCGCCGAGGCGCAGGCCACCGGCGGCACGCCGCAGGGGCTGCCCGCGCCGGAGCCGGTCTCCCCGGCGAGTCTGGTCAACGACCCGGCCGACCAGCGCGAGCGCGGCTGAGCTGACCCGGTCCGGCGGCCGGTCGTCGACTGAGTCGGCCGGCGTGGGGTAAATGCGAGAAAGACTCATGGGGCGCTCCGGTGCCTGCCACCATCGGTCCTAGGACGGGTGGTGACCAGGCTTCGGGGCGCCCCGGCGCGTCCCGCACCGCTTTGTCGGAAGAGCGAGGTGACGCATGAAGGACCCGGCGAATCGGATCTGGTCCTCGGCCCCGGTCCCCGGCGCGCACGATCCGACCGGTCCACTCGGCTCCCGGAGTACCGGGGGCGGGTTCGGGGTGCTGCCGTTCGTCGGCGAGCCGACGCCCGCCGGTCCGGCGACCAACGCCAGTTGGGCCTGGTCGGTCCGCCGGTTCGCCCGCGCCGCGGTGTGGCTGCTCCCCGCGTACGCCGTGCTCTACGGCGTGGTGGCGATGGCCAGCGACGGCGGGGTGGGCAACGACCCGTACCCGGCCGACGGTCGGCCGCTCTACCTGGTCGGCTGGGTGGCCGCGGTCTGGCTGGGCCTGCTCGCCCTGCTGGCCCTCACCGGGCTGCTCGCCGCCACCCGTAGTCGCCGGGCGGCCGCCGCCGGGCTGCTGGTGAGCATCGCCGGCACGGTGCTCATGCTGCCCTTCGCCGGGCTCGAGGAGCAGACCCCGGTCTTCGGTACCTCCGCGCGGGCCCTCGTGCTGGTCGGCGCCACCTGCTACAGCATCGGCTGGTTCCTCACCGGCTGGGCGGTGGCCCGCTCCGGCATGTTCAGCATGGGCGACGGGGTCATGTTGATCATCGCCGCGCCACTGCTCGGGCTCGGCGGCGCGCTGGTCGGCTCGTTGCAGACCTTCGGGGCGATCTTCGTGCTGATCGCCGGGATCGGCATCGGCTACCGCTCCGGCCGTCTGGTGCCGCGCGACATCGCCCGCGACGCGGCCTCGGCCAGCGTCGCCACCGCCGCGCCGCCGCCTCCCGCCACCCCCGGTGGCCCCCTCTCTCCCGCCTGACCCACCAGCCCGCCAGGTTGGGAAGTTGCTGGTGGGGCGCGGTGAAGTTGCTGACAAAACGGCGCGGGGGCTGGTCGGTTGGCGGCTTTCATGGCAACCCTGGGGACCATGGCCCCACCCCGCCCGCCGCTGACGCGGCTGTTCACCGTGCTGCTCGCCGGCCTGCTCGCCGGCCTCGCCCTCGCGGTGGCCGCCCTCCCCGGCAACCTGCTGCTCGGGGTGGTCACCAAGTCGGCGCTCGGCTCGTACGCGGCGCTGCCGGCGGCGCTGAAGACCCCGGCCACCCCGCAGCGCTCCTACCTCTACGCCAACGACGGCAAGACGCTGATCACCACGTTCTACGACGTGAACCGGACGGACGTCGCGCTGTCGGAGATCGCCCCGGTGATGCGGCAGGCGATCGTGGCGGCGGAGGACCGGCGGTTCTACTCGCACGGCGGCGCGGACCTGCGCGGGCTGGCCCGGGCGCTGGTCGCGAACGTCAAGGGCGGCGGCACCGAGCAGGGCGGCTCGACGCTGACCATGCAGTACGTCCGCAACGTGCTCAAGACCGACCCGAGCCGCACCGCCGAGGAGCGGCAGGCCGCGACCGACCAGAACGTGGGGCGCAAGCTCCAGGAGATCCGGTACGCGTCGGCATTGGAGCAGAGCCTCAGCAAGGACGAGATCCTCAACCGGTACCTGAACATCGCCTACTTCGGCTCCGGCGCCTACGGCGTGGCGGCGGCCAGCCAGCGCTACTTCGGCAAGGCCCCGGCCCAGCTGACCCTCGCCGAGTCCGCCCTGCTCGCCGGTCTGGTGCAGTCCCCGGAGGCGTACAACCCGATCGACGGTGACCGGGACGCGGCGCTGTCCCGCCGGGCGTACGTGCTCGACTCGATGGTCGAGACCGGGGCGATCACCGCCGCGCAGGCCGCGCAGGCCAAGGCCGAGAAGCTGACCCTGCACCCGACCGCGCAGCCGAACGGCTGCACCGCGGTCGCCCAGGGCCACGACGACTGGGGCTACTTCTGCGACTACCTGCGCCAGTGGTGGCTGACCCAGCCGGCGTTCGGCGCCACCGCCGAGGAGCGGGAGCAGGCGTTGCGTCGCGGCGGCTACACCGTGGTCACCTCGCTGGACCCACAGGTCCAGGCCACCGCGCAGCAGCAGGCCACCGCGGTGTACGGGTACGGCAACAAGCGCGCGCTGCCGATCGCCGCGGTCGAGCCGGGCACCGGCCGGGTGCTCGCGATGGCGGTCAACCGGCACTACAGCCTGGCCGCGAACCCGGCCGGGCAGGACAACCACCCGAACACCGTCAACCCGCTGATCTCCGGCGGCGACAGCGTGGACGGCTACCAGGCGGGCTCGACCTTCAAGCTCTTCACCATGCTCGCCGCCCTGGAGTCGGGCAAGACCCTCTCCACCGGCTTCGACGCGCCCGGCAAGCTCCCCACCCGGTACCCCGCCGAGGGCGAGGGCAGCTGCGACGGGCACTGGTGCCCGGCCAACGCGAACCCGGACTGGATGGACGGCTACCGGATGATGTGGGACGGCTTCGGCCGCTCGGTGAACACCTACTTCGTCTGGCTGGCCGAGCAGGTCGGCCAGGAGAAGGTGGTCGAGATGGCGCAGCGGCTCGGCATCACCTTCCGGGCCGACTCGGACGCCGCGTTCGCCCGCAACGACGCCGCCGACTGGGGTTCGTTCACCCTCGGCGTGGCCGCCACCACCCCGCTCGACCTGGCCAACGCGTACGCCACGGTGGCCGCCGAGGGGACGTACTGCACGCCGCTGCCGGTGGTCTCGGTGCGGACCTCGACCGGCGAGCAGGTGCCGGTGGGTGACCCGTCCTGCAAGCGGGTGCTCGACGCCGACGTGGCCCGGGCCGCCACCGACGCGGCGCGCTGCCCGGTGGGCCAGCAGTCGCCGTACGGGCAGTGCAACGGCGGCACGGCGACCTCGGTGAACGAGATCCTGGACGGCCGACCGGTCGCCGGCAAGACCGGTAGCTCGGAGGAGAACGCCACCGAGACGTTCGTCGGCTTCACCCCGCAGGTCGCGGTCGCCGGCATCGCCGCCAACCCGGACGACCCCACCGACTCGGTGGGCTCCGCCGTGCAGGCCAAGGTGATCGACGCGGTGGCCCGGGTGATCGCGACCGCGGTCAAGGGTCAGCCGGAGAAGAGCTTCACCGCGCCCAGCCGGGAGCTGGCCGGCGAGCCGCGCCGCCCGGTGGAGCGGCCGCCGGCGCGCCAGGAACGGCCGCGGACCCCCGACGACGACCCCCGGTCGCTGCTGGAGCGCTGGCTCGGCGGACGCGGACGCGGCTGACCCGAGCCGGGCGCCGGCGCGGAGGTGTGGACCTCCGCACCGGCGCCGCGGGTTCAGCTCGCGGTGCAGCTGGGGGTGAGGCCGGTGCCGGTGCCGTTGGCCTGGAACCCGAACTCGGTCGTCTGCCCGGCGGTGAGCCGGCCGTTGTAACCGACGTTGCGGAACTGGACCGCGCCGCTGGCGGCGCTGGACGTGGCGTTCCAGGTGTTGACCACCGTCGCCCCGGCGGGCAGCGTCAGGGCGACCGTCCAGCCGTTGGTGCCGGCCGCGCCGGCCGTCACCCGCACCGTCGCCACGAAGCCGCCGGTCCACGAGTTGAGGGTGACCGACGCGGAGCAGCCGCCACCCGTCGGCGGCGGGGTGGTGGGCGGCGGGGTGGTGGTCGGCGGCGGGGTGCTGCCGCCGTTGAGGGCGTTCAACGTGGCGGTGTACGCCGGCTTCTTGTTGCCGCCGGCGTCGAAGAGCAGCGGGGTGCCGCTGGCCCGCCACGAGTCGCTGTCCCGGATCCCCCAGACGGTGATGCCGGTGCAGCGGGCGACCGCGAGGCAGGCCCGCACCACCCGTCCGTAGTTGTCGGCCTGCGCGCTGCCGGAGCCCTCGATGTCCAGCTCGGTGATCTGCACGTCGACGCCGAGGTTGGCGAAGCGCTGCAGGTTCGCCTGGTAGTCGGCGGGCACCGGGCTCTGGGCGTTGAAGTGGGACTGGAAGCCGACGCAGTCGATCGGTACGCCGCGCGCCCTGAAGTCCTGCACCATCGCGTACACGGCGTTGCTCTTCGCGTTCTGCCCGTCGGTGTTGTAGTCGTTGTAGCAGAGCTTCGCGCCGGGGTCGGCGGCCCGCGCGGCCCGGAACGCCACCTCGATCCAGTCGTTGCCGGTGCGCTGCAGGTTCGAGTCCCGCCGGGCCCCGGTCCCGCCGTCGGCGAACGCCTCGTTCACCACGTCCCAGGAGTGGATCTTGCCCCGGTAGTAGGTGGCCACCTGGGTGACGTGGTTGACCATCGCCGAGCGCAGCGCGCTGCCGGAGAGGTTCTGCACCCAGCCCGGCTGCTGTGAGTGCCAGGCCAGGGCGTGGCCGCGTACCCGCATCCCGTTGGCCTGGGCGTGGTTCACGATCCGGTCTGCGTTGCCGAAGGTGAAGGTGTTCTGCGACGGCTCGGTCGCGTCCCACTTCATCTCGTTCTCGGGCGTGACCATGTCGAACTCTCGGTTGAGGATGCCCACGTAGGTGGCGTCGGAGAGCTTGTTGGCCGCCACCGCGGTGCCGAAGTAGCGGCCCTGTTCGGCGGCCGACGCGGCGAGCGTGGTGCCGGCGCTGGCGCTGGGCGCCAGGGCGATCGTCGCACCGGCGACGAGGGCGCCCGTCGCGGCGAGGACCAGCGCCAGGCGCCGTCGGGTTCGCGCGCGGGCCGGTCGGTCCGGCCGGACCGGAGGGTTGATCATCTGAGTGCCTTTCGAGTGTGGCGATGATTGGCCACGGCCCCGGCCCGGCGCCGCCCAATGCGCCGGGGCCCGGCCGTGCAGGCAGCACCGGATGCCCTGTCCCTCGCGTGCTCCGGCTCATCACCCAAACTCATCCGCGCGGGTCGATGTTAGCCCCGGCTTTCCGGAAGGTTCAAGCCTCGCCAAACGGCCCAGGCCGATGCCCCGCCGGCCGACCGGCGACGGTGCGCGGGCGTGAGCTGGCGCGCAGGTGATCGACAGCAGCGAGCGGGGTGGGCGGACCGGCCGGACAACTTCCGGAAATCGATGCCGGTCGGTGGCGGCGCGCCCCCGCCGGGGCCGTCCAGCGCCCGGACGCGCATCCGGCAGAATCGTCGGGTGCCCGTCCACCAGATCACCGACCCCGACGACGAGCGGATCGCCGACTACCGCGCGCTGACCGACGTCGAGCTGCGTACCCGCTGGGAGCCGCCGCACGGGCTGTTCATCGCCGAGGGAGAGTTGGTGCTGCGCCGCGCGCTGCGGGCCGGCTACCCGGCGCGGTCGTACCTGGTGGACGCCAAGCGGGTCGACCAGCTCGCCGACCTGGACACCGGTGACGCGCCGGTCTACGCCGCGACCCCGCAGGTGCTGCAACAGGCCACCGGGTTCCACGTCCACCGGGGGGTGCTGGCGTCGTTCCGCCGCCGGCCGGTGCCCACCGCCGCCGAGGTGCTCGCCGCCGCCCGCCGGGTGGTGATCCTGGAGGACGTCAACAACCACACCAACCTCGGGGCGATCTTCCGAGGGGCCGCCGCGCTCGGCATCGACGCGGTGCTGCTCTCGCCGACCTGCGCCGACCCGCTCTACCGGCGCAGCGTCCGGGTCAGCATGGGCGAGGTGTTCGCCATCCCGTACGCGAAACTGGAGCCCTGGCCCGGCGGCCTCGACCAGGTGCGGGCGGCCGGCTTCACCGTGCTGGCGTTGACCCCGGCCTCGGATGCGCTGCCGATCCAGCGGCTCGAACCGGCGCAGCGGGCCCGCGCCGCGCTGCTCTTCGGCGCCGAGGGCGCCGGGCTGACCGGCGCGGCCCAGCGCGCCAGCGACGTACGGGTGGCGATCCCGATGCGGCGCGGGGTGGACTCGCTCAACGTGGCCGCCGCGGCGGCGGTGGCGTTCTGGGAACTGGGACGCGACGACCCGCTGTGACCTGACGGCCGGGTCCGTCGAGTTCCAGGGTCACGCAGGGTAGCGTGTCGCCCGTGTTCCCTACCGTCCGTGAGGTCCTCGCCCTGGACCCGGTCCGCCACGGCGCCCCGCGCCTGGTCGCCGGGGATGCCGGGCTGGACCGGCCGGTGCGCTGGGTGCACGTGACCGAGGTGCCGGACATCGCCCCCCTGCTCGGCGGCGGCGAGCTGGTGCTCACCACCGGCATCGGGCTGCCCGGCGACGACGCGGGGCTGCGCGCCTTCATCGGCGACCTGGCCGACGTCGGTGTCTCCGGCCTGGTCGTGGAGCTGGGCCGCCGGTACGTCAGCGGGGTGCCCCGGGTGATGGCCGCCGCCGCCGAGCGGCGCGGGCTGCCCCTGGTCGAGCTGCGCCGGGCCACCCCGTTCGTGCGGATCACCGAGGCGGTGCACGCGCTGATCGTGGACGCCCAGCTCACCGAGCTGCGGGCCACCGAGGAGATCCACCAGCGGTTCACCGAGCTGTCGGTCGAGGGTGCAGGGCCCGGCGAGGTGCTCCGGCAGGCCGCCGAGCTCTCCGGTTGCCCGGTGGTGCTGGAGAACCTCTCCCGGCAGGTGCTCGCGTACGACCCGGCGGGGGAGAGCGCCGAGCTGCTGCTGGACGGCTGGGAGCAGCACTCCCGGCGGATCCAGCCCGCCGGGCGGACCGCGTACGACCCGGACAGCGGGTGGTTGGTCACCGCCGTCGGCGCGCGCGGGCAGGACTGGGGACGGCTGCTGCTGCGCTGGCCGGCCGGGGGCGACCTGGCCACCACCCGCCCCGCCGCCTCGGCCGTCGCGCCCGCCGCCCGCCCCGCCACCGGGCCGATCACCGCGCCCGCCGCCCGCCCCGACGGCACGTCCGCCGATGGCGCCGCCGCCGCGCCCGGAGGTAGCCCCGCCGCCGCGTCCGTCGAGCAGGCCGAGCCGGCGGTGGACGGGCAGGCGGCCTCGACGGCCGACACCGTCCCACCGACCCGGCTGACCATCCTGATCGAGCGGGCGGCCTCCACCCTGGCGCTGGGCCGGCTGATCCGGCGCGACGCCGAGGGGCTGGAGCGGCAGATCCACCGGACCCTGCTCACCGCGCTGCTGGACCACGCCCGGCCGGTGGACGAGGTGGCGCTGCGCGCCAAGGCGCTCGGCGTGGTCCTGGAGCGCCGACACCTGGTCGGGGTGATGGTGCGGCTGCGCGCCGACGACCCGGCGGGGGAGAGCGGGCCGGCAGGTGACCTCGGTGAGCCCGGCCCGGCGACCGGCCCGGCGAGGCTGCGGGATCTCGCCGAGGCGGTCGGGCAGGCGCTACGCGAGGCGAAGCTGACCGCGCTGACCAGCGCGGTGGACGACCACGCCGTCGGCGCGCTGCTCGCGCTCCCCGACGCGGCCGCAGAGGAGCGGGCGCTGGCCGCGTTCGCCACCGCGCTGCGCCGCGTTCGCCTGGACGCCCCGACGGCCCGCCCCGACGGCTCACCGCGACGCGACGGGGCGACCCGCCTCGACGGGGCAGGTCGGCACGACGGGGTTCCCCGGCACGACGCGGTCCGGCATGACGGGGTGGCCCGGCAGGACGGGGCCGCCCGGCCGGAGCTCGCGACGTCGCGCGCCGACGGGGCGGTGCGACAGGATCTGGTACCTCGGCAGGGCCGGCAGGACGGACGGGTGAGCGGAGCCGGCCGGCCGGCGGCCGTGATCATCGCCGCGGGCTCGGGGGTCGGCAGCCTGCGCGAGGCGCGCCGCTCGCTGATCGAGGCACGGCAGATCGCCGACGCCGCCCGGCGGGATCGGCGCGACCTGCCCATCTTCCGGCTGCCGCACGTCGGGCTGGCCGGGCTGCTGCACCTGCTCCGCGACGAGCCCCGGGTGCAGACGTTCGTCGAGCGGGAACTCGGCGCGCTGCTGGCGTACGACGCACAGCACCCCCGGGAGCAGTTGCTCGGCACCCTGCGGGCGTACCTCGAACAGGGCCGGAACAAGTCGGCGGCGGCCGCCGCGGCACACCTGTCCCGGCCGGCCTTCTACGAGCGGCTGGCCCGCATCGGCCGCGTGCTGGACGTCGACCTGGACTCGGTCGACGCCTGCCTCTCCCTACACGTCGCCCTACTGGCCCTGGACGCCATCCGCACCCCCTGACCCCCTCCCGACCCCGACCCCGACCGCCCTCCGGACCGCCCCCGGTGATCAAGAGATTTGCGTCAGGCATGGGCCGGATTCTGACGCGATTCTCTTGATCAACCTCAGTGTCGTGCGGACGGAGGGGGGTGGGGTGGGGTGGGGTGGGTCAGGTTAGGGCGGTCAGGGCTTTGGCGTAGGTGGGGGGAATGTGGTTGGGGCCGCCGCCGGGGGTGAAGACGTCGGAGGTGGCCACCGTCGACCACGCCGTCTCCGGAACCGCGTCGACCAGGGCGAGGACCACCGGGGCGTCGCGCCACTGCTCCTGCTCGGCGAGCAGGCCCAACGCCACCACCGACTCCTCCACTTCGCCGACGCACTCGAACGGCTTGTGCCCGTCCACGCCGAGCAGCTCCCGGTAGCCGGGGATCTGGTCGGGATCGGCGAGCAGGTCGCCACCGAAGATGTGGGTGATCCGTTCCCGGGACATGAACGGCGCCATGGCCAGGAAGACGAACCGGCACTTCGGGCAGTTCCGGCACCAGCGCTCGCTCGCGTCGCGCAGCTTGAAGGCGGCGTTGCAGCTGGTCACCACGTCGTCGTAGCGGTCGATTTCGGCGAAGAGCCGGGCGATGTGCAGCTCCGACAGCGAGCGCAGCAGCGAGAAGTACGGCTCGGTGAGCCCGGCGTGCTCGGCCAGCGCGGCCCGCAGCAGCCCCTCGGCCTCCACTCCCTTGGACCACTGGTGGTTGATCTCGTGGCCGTCCCAGACCAGGTTCGGGTCGGACGCGGACCGCTCGTTGGACATCACCACCGGGCCGAGCCCGTGCAGCACCGAGGTGGCGACAGCGATCAGCGAGTTGATCGCGGTGACCGGAATGTGCCCGTTGCGGGCGCCCGCGGCGTTCAGCTCGAAGAGCACCGGATCGATCCGCCGGCGGGCGGCCAGCGGGGTGAGCCCGGACGCCTCGTTCACCGAGACGATCACGTGGTTGGGGTTGACCGAGAACGGCACCGGGTCGAACCCGGACCGGCGCAGCGCCTCCAGGCTGACGATCGAGTCCTTGCCACCACCGACGGCCGAGAGCGGACGCCGGTCGGAGTTGTCGTACTCCCGGGCCGGCTTCACCCGGCCGGCCGGCACCTCCGGGGTCAGCTGCAACACGTGCGGCAGCTGGTTGCGGTAGGCGTACTCGGCGAGGCCCTTGGTGTAGATGCCGGTGATCAGCTCGGTGGCGGCCGGGCCGAGCGGCGCCGGCAGCACCAGCCGGCCCGGCGCGGCGGCCTTGTAGTAGCTGACCCCGGCGACCACGTGCAGGATTTCGAGAACCCGACCCAGGGTGGCCACCGTCTCGTCCGACGGCGGAGCCTCCGGCAACGGGAAGGTGATCACCTCGGTGAACCGCTGCTCCCCGGCGGGACCGGTCAGGGCGTAGTCGAACAGGGCCTCACCAGTGGAGAGGTCGATCGAGTAGGACGGAAATGTGAAGGCGTCCATCCGCCGCAGCTGCTCGTTGCGCACACGCCATACTAGGCCCTGGTTCGTCCGGCCGTGCCCGGCTGTGCCGGACCCGGCCCCGCAACGGCCCGTCGATGACCGTCCCGCCCCGAGGAGATCACCAGTGCGCCTGTCTGACCTGCGCGGACGTACCGTCGCCGTCTGGGGGACCGGCCGGGAGGGCCGGGCGGCGGTGACCGCGATCGCCGCGCACGGCCCGGCCGACCTGGTCGCCGTCGACGACAGCGCCAACTTCCTGTCGCTGCCCTGGGACGGCCCGCTGGCCGAGGCGGCGCCGCTGGTCACCGGCGAGGCCGGCTTCGAGCGGCTGGCCGCCGCCGACGTGGTGGTCCGTTCGCCGGGCGTGCCGCAGACCCACCCGTGGCTGGTCGAGCTGCGCCGGCTCGGGGTGCCGATCACCCAGGGCACCGCGCTCTGGATGGCCGACCACGCGGCCCGCACCGTCGGGGTGACCGGCAGCAAGGGCAAGAGCACCACCTCCAGCCTGATCAGCCACCTGCTCGCGGCGGTGGACCGGCCCAACGTCTTCGGCGGCAACATCGGGGTGCCCACGCTGGACCTGCCCGAGGCCGAGCTGTACGTGCTGGAGCTCTCCAGCTACCAGTGCAGCGACCTGACCGACTCGCCCCGGGTCGCGGTGGTCACCGCGCTCTTCCCGGAGCACCTGGACGCGCACGGCGGCGAGCGGGAGTACTACCGGGACAAGCTCAACCTGCTGGCGCACCAGCCGCAGACCGTGGTGGTCAACGGCGCCGACCCGCGGCTCGCCGCCGAGCTGGGCGACCGGCCCGCGGTGCGCGCCGGCTCGCCGGACACCACCCACGTGGCCGCCGGCCCGGACGGCGCGCCCTGGTTCCACCTCGGCGACCAGCCGCTCTTCCCGCGTACGGTGCTGCCCCTGGTCGGCCGGCACAACGAGGGCAACCTCTGTGTCGCGCTCGCCGTGCTCGACGCGCTCGGCGTCGACGTGGTGGCCCGCAAGGACACCCTCGCGGTCGCGGTCGCCGGGTTCCAGGGGCTGGCCCACCGGCTCACCGAGATCATCGACCCGTCCGGGCTGACCTTCGTCGACGACACCCTCGCCACCAGCCCGTACGCCGCCATGCACGCCATCGACGCGTACGACGGGCGGCCGCTCACCGTGATCGTCGGCGGCAGCGACCGGGGGCTGGACTACAGCCCGCTCCGTGAGCACCTGGCCGAACGCGAGATCAACGTGATCGGCATCCCGGACAGCGGCCCGCGCATCGTCGAGGCGCTCGCCGGGCTGCCCAAGGTGCGTACCGAGGTGGTCGAGGACCTCGTCGACGCGGTCCGGCTGGGCCGCGAGCTGACCCCGGCCGGCGGGGTGGTGCTGCTCTCTCCCGCGGCGCCGAGCTACGGCCGGTTCCGCAACTTCGAGCACCGCTCCGAGGTCTTCGCCGAGGCGGTACGCGACACCGCCGGCTGACCTCGCGCGCCGTCAGTCGGGAGGGTCGGCGACAGCCGGGCCGGGGGTCAGCAGGGCAGTGTGCAGCGCGCGCATGGAGCGGATCGCGGAGCGGATCTCCTGGAGGTAACGCCCCGGGGTCAGGGTCGGCTCGGGCAGCCGGGCCAGATCGGGTAGAGCCGGGTCGACGCCGACGGTGTCGATTCCGCAGCCGTACGGCAGGGCCAGGGTGCGCAGCGCGTCGCAGTGCTGGAACGGTACGTAGATCGGGGCGGTGACCAGCAGCACCGGGTCGCCGGCCGAGAGGCGGGCGTGCCCGGCCCAGAAGTGCTGGGTGTCGGCGGTGTGCGCGCGACGCCGCTCGGGCTCGCTGGACGGGGCGGCGAGCACCCGCACCGGCGGAAGGCCGGCCGGGCGGTAGGTCCGCGACGACCAGGAGTGGTGCGGGTGGCCCGTGTCCACGCCGTCGTGGTCGTCCGGCGCGTCCACCCCGAACACGAGCCGGACCCCGGCGTCGAGCGCGTCCACCTCGGTCGCGCAGCCGGTCACCCCGGCACCGGCCAGGGCGCCCAGCTCCACCTCGGAGAGCGGCCGGAAGCTGCCCAGCACCGCCACCTCGCCGGCCGCCCGGACGCCCCGGCGCAGCAGGTCCGCCGCGTACGCCACCCGGCGCAGGCAGGCGTGCGCCAACCCGCCGAGCACCAGCAGGTGGGCGTACCCGGGCCGGGCCGGCGGCGCCGGGCGGACCAGGCCGAGCGCGGTCGCGGCGGCGTGGACCTGCCCGACGGTGGCCGGGTCGAGGGCCGGCTCGCGCGCCTCGGGCCGTTCCCGGCCGCCCCGGAAGTCCCAGTGCCGCGCGGAGAAGTCGTCCAGCCCGGCCAGCACGGCGGCCAGGTCGCCGGCCGGCCAGTCGCCGCCGAAGCGGGTCACCAACCCGCGCAGCGGCGCGGCGTCGATCCAGCCGGCGATGCCGTCGACGATCGCCGTGCCGTTCCCCGGCAACGCGCCACCGGGCAGCGGCACCGGAACGCCGGTGACTGCAGCCGGCGGGGGGAGGGAGGCGCCGGGCGACGGTGGGACGGGACGCTCGGGCACGGTCCGGATCGTACCGGCCGACGGATCGGGGGCCGGCCCATCGTGGGGAGCCGCCACGCGGCGCGGCGACAGCCTGTGCGAAGCCGGCCGTGGCGGGTGGACCGTACCCTGACGGCAGCCGGCACCCGGGAGGTCGTCGATGGCCGAACTGCTCCGCCGACCGCGCGCCGGCCGGCCTGGCTCCCCGCTCGCGTTCGCACGGCTCGTCGCGCACACCGACCCGGTCGCGCTGATCGGCATCGGGCTGTCGATCTCGCTCTCCGTGGTGCTGGACCTGACCAACGCCGCCACCGGGGTGGAGTCCCTGCTCGCGGGTCTGATGGGTATCACCATCTCGCTGCTGGTGGACTCGCTCGCCCGCGCCGAGCGCCGGTTCCACCTGCGGACGCTGCTGGAGGGCCCGCCGTGGCTGGTGCAGGCCGTCCCGGAGGTGGTCGCCGGCGCCCGCGAAGCGGTCAGCCAGCATCCGGGCACCCGGGTGGCCGACGAGGCGCGGCGCCGCTTCGAGCGCTTTCACGCCGACGTCGAGCAGTTGCGGCACGGGCGGATCATCCGGCCGGGTCCGGACTGCCAGGACCTGATCGGTGCGACCCGGGACTGCGTACGGCAGTTGGACGCGCTGACCAACGTGATGCCACGCGCCAGCGGCGAGCTGAGCTGGTGGCGCGGCGACGTCGGCCGGCAGTACTGGGCGGCGAACTTGGCGGCGCTGGACCGGGGGGTGCGCATCACCCGCATCTTCACCTATGTCGAGCTGTCCGACGAGCTGGCCGAGCTGGTGGAGGCCCAGCGTCGGGCGGGCGTACGGGTCGGGCTGCTGCCCTCCGGCGCGGCCGGTCCGGAACTGCACGTCAACCTGGTCCGCTGGGACGGTTCGGCCTGCTGGACGGCGGGGATGAGCGCGCACGGGGAGATCACCGAGAACCGCTTCTCGGTCAACCCGACCGACCTCGCCCGGTCCGGCGAGACGTTCCAGGCCTGCGCCGCCCTTGCCACCTTTCCGGCCTGACCAGGCATCGGCCCGGGGAGCGACCGATGACCGTGCAGGGCGTCCTGCTGGTGACGGCGGTGGTGTGGGCGGTCAGCCTGATCCGCTCGGTGCGGCTGCGCGCGTTCGTCGCCAGCCTGCCGTTGCCGATGTCGGCGGCGCTGCTGGCCACCGGGTACCGGGTGGACGGGGCGCAGCTGCTCGGGGTGGTCGGGCTCAACCTCTTCTTCGGCCTGGTCGCTCTCACGCATCACCGGTTGCGCTGGCCGATCATCGTGGCCGACCTGGCCGGCGTCGCCGGCTACCTGGCGCTGGCGGTCGCGCTGCGCCCGCTCGCCGTGCCGTTCGCGCCGGCGCTGGCCGGCACGGTGGCGCTCTGGCTGCTCGCCATGCTGGTGCTGCACCGCCGCCCGGGCGGCCGCACCCTGCCCCGGAGCGATCCCGGTCGCGCCGGGGCGGACCCCGCACCCGCTCCGTCGGCGCGCGCCGCCGCTGCGGCCGAGCCCTCGCCGCCCGCACCGGCCCGGAAAGCATCGTCTCCGGTGGACGGTGGACCGGAGCGCAACCTGCCCGCGCTGGCGAAGCTGCCGCTGATCCTCGGCGGCGCGGCGCTGACCGGGCTGCTCGGCCAGCTGCTGCGCGGGCTGGTGGTGACCTTCCCGTACGCCGGAGTGCTGGTGGCCGTCGAGGTGCGCCGGGAGCTGCCGCGGTTCTGCCGGCACTTCGCGCGCAACAGCCTGGCCCTGGTCGGCTTCCTCAGCGGCGTCCACCTCGGTCAGGGCCTGTCACCGGCGGTGGGGCTGGCCGCCGGCTGGGCCGGCTTCGCGCTGGTGGCGGCGGGTCTGCATCTACCGGCGCGGCGGCGCGTAAAACGACGGTCGAAGGCGGATCTCACCACCGGATGCGCGCTCTGAACGCAAGCAGGCGACGAAAAACGCGGCCAGACCCGTTGACGTTCTGTCAGGCCGGGCGGATGCTCGCGCTACACGCTGACAGTTGTCTCTGCGGTGCAGCGGTGAAAGCGTGCGGTAACCGCGATGCGAAGGGTGCCTCGATGACCACCGACGATCTGCTGGCCCGGCACCGGGCCGTGCTTCCGTCCTGGATGCCGCTCTACTACGACGAGCCGATCGAGCTGGTCTCCGGCTCCGGACGCCGGGTCACCGACGCCCAGGGCCGGACGTACCTGGACTTCTTCGGCGGCGTGCTGACCAACATGATCGGCTACGACATCCCCGAGATCCGCGAGGCCGTCGAGCGTCAGCTGCGTACCGGGGTGGTGCACAGCTCCACCCTCTATCTGATCCGCCAGCAGGTCGAGCTGGCCGAGAAGATCGCCCAGCTCTCCGGCATCCCGGACGCCAGGGTCTTCTTCACCAACTCCGGCACCGAGGCGAACGAGGCGGCGCTGCTGGTCGCCACCAACCACCGCCGCTCGCACCAGATCCTGGCCGTGCGCAACAGCTACCACGGCCGGTCGTACGCGGCGATGGGCGTGACCGGCAACCGGGGCTGGTCGGCCAGCCCGCTGAACCCGCTGCAGGTGGCCTGGCTGCACTCCGCCGAGCGGCTGCGCGGCCTGCTCGCCCGGCTCAGCGCCGACGAGCAGGTCGACGCCGCGGTCGAGGACCTGCGCGAGGTGCTCGCCACCCAGACCGCCGGGGACGTGGCCGCCCTGATCGCCGAGCCGATCCAGGGCGTCGGCGGTTTCGTGCACCCGCCGGACGGGCTCTTCGCCGCCTGGAAGAAGGTGCTCGACGAGACCGGCATCCTCTTCATCGCCGACGAGGTGCAGACCGGTTGGGGGCGTACCGGCGAGCACTTCTGGGGCTACCAGGCGCACGGCGTCACGCCGGACCTGCTCACCTTCGCCAAGGGCATCGGCAACGGCTTCGCCCTCGCGGGCGTGGTCGGCCGGGCCGAGGTGCTCGAATCGGTGCCCGCGATCAGCTTCTCCACCTTCGGCGGCAACCCGGTCTCCACCGCCGCCGGCAACGCGGTGCTGGACTACCTCCTCGACCATGACCTGCAGGCCAACGCGGCCCGCACCGGCGCGATCCTCGCCGACGGCCTGCGCGCCGCGGTCGCCGATCTCGACTGCGTCGCCGAGGTACGCGGCAAGGGGCTGATGCTGGCGGTCGAGTTCGTCCACCCGGGCACCCGCGAACCCGATACGGCCCGCACGGTGCGGGCGTTCGAGGCGTGCAAGGCCGGCGGGCTGCTGGTCGGCAAGGGCGGCCTCTACGGCAACGTGCTGCGGATGGGCCCGCCGCTCACCCTCACCGAGGCGGAGGCCCGGGAGGGCCTAACCATCCTGGTCGACGCGATCCGCGCGGCGGCGGAGGTGCCGGCATGAGCGCGGTTATCGGTCACTTCGTCGAGGGCAAGCGGTTCGCCGGCACGTCCGAGCGGCGCGCGGACGTGTTCGACCCGGCCACCGGTCGGCGTACCGCTGAGGTGGCGCTGGCCTCGGCCGCAGACGTCGCCGTGGCGGTGGAGGCCGCGGCCCGCGCCGCCCGGGCCTGGCGGGACGCCTCGCTGGCGCGGCGCAGCGCGGTGCTCTTCGCGTTCCGGGAGCTGGTGCACGCCCGGCGGGACCGGCTGGCCGAGGTGATCACCGCCGAGCACGGCAAGGTGCTCGCCGACGCCGCCGGCGAGGTACAGCGCGGGCTCGAGGTGATCGAGTACGCCTGCGGCATCCCGTCCGCGCTGCGCGGCGCGTTCAGCGAGAACGTCTCCACCGAGGTGGACTCGTACACCCTGCGCCAGCCGCTCGGCGTGGTCGCGGTGATCTCGCCGTTCAACTTCCCGGTGATGGTGCCGCTCTGGTTCGTGCCGGTCGCGGTGGCGTGCGGCAACGCGGTGGTGCTCAAGCCGAGCGAGAAGGACCCGAGCGCCGCGCTGCTGTTGGCCGAGTGGTTCGCCGAGGCCGGCCTGCCGGACGGCGTGCTGAACGTGGTCAACGGCGACAAGGCGGCGGTGGACGCGCTGCTGGAGCACCCGGAGGTGCGGGCGGTGTCGTTCGTCGGCTCCACCCCGGTCGCCCGCTACGTCTACCAGCGCGGCACCTCCACCGGTAAGCGGGTGCAGGCGCTCGGCGGGGCGAAGAACCACATGGTGGTGCTCCCGGACGCCGACCTCGACCTGGCCGCCGACGCGGCGGTGAACGCCGGGTTCGGCTCGGCGGGGGAGCGGTGCATGGCGATCTCCGCGCTGGTCGCGGTCGAGCCGGTGGCCGACGCGCTGGTGGCGAAGATCGCCGAGCGGATGACGGGGCTGCGTACCGGGGACGGCCGGCGCGGCTGCGACATGGGCCCGCTGGTCACCGCCGAGCACGCGGCCCGGGTGCGCTCCTACGTCGAATCGGGCACGGCGGCCGGCGCGGTGCCGGTGGTGGACGGGCGGAGCGTCGAGCCGGACGGCGAGCCGGGCGGGTTCTGGCTCGGACCCACCCTCTTCGACCACGTCACCCCGAACATGTCGATCTACACCGACGAGATCTTCGGCCCGGTGCTCAGCGTGCTCCGGGTCGGCTCGTACGACGAGGCGTTGGAGCTGGTCAACGCCAGCCCGTACGGCAACGGAACCGCCATCTTCACCAACGACGGCGGCGCCGCCCGGCGCTACCAGCACGAGGTGGAGGTGGGCATGGTCGGGATCAACGTGCCGATCCCGGTGCCGATGGCCTACCACTCGTTCGGCGGTTGGAAGTCGTCGCTCTTCGGCGACCTGCACGCGCACGGCGAGGACGGGGTGCGCTTCTTCACCCGCGGCAAGGTGGTCACCAGCCGCTGGCTGGACCCCCGCCACGGCGGGGTCAACCTGGGCTTTCCCACCCAGAGCTGAGCGACCCGCGGCGCGTCGGCCCGGCCCCCTCACCAGGGCCGGGTCGACGCGCTGTGCCGTCCGCGCTCCGGCCCGCCGCCCGCCCGCTGGCACCGAGGTATGACGTGCCGGACCACCCCACGGTCCGATGTGGTTGGGCCGACGGTCGCGCCAGTATCGACGCCGACAGGGGTGGTTCACCCTCGGCGCGTCGAACGGAGCCCAACGTGCGTAGGACTGCATCGGTCATCGGCCTGGTCGTCGGCCTGTACCTGGTGGCCCGCGCCATCGTCGAGCCGTTCGTGATCGACATGACGGACCCGGCCACCTACCGGAACGACTGGGGCGGGCCCAGCCTGCTCGGTGTGCTGCTCGTCCACTGCGGCCCGGGCGTGCTCTCCGGGATCCTCATCGCCGTGGCGCTGCGCCGGCGTCGCGCCCGGATTCGCCGGCCGGAGTAACCGGGCTTCCCCACCCGCGCCTGAGCAGTCGCAGCGCGCCGGCTCCGGCCAGGTATGCCACCAGGGCCGGGACCGGCACGCCGAGCGGTTCGGGGGCCTCCTTCGGCGCCGCGCTGTTGGCCACCAGGCCGTACACCACGGCGACGAAGCCGGCAGCCGTCAGCAGGCTGCGGACGGTCGGCCGGAGTCGTCCGCGCTCCGACCGGTGCGCCGCGGTCCGCCCGCGCTGTCGGCCGCTGCGCGCCTCGATCCGCCCGAAAACGGCGACCAGGCCGGTCAGCACCACGGCCAGCATCAGCACCCAGGGCAGCCGCCAGGCCAGCCAGGCGGCCGAGCCCACCGGCGCGGTGGGCAGCAGGCGCAGCGCGTCCAGGGCGCCGACCAGCAGGATCGCGGCGGTCAGGTGCCAGAGGAAGACGGTCAGCACGACCGCGTTGACCGCGATCACCAGTTGCCACGGTCGGGGGCGGCGCAGCCAGCGTTCGGCGCGGTCGCGCAGCAGCAGGATCAGCCCGAGTTGGGCGGTGGTGAGCGTCAGCAGCGCCAGGCTCGGCGGTGCCGCGTTGTCGAGCCGCTCCCCGGGGACGTTGAGCATGCTGACCGGGTAGGGGCCGGCGGTGAGCAGCAGCGTCGCGGCCAGTCCCGCGAGCAGGGTCGTCCAGCCGGCCCGGCGGGACACCGGCAGTCGGCGGCCCCGCCGGACGGCCTGCTTCCCGGTGGCCGCCTCCCGGTCCTCCGAGCGCGTGTCGAACCAGGCGAGGCCGAGCTGGTGGACGGCCAACCAACCGAAGAGGTAGTTCGGGATGGCCAGCTCGGCCGGGCCCAGCGCCCGTCCCAGGTCACCGGCGGCGACCAACCCGGCCAGCACCAGCGGTACGACGAGGCCGAACCGCCGGTGCAGCGCCCACATCACCGGGGTCAACGGCACCACCAGCAGGTAGGCGGCGAGGAACCAGAGCGGGATGGTGGCGAACCAGGCGACGGTCCGGATCAGCGGGTCGGCCACGCCGGCGAGCCGGGCGACCAGCGCCCCGCCGACCAGCGCCAGCAGCAGCGCCGTGGTGGGCCGCAGCAGCCGGGCGCTGCGGCCGAGCAGCCAGCCGGTGGCATCCCCGCCCCGGGCCCGGCGGGCGGTCAGCGAGGCGGCGTTCGCGTACCCGCCGACCACGAAGAAGACCGGCATCACCTGGGCCGCCCAGGTCAGCGGGTACGCCCAGGGCAGGTCGGGCAGTGCGGAGCGGGCGCTGGGCCGGCCGGCGGCGTCCTCGCTGACGGCGGCGACGGCCCAGTGGCCGAGCACGACCACGATGATGGCGAGCGCGCGGAGCAGGTCGACGTAACGCTCCCGGCCGGCCGGCGTTGCCGCGGCGAGCTGGGCCGGACGGCGCATGGCCCGAGGGTATGCCAGCGCTGGTGTGACCACGCGGATAACGGTTCGGACGCCGGGCCTTGAAGTCCGCGCCGGACTGCCGTAGAAATTCTTCAGAAACATTGTATTAAGTGAAGACAAGCGACACTTGCCCCCCGTGCCTCGACGCCGCGGCCGCCATCCCCCAACTCCCGGCCGGCCGTCCGTACCCGAACCGAGGAGAAGTGATGAACAGGCGTGACATCCTGCGGCGCAGCGCCGCCGCCGGCCTGCTGGCCACCCCCGCCGCCGGTCTGCTCGCCGGCTGCGCGACCGGTGGTGGTGGCGACGACGACGGCGACACCGGCAGCTACAAGGGCACCAAGAGCGAGCAGAACCCGCTCGGGGTCAAGGAGGACGCCCCGCTCGAGGTGGTGATCTTCAACGGCGGGTTCGGCGAGGAGTACGCCAAGGCCCACGAGGCCATGTACACCGAGAAGTACCCGAAGGCCACGATCAAGCACAGCGCGACGCAGGAGATCAACAAGACGCTCCAGCCCCGTTTCGTCGACGGTTCGCCGCCGGACGTGGTGAACAACTCCGGCGCCGGTCAGATCGACTTCAACGGCCTGGTCTCCCAGAACGCCATCGCCGACCTGGGCGAGCTGCTCGCCGCTCCGAGCCTCGACATCCCCGGCAAGACGGTCAAGGACACGCTGCTGCCCGGCGCGGTCGAGGTCGGCTCCTACGACGGCAAGTTCCTGGTGTTGAACTACACCTACACCGCCTACGGCATCTGGCACTCCACGAAGCTCTTCGCCGACCGGGGCTGGCAGTACGCCAAGACCTGGGACGAGCACATCGCGCTCTGCAAGCAGATCAAGGCGGCCGGGATCGCGCCGTGGACGTACGCCGGCAAGCACCCCCGCTACATGAGCTGGCCGCTGATCGCGACGGCCATCAAGTTCGGCGGGCCCTCCGTCGCCACCGCGATCGACAACCTGGAACCGAACGCGTGGAAGTCCGACGCGATGAAGGCCGCGGCCGACGCCTGGCACCAGATCGTCAAGGACAAGTACATCCTCGACGGTTCGCCGGGCCTCGACCACGTGCAGTCCCAGACCGCGTGGTGCCAGGGCAAGGCCGCCTTCATCTCCTGCGGTTCCTGGCTGGAGAGCGAGCAGAAGAAGGTCACCCCCGAGGGCTTCAACATGACGATCCAGCCGACGCCCAGCCTCGGAGCCGGCGACAAACTGCCGTTCGAGGCGATCCGCGGTACCGCCGGTGAGCCGTTCATGGTGCCGGCCAAGGCGAAGAACCTCGCCGGCGGCCTGGAGTACTTCCGCGTCATGCTGTCGAAGAAGGGCGCCCAGGACTTCACGAAGAAGGTGTCCAGCCTGACCGTGGTGGCCGGGTCGACCGACGGCGTCGAGCTGCCGTTCGGCCTCAGCACGGTGGTGAAGGGGCTGGACGCCTCCGGCAGCAACGGCTTCAACTGGGTCTACAACAACTACTACCGCAAGCTGGAGCGCGAGCTCGTGGACGCGGCCTGTGGTGAGTTCTTCAGCGGCCGGATCGGCCCCGCGGAGTTCCTCGACCGGTGCCAGCAGGGCGCCGACTCGATCGCCCAGGACAGCTCGATCAAGAAGTACAAGCGGGCCGCGTGACGCCCGGCCGGTGGGGGCGGGCGCGCCCCGTCCCCACCGGCCCACCGCTGGGGGAGTAGGTCCTTCTCGTGAGACATGGCAAGTATCCGCTGATCATCACGTTCCTGGTGCCGCCGCTGCTGCTCTACGGCGTGTTCGTGCTCTCGCCGTACCTGCAGGCTTTCCAGATCTCGACCACCGGTTGGCTCGGCTACTCGGCGGAGGCCGACCCGGTGGGGCTGGCCAACTTCAAGGCGATGCTGGACGACGGGCGGGTGTGGAACGCGCTCAAGAACAACGCCTGGTTGCTCGCCGTGGTGCCGGTGCTGACCATCGGGTTGGGCCTGTTCTTCTCGACCATGCTCAACATGGGCGGACGCAAGGGCCGGGCCGGGGTGACCGGCGTACGCGGCACCTCGGTCTACCGGATGGTCTACTTCTTCCCGCAGGTGCTCTCGGTGGTGATCATCGCCCTGCTCTGGAAGGAGATCTACCACCCCAACAGCGGCCTGCTCAACGGCGCCCTGCGTGCCGTCGGCCTGCCCGCGCCGACCTGGCTCGGCGACCCCCGGACGGCCTTCTGGTGCGTGCTGGCGGTGATGGTCTGGAGCAACGTGGGCTTCTACGTGGTGCTCTTCGGCGCGGCCATGTCGGCCATCCCGCGCGACATCTACGAGGCGGTCATGCTCGACGGGGCGTCGCGGTGGGTCACCGTACGCCGGATCACCATCCCGCTGCTCTGGGACACCGTGCAGGTCGCCTGGATCTACCTGGCGATCGCGGCGCTGGACGGGTTCATCCTGATCCAGCAGATGACCAACGGCGGGCCCAACTTCTCCTCCGACGTCATCGGTCTGCGGATGTACGAGACCGCGTTCGGCAGCGAGAGCAAGTTCGGCTACGCCTCGGCGATCGGCGTGGTGCTGTTCTTCCTGACCCTGTCGGTGGCGGTGCTGGCACTGCGCACCGCCCGACGTGACCGGATCGAGTACTCGTGACCATCCTGGACAGATCCGCGACGCCGGACGGCACGGCCGAGGGCGCCGGTCCGGCACCGGCGCAGCGGAAGCTGCGCCGCGAGTCCGGCGTCGCCAACGTCTTCTCGCACGGGTTCCTGCTGCTCTGGGGCGCGTTGACCGTGCTGCCGCTGCTCTGGATGTTCCTCAGCTCCTTCAAGAGCGACGGGGAGATCCTCTCCGACCCGTGGGGGTTGCCCGGGGCGCTGCGGTTCGAGAACTGGGGGCGCGCCTGGACCGAGGCGCACATCGGGCAGTACTTCCTGAACAGCGCCATCGTGGTGAGCGGCTCGCTCACCCTCACGATGCTGTTGGGCTCCGCGGCGGCGTACGTCTTCGCCCGCTACACCTTCTGGGGGCGGCAGGTCCTCTACTACCTGTTCGTCGGCGGCATGATGTTCCCGGTCTTCCTGGCGCTGGTGCCGCTCTTCTTCGTGGTGCGCAACGCGGGTCTCTTCGGCACCTGGACCGGCCTGGTGCTGGTGTACGCCGCCTACTCGCTGCCGTTCACGGTCTTCTTCATGACCGCCTTCTTCCGCACCCTGCCCAACTCGGTCGCGGAGGCGGCGCTGGTCGACGGCTGCGGGCACTTCCGGCTCTTCTTCCGGGTCATGCTGCCGATGGCGCGTCCGGGACTGATCAGCGTTGCGATCTTCAACTTCCTCAGTCACTGGAACCAGTTCATCCTCCCGCAGGTGCTGATGCAGGGTGACGACTCCAAGTGGGTGCTGGCGCAGGGGCTCACCGCTCTGGCGGTCAGCCAGGGCTACCAGGGCGACTACAGCGGCCTCTTCGCCGGCCTGACCATCGCCACGCTGCCGGTGCTGGCCGTCTACGTCGTCTTCCAGCGCCAGGTCCAGGCGGGCCTGACGGCCGGTCAACTCAAGTGAGGCCGGGACGGTGGCTTGACCGGTAGGAAATCTCCTACCTATTGTGGCGGCATGACCGTGACCCACGTGCAGCTCGTCTCCGTACCCGTCAGCGACCAGGACCGGGCCCGCGACTTCTACCTCGACGTGCTCGGCTTCGACCTGGTCTTCGACAACCCGATGGGCCCCGGCGGCCGGTGGGTCCAGGTCGCGCCCAAGGGCGCCGCCACCGCCCTGACCCTGGTCACCTGGTTTCCCAGCATGCCGCCCGGCTCGCTCAAGGGCCTCGTGTTCGAGACCGACGACCTCGACGGCGACGTCGCGCTGCTACGGGAGCGGGGTGTCGTGCTCGCCGACGGCGGCATCCAGGACGCCCCCTGGGGGCGGTACGTCACCTTCGACGACCCGGACGGCAACGGCATCGTGCTCCAGTCCACCCGTGTCTGACCCGGCGCCCGTCGAACCGCGGCCCGGTTCCGGCGACATCTTCGCGGCACTGGCCAACCCGACCCGCCGCGAGCTGCTCCGGCTCCTGCTCGACCAGGGCGAGCAGCCGGTGCAGCGGCTGGCCGACCACTTCGCCATGCGCCGCCCGAGCCTCTCCGAGCACCTTCGGGTGCTCAAGGACGCCGGCCTGGTGGTCGAGCACCCGGTCGGGCGGCAGCGGCTCTACTCGCTGCGACCGGAGCCGTTACGGGAGGTCGCCGAGTGGCTCGGCCCGTACGAGCGGTTCTGGCGCGGCCGCCTGGCCGAGCTGCGCGACGTGCTCGCGGAGCTGCCCGATGAGTGACCCGAGCACCGTCGAGGTGGATCAGTACCTGCCGCATCCGCCGGCGAAGGTCTGGCGGGCGCTGACCGATTCTGATCTGTTGGCCCGCTGGCTCATGCCCAACGACTTCGTCCCGGTGCCTGGGCACCGGTTCACCTTCCACACCGACCCCCGGCCCGGGCAGGACTTCGACGGCACCGTGCAGTGCGAGGTGCTCGACCTCGACCCGCCGCACCGGCTGAGCTGGGCCTGGCGCGGCGGACGGTTGGACACGGTGGTGAGCTGGACGCTCGTCGCCGAGGGGCGGGGCACCCGGCTGTTCCTGGCGCACAGCGGCTTCGACCCCGACGACCCGGTGCAGCGTCGCACGCGCGACCTGCTCGGCGGCGGCTGGCGCTCCCACGTCCTCACCCGCCTGAACCACCTCCTGACCGCCCCCTGACCCCCCACCCCCTGCCCCCCGGCCCTGCCCGCCCGCTGGCCTGCCCGCCCGTTGGCTGCGAGTTGATCAAGAGGTCTGCGTCAGAATCCGGCCGGATTTGACGCGAACCTCTTGATCAACAGGGTGGCCGCGGGCGCGGGCGCGGGCGCGGGCGCGGGCTCGGGTGGGTGGGTGGGGGGTGGGTCAGGTGGGGGTGGGGACGAGGAGGGTGTGTAGGGCGGCCGGGTCGTCGACCTCGGGGAGGTCGAGGGCGGCGAGCCAGGCCGCTGCGGCCGCGCCGTCGCCGGCGGAGCACAGCGGCGCCTCCGGCCAGCGGTGGCTGGCCTCCGCCCGAACGGCGGCGGCGAGCGGGGTGTCTCCGGTGAGCAGCCCGCCGCCGAGCACGATCGGGGTGGTGGCCCCGGCCGGCCGGATCCGGCTCACACTCTCCGCGAGATGACCGGCGGCCTCGGTGATCAGCCCGGCGGCCACCGGCTCGCCGGTCACCGCGGCGGCGACCACCTGCGGGGCGAGCCGGGCCAGGTCCACCGGCGGGCGTCGGGTCACCGCCTGGATCAGCGCGTCGACGGTGTCCCGGGGGCGGGCGGCCACCTCGGCGGTGCCCATCAGATCGGTGAGCACCTGCCGGCCGAGGATTCCCGGTGCGCGGCCGCTGTCCAGGTCGGCGAGGAGTCGGCGGACCGCCTCACGGCCCAGCCAGAACCCC
The DNA here is from genome assembly GCF_044456245.1 of Micromonospora sp. NPDC051006. Lineage (NCBI taxonomy): Bacteria > Bacillati > Actinomycetota > Actinomycetes > Micromonosporales > Micromonosporaceae > Micromonospora > Micromonospora sp. NPDC051006. The sequence goes on from NZ_JBITFP010000005.1 coordinate 78,726, forward strand.
GAGCCCGCGTCGCCGAGCAGCCAGCCGTGGCCGTCGGCGACCCGGTCCAGCCGCAGGTCGCGTACGCCGGCGGCGATCGCGCCGGTGCCGGCGATGAGCACGGTGCCCGCCGGCGCGGCGGTGCCGCTGGCGTACGCGACGAGCGCGTCGCCGTGCACCGCGTACGGGCAGCGCAGGCCGGCGTCGTGCCAGGCCCGGTCGAAGGCGGCCCGCCCGGCCGGGTCGGCGAGCAGCCGGCCCGCCCCGGCCAGCCCGATCGTGCCGGCCCGCACCCGACCGGGGTCGACGGTGGCGAGCGCGCCTCGCAGCGCGGTCAGCAGCTCCTCGGCGGCCCGTTCGGCGCCGTGGCTGGTGGGGTTGCCGCCGCCGGCCCGGCCGGTGCCGAGCCGCTCCCCGTCCAGGGTGAGGGCGGCGGCCCGGGTGGACGTACCTCCGACGTCGAGTCCCACCACGACGGTGCCGGACATCCGCATGGACCTCCCTGAATCGCGCCTGCGACGGTGCGTTCATGCTGGTCGGCCCGGGGCCGCCGGGCAAGGCCGGTACGGCGCGGCGGGCCTGTGCGCCAGGTAACAGTTTGAAAACTTCGCCCACAGTCTTGACACAGAGGGCCCGTCAGTAAGAACTTTTACCACTAACAGTTAACAAGCTTTTCGGAAAGGCGTCCCATGGTTGATCACGAGGTGGACACCTCCGCGGGGACCGCGGTGGTCGACGCCGACGCGTTCGACCGACGGGGCGTGCTCGGCGCTCCCTCCGACGGCGTGCTGGCCCGGGTGCGCAGCGGCCTGGACGAGCTGACCGGGGCGCTGCGCCGGGTCGCCGAGCACGTGCTGAGCGACCCCGAGGCCGCCGCCCGGTCCACCATCGTGGAGCTTGCCGAGCGGAGCGGCACCTCGCCGGCGACCATCACCCGGTTCTGCCGGGCGATGGGCTTCGAAGGCTACGCCGACCTGCGGCTCGGCATCGCTGCGGAGACCGGCCGGGCCCGCTCCGCCGGCTGGACGGTGGACATCGGCCGGGAGATCCAGCCCGGCGACCCGCTCGCCCGGGTGCTGGACCAGATCATGGCCGCGGACACCCGGGCCATGCACGACACCGCCGCGTTGCTCGACCTGGCCGAGGTCGAGCGGGCCGCGGTCGCGATCGCCGGGGCGGACCGGGTGAACATCTTCGGTGCCAGCGGCAGCGCCCTGGTCGGCGAGGAGATGCAGTTCAGCCTGCACCGCATCGGTGTCGCCGCGTGGGCCTGGAACGACGTGCACGAGGGGCTGGCCAGCGCCGCGCTGCTGCGCCCCGGGGACGTGGCCCTCGGCATCTCGCACACCGGGCAGACCCGGGAGACGATCGAGATGCTGGCCGAGGCGGGCAGCCGGGGCGCCACCACGCTGGCGTTGACCGGCTTCCCCCGCTCGCCGCTGGCCGAGCTGGCCGACATCGTGCTGCTCACCGCCAGCCAGGCGACCACCTTCCGCCCGGACGCGCTCAGCGCCCGCCATCCGCAGCTGGTCGTGCTCGACCTGCTCTACATCGCCGTCGCCCAACGTACCCACGACCGCGCCCACGCGGCCTTCCGGCGTACCGCCCAGGCCGTCGACGGACACAAGGCCGCCAAGGGAGCCGTCGCATGATCAGCGCTCAGCGGTACGCGGACGCGGTCCGCCCGGTTCTCGACCGGCTGCTCGACACCCAGGCGGACGGGATCACCCGGGCCGCCGACCTGATCGCCGGCAGCCTGCGCGCCGGCGGCGTGCTCCAGGCGTTCGGCGCTGGGCACTCCGAGGCGTTCGCCGCGGAGCTGGTCGCCCGGGCCGGCGGGTTGGTCGCGACCAACCGGCTCTCGGTCCGCGACCTGGTGCTGCACGGCGACGCCCCGCGCGACGTGCTCGCCGACCCGAAGCTGGAGCGCGACCCCACCATCGCCCACCAGATCTACGAGCTCGCGGCCCCCCAGCCGCGGGACGTGTTCGTGGTGGCGTCCCAGTCCGGCATCAACGGCTCGGTGGTCGAGCTCGCGGCGCTGGTCACCGGGCGCGGTCACCCGTTGATCGCGGTCACCTCGGTCGAGCACTCCGCGCGGGTCGCCCCTCGGCACCCGTCCGGGCGGCGGCTCGCCGACCTCGCCGACGTCGTGCTGGACAACGGCGCGCCGTACGGCGACGCACTGCTGCCGCTCGAGGGCGGCGGCGCGGTCTGTGCGGTCTCCTCGGTCACCACCGCGCTGCTGGCGCAGCTGCTGACCGCGGAGGTCGTACGACGGTTCCACCAGGCCGGAGAGGTGCCCCCTATCTACCTCTCCGCCAACGTCCCCGGTGGGGACGAGCACAACCTCGCCCTCGAGTCGCGGTACGCCGGGCGTCTCCGGCGGACCGCCTGACCCGACACCACAAGGAGAGTCAGAGATGTCGGTTACCCCCGAGAACTTCGGTGACCTGAGTCGGCGGACCCTGCTGCGGCGTGCCGCGGCGGCCGGTCTGCTGGCCACCCCGGCGGTCGGCCTGCTCAGCGCCTGCGCCGGCAGCGAGCCGAGCAAGTCCGACAACACCGGCGGCGCGAAGAGCCAGGACAACCCGTTCGGCGTCAAGGACGGCAGCGCGGTCAAGGTGGTCGTCTTCAACGGCGGGCTGGGTGACCAGTGGGCCAAGGAAGACAAGGTCATCTTCAACGCCAAGCACCCGAACATCACGGTCAACATGAGCTCCACCCAGAAGATCAAGACCGAAGAACAGCCGAAGATGGCCACCCAGCCGAGCGACCTGGTGATGAACTCGGGTGCGGACATCATGGACCGCAGCACCCTGATCAACGAGGGCGCGATCGAGCCGCTCGACGACCTGCTCACCGCGCCGGCCTGGGACAGCGAGGGGACCGTCGCCGACTCCCTGCTGCCCGGCACCGTCACCGACGGCACTCAGAACGGCAAGTTCTACGTGGTGAACGTCGCCTACACCGTCTGGGGCAACTGGTACAACGCGGCGCTGTTCAAGAAGGAGGGCTGGCAGGCGCCGACGAACTGGGACGAGTTCTTCGCCCTGGCGCCGAAGATCAAGGCCAAGGGCATGGCCCCGTACGTGCACGACGCGGCCCACGGCTACTACCCGCGCTGGGCGCTCTTCGCGAGCATCTGGAAGGCGGTCGGCAAGCAGCCCGTCATCGACATCGACAACCTGAAGGACAACGCCTGGAAGGCCGACGGCATCGTCGCCGCGCTCGAGCCGTGGGAGAAGCTGGTCAAGGACAAGCTGCTGCTGCCGGGCAAGCTCGACCACACCCAGTCGCAGCAGGCCTGGCTCGACGGCAAGGCCGCCTTCATCCAGGTCGGCACGTGGCTGAAGAACGAGATGACCGCGACCATCCCGCCGGGCTTCGAGATGACCCTGTCGGACTACTGGAGCAAGCCCGGCGACAAGGCGGCCAAGGACGTCTTCGCCTCCTCCGGCGAGGGCTTCGTGGTGCCGAGCAAGGCGCCGAACAAGGAGGCCGCGAAGGAGTTCCTGCGGGCGATCCTGTCCAAGGCCGGCTCGGCCAAGTTCGCCGAGCTGACCAAGTCGCTGGCCTCCACCAAGGGCTCCGGTGACAACGTGCAGGACACCGCCCTGGCGTCGGCCAACGCGCTGATGAAGAGCGGCAGCACGGACCTGATCTCCTTCAAGTTCCCGGACTACTACGCCGACCTGGACAAGGAGAGCCAGAACCTCGCCGAGGAGCTGATGGCCGGCCGGCTCACCGCGCAGCAGTTCGTCGACAAGATGCAGGCGGCCGCGGACAAGGTCGCCAAGGACTCGTCGATCAAGAAGCAGACCCGCACCGCCTGACCCCTTTGAGAGAGTGAGTCCAATGCGGCACGGAGTCGCGCGTTTCGTCACGGGCTTCCTGGCCCTACCCGTCGCGCTGTACCTCTTCTACGTGGTGTGGCCGTTCGCGCAGGCGGCGGGATACTCGCTGACCGACTGGGGTGGATACTCGGACACCCAGAACTTCGTCGGTCTGGACAACTACGTCCGGCTGCTGTCGGACGAGTTGATCAGGAAGGCCTTCTGGCACAACGTGTTCTTCCTGATCACCGTGCCGCTGTTCACCATCGCGCTGGCCCTGTTCCTCGCGTTCCTGCTCAATGTGGGCGGACGCGAGGACAGGGCCGGCATCCGGGGTGTGTTCGGCTCCGGGATCTACAAGGTCATTTTCTTCTTCCCGCAGGTGCTGTCGCTGGTGGTCATCGCCGTGATGTGGCAGCAGATCTACCGCAGCGACGGTCAGGGCCTGATCAACGGTTTGCTGATCAAGGCCGGGCTGGTCGACGCGGACAACCCGATCGCCTTCACCGCCGACCCGGAGCCCTTCCTCGGCGTGCCGGCGGTGCTGTGGTGGCTGCTGCTGATCGCGGTCTGGAGCGGCGCCGGCTTCTACATGGTGCTCTTCTCCGCGGCGATGCAGTCCATCCCGAAGGACATCTACGAGGCGGCGCTGCTCGACGGGGCGAGCCGCTTCCACACCTTCTTCCGGATCACGCTGCCGCTGCTGCGGGACACCGTCTCGGTGGCCTGGGTCTACCTCGGCTTCATCGCACTGGACATGTACGCCCTGGTCTTCGTGATGACGCCCAGCCAGGGCGGGCCCAACCACGCCAGTGAGATCTTCGCGTCGGTGCTCAACTTCACCGCGTTCCAGAAGGGCCAGTTCGGCTACGCCTGCGCGATGGGCGTCGCCCTGGCGATCTTCACGATCCTGCTCGCTGCGGCGCAGCTGCGGATCACCCGTCGCGACCGTATCGAGTACTGAGGAGGCTGGACGATGAGCACTGCGACCCATGGTGGTCTGACCCGGCCCGATCAGAGCCCGGAGACCGGATCCGCCCCCGCACCGCGCGGCGGTGTCCGCACCGCGATCGGTGGCAAGATCTTCAACGGCTTCTCCCACGTGTTCCTGGTGGTCTGGGCCGTGATGGTGATCTACCCGCTGCTGTGGGTGGTGATGTCGGCGCTGAAGAGCGACTCGGAGGTCATCCGGGAGCCGCTCTCCCTCATCCCCGCGAAGCTGAACTGGGACAACTTCGCCCGGGCCTGGGGCGCGGGGCACCTCGGGTCCTTCTTCCTCAACACCCTGTTGGTGCTGGCCGGCAGCGTCACCCTCACCATGCTGCTCGGTTCGATGGCGGCGTACGCGCTGGCCCGCTACGAGTTCCGGGGCAACCGGCTGATCTACTACATGTTCCTCTCCGGTCTCACCCTGCCGATCTACCTTGCCGCGGTGCCGCTGTTCAAGGGCGTCTACAACACGGGCGTGGCCCTGCCGCTGCTCGGCCCGAACAAGCACGTCATGCTGATCATGGTCTACGTGGCCTGGTCGCTGTCGTTCACGGTCTTCTTCATGCACTCGTTCTTCCGGACGCTGCCCACGACCATCGCCGAGGCGGCGATGGTCGACGGAGCGTCGCACAGCCGGCTCTTCTTCAGCGTGATGCTGCCGATGGCCAAGCCCGGTCTGATCAGCATCGGCATCTTCAACGTGCTGGGCCAGTGGAACCAGTGGTACCTGCCGACCCTGCTCATGCAGTCGGTGGCGGGGGAGCCGAAGAACCAGGTGATCGCCCAGGGTCTGATCGAGCTCTCGGTCAACCAGGGCTACAAGTCCGACTGGTCCGGCCTCTTCGCCGGCGTCACCATGGCCATGCTGCCGGTGCTCATCGTCTACATCGTCTTCCAGCGCCAGGTCCAGTCCGGCCTGACCGCCGGCGTGGGCAAGTAGACCCAGGTTCCGACCGCGCGCCGCCCTCAGGTCGACGGAGGGCGGCGCGCGGCTTTCCGGCGAGGCGGGCTCCGTTGACGGCCCCGATAGATTGATGGCTGCCGTGCATCCATGAGGGTCTGTGGAGGAAGCCTTGGCCAGCGACTCGACCGGTCTGCCCGAGACCGTCAAGGCGGCCGACTTCGTGACCGACCTGGCCCGCCAGGCGACCCTGCGGCTCGCCCCGGCCGAAGCGGCCGTCTTCGACGAGGTCGCCGCGGCCTGGCGGTCGGGCGCTGCGAGCCGGCGGGCGCCGGGCGGCGGCGTCGGGTTCGGCATCGAGGAGACGCTGGTCAGCGCCGTGATCCTGCAGGTGGTGTCGCAGTGCCTCGCCGAGGTGCTGGGGCTGGGTGTCGGCACCGTGCGCTCGCGGTGGCGGCGGTGGCGCGAGCGCCGGTCCGCTGCGATCGGTCCCCGGTTGGCCACCGTCGAGACGCCCGCGATCGACGGGAAGATCGTCGTGACCGCGGCCCAGGCGGCCCGGCTGCGGGAGGTCGCCCGACACCACGCCACGGTCCTCGGTCTGCCCGGGCCCGAGGCCGAGGTGCTCGCCGACGCGATGGTCGGCGCCGTCCGCGTCCTCGGCGAGCCGGAACCACCGGGCGATGACGGCGCCTGATCCCGGCGCTCCCGCCGAGCGCCCGAGGCCACTGCTCTGGCTGTACGGCCTGATCGCGCTCACCCTGCTCAGCGTCGGTCAGGCACTGGGCTACTGGTTCTTCTTCGGCATGGAACGGCTCGTCGTGCCGTACGAGACGACCTCCCTCCGTTGCCGGGCGCTGTACGGGCGACCGGCCGCGACGCCCTCCACCTCGGCGTACGACAGCTGTATGGCCGGGCAGCTCCGGACCGTGGGCTACGTCCTCCTCGGCGGGGCGCTCCTGCTGGTGGCCTGTGCCCTGCTCCTCGCGGTGCTCGTACCCCGGTGGGACCAGCGTCGGCTGCGCCGGCACGGACGCTTCGACCTGCCACCGGCCGACCAGCGCTTCGCCGACCTGTGCCGGCGCAACGGCCTGACCGGCCGGCGCGCGCCCCGGCTGTGGGTGGCCGGCCCCGCGGTACGGCACGCGTTCACCACCGCCCTGCCGGGCCGGCGGCCGACCATCGTCGTGCCGGCGCGGCTGGCGCTCGAGCCCGGCGCCCGGTTCGACGCCGTGGTCACCCACGAGATCGGGCACGTGCTGGCGCGCGACGTCACCTGGGTGTCGGTCGTACGTGGGCTGTTGTGGCTTCTCGTGCCGGTGGCCGTCGTCGCCAGCGTGCCGGCCTTCAACCGGATCGGCTACTCCGCCCGCAACGCGACCGTCCTGCTGGAGGTGAGCCTGCTGGCGGTGGTCATGGCGGTGCTCACGGTGGCCCTGCTGCGGCTGCGTGAACATCAGGCCGACCGGTACGCCGCACGCGGCGGCGCCGAGACGGAATTGAGCATGATCTTCGGTAGGGCCGCCGAATCGACCGTCCGACCCGAGCGCAGCCGCATCGGTGCGGCGCTGCGCCGTCTGCTGTCCCGCCACCCGGATCCGGCTCGGCGACTGCTCGCGCTGCACGACGAGCGTACGTTCGAGGGCGGGTTCGCCCAGGCGCTGGCGGTCGGTTTCGTGGCCGTGATGGCCATGGGCACCGTCACGACCCTGGCCATGATGATCAAACCCGGGCTTTACGCCTGGGGGCAGGCCGTGATCGTCACCGCGGTCGGCGCCGCCGTCCTGACCCTGCTGCTCCCGTCGCTGTTCCGGCGCGCCCGCGAACGTGCCGCGCCTCCGTGGTGGCGGCCGGTGACCGGAACGGCCGCCGGGATGGCGCTCGCCGCGGTCGTCTCGCCGGTCGTCAGCGCGCCCGGGATGGTCGCGTACCCCGCGACCGAGTCGCGGCACGCCGCAGCCGCGGTGGCGATGCTCGCGCTGGCCGGCGCCGGGGTGTGCGCCGTCGCCGTCGGCCTGGCCACCCTGGCCGCCCGCGGTGAGCGGCCCACCGCACCTCGCGTGGGGCTCACCGCGGCCGGGCTGGTCGCGTTCGCCGGGACCTGGCCGGTCGCGATGGCCGCCGGGCTGGTGGAGCTTCCCGACGCCCTGCGGTCCTGGTGGGCGTACGGACTGATCCGCAATGCCTGGCCGGCCCTGGCGGTGGCGCTGTTCCTGGTCGCACTGGTGCTGCTCCGCGGGCAATCCCGGCACGGGGCACGGCCCGACCCTGACCGGTACCTTCCCTGGCTGGTGGCCTTCGCCGCGGCCGTCGTCGCGAGCATCGCCGCGATCCTGGTCACCGCGGAGCGGGCTGACCTCGCCGAGCAGGTGCAGGCCCAGCAGCAGCGGTGGTGGATCTGCGTCACCGCCGGTCTCGTGGTGCTGGCTGTCACCGCACTGGTGGCCCCCGGGCCGTACGCCTGGGCGCGGGGCGTCCTCGCCGCCACCGCGGCCACGGTCGGGGCCACCGCGGCGTACCACGGCTATGCCCGCCTGGCCGGGCGTCCGGCCGAGCCGGACGCCTCGGTCTTCGATCTCGGGGTGGCCCCGGTCTGGCTCTTCTACGGCACGGTGCTGCTGGCGCCGGTGCTCGTGCCACTGGCCGGCCGGTCCGCTGACGGTCCGGCGCGACGCTGGTCCTGGGTGTCCGCCTCGGCCTCGACGGTGGCCGCCACGGTGCTCGCCGTCCTGCTGGTCGTCTCGGTCGGCGTCCCGGGCGGCACCGCGCTGAACGCCCGGCAGATCGAGGTGGCGCTGCTCGCCGAGCGGTACGCCCCGGCCCGGCGGGTCCTCACCGACGCCCAGGCGGAGCGCGTCGCGCAGGCTGCCGTCCTGGTGCTGCCGCCCACCTGGAGCCGGCTCGACAACAGCCCGGTCGGCGACGGCATCGTGTCACCGCGCAGCCTCATCTCCGAGCGGGACTGCGAGCCGCTGATCAGGGAGCGGTTCCTCGCACTCGGCGCGCCGCACCTGAGGGCGACCGGCACGCGGACCTTCAGCAGCGAGGCCGGGGAGAGTCTGCGTTACACCGACCTGACCATCACCGTCTACTCGTACGACCGGGTGCTCGCCGAGACGATCCTCGGCGCCGCCCGCGACGCTCGCCTGACCTGCTCCGCGTTCGCACTCGGCGAGCCGCCGAACGCGCTGGACTTCACCGTCGAGCAGGCCGACCCACCCGGGATCGGGGAGTGGAGCTGGCGCTACGACGCCCCGATGCGCCGCGCGGAGGTCACCGGCAGCAACGCGTACGCCATGATCGCGGCGGGAAACACGATCATCGTGGTGCACATGCTGGCGTTGCAGGAGCCGCTCGACGAGCAACTGCTGCGGCGGGTGCTCGCCAACGCGCTGGACGCGCTGCTCCATCCGCTCTGAGCCGCACGACGGCCGTCGTCCGAGGTGTGACGCAGGCCGCAGCGGCGCCGGCGAACTCTCCGGCCACCCCGGCATCCTGATTGCGTGAACACCATGAGCGAGAAGCTGACCCCCGCGCTGGCCGAGGCGTCCGAGGCCGATTTTATGTACGCGTACGAGACGGGCGCGCCGCCGGTGGCTCGGGAGCGGCTCGGGATGTCCGCCGACCGGATCGGCGGCGGGGTGGTCCTCTCGATGCGCAACGACCCGGTCTCCTACTGGAGCAAGGCGCTCGGGTTCGGCTTCACCGAGCCGGTCACCCGCGAGCTGGTGGACCGGATCGTCGCGTTCTACCGGGCCGAGGGCACCCCCGAGGCGGTGATCCAGATCGCACCGTCGGCGCTGCCCCCGGAGTGGGACGACATCCGCACCGCGTACGGGATCGAACCGACGACGTCCTGGGTGAAGCTGGCGGCCCCGATCGAGCAGCTCCGGCCGGGCACCGGCACCCGGCTGCGGGTCGGCCCGGTGGGGGAGCACGACGCCGCCGAGTGGGCGCAGGTGCTCCTGCGCGGCTTCGGCATGCCGACCGAGGGGCTCGCCGAGATGCTGACGGCGAGCGTCGCGCATCCCCAGTTCCACCCGTACGGCGTGTGGAACGGCTCCGACCTGGTCGCCGGCGCGAACCTCTTCGTGCACGGCCCGGTCGGCTCACTCAACTCCGGTGCGACGCTGCCGAGTCACCGCAAGCTCGGGGCGCAGTCGGCGCTGATCGCGGCCCGCACAGAGGCGGCGCGGGCCGCCGGCTGCCGGTGGCTGGTCGCGGAGACGGGCCGCCCTGCGGAGGGCGCGACGAACCAGTCCCTGGTCAACCTGGAGCGCGCCGGCCTGCGCGTGCAGTACGTCCGGCAGAACTGGCGGTGGCGGGCCGACACCGACCCCACGTCGGCCGGCTGACGCGCCGCCGCTGCGGCGGCGGGCCGGCATGTCGGTGGCCCGAGGCAGAATCACGTCTGTGCTGGTGGCGGTGGTGGCGAGTGAGAGCGGCAGCGGCGGCGTGCTGCAGCCGCTCGACGCTGCCGGCCGCCCCGCCGGCCCGCCCGAGCCGGTGGCCGACCTGCCCGCCGCGGTCGCCGCCCGGGAGCGCGCCGAGCACCCCCGCTGGGTCTGGGCCTCCGGGGCCACCAGCTACCCAGGGCTGCTGCGCGCCGGGGTCCGGGTCGACCGGTGCCACGACGTGGAGCTGACCGAGGCGCTGCTGCTCGGTCACGCCGGCCGCTGGGGCGAGCCGCGCTCGCCGGCCGCCGCCTGGGCCCGGCTGACCGGCCGGTCGGTGCCGCCCGACCCGCCGCCGCGCCCGGCCGAGCCGCCCGGCCTCGGCCAGGGTGCGCTCTTCGACACCCCGTCCGGCCCGCCGGGGCTGGGCATCGAGGCCCTGGCCCAGGTGTACGCCGACCAGCTCACCCGGATCGCCGGCGCCGAGCACCCCGGCCGGTTCCGGCTGCTGGTCGCCGCCGAGTCGGCCGGCGCCCTGATCGCGGTCGAGATGGCCGCCGCCGGCCTGCCCTGGCGCGTCGACGTACACGACGCGATCCTCGCCGACCTGCTCGGCGAGGCGTCCCCGGTCGGCGGCCCACCGCGCCGGCTGGCCGAGCTGGCCGCCCGCATCGCCGACGCGTTCGGGGTGCGTCAACTGCACGCCGACTCCCCGGCCGAGCTGCTGCGCGCCTTCGCCCGGGCCGGGGTGGAGCTGCCCAACACCCGGGCCTGGGTGCTGCGCGGGGTGGACCACCCGGCGGTGCCGCTGGTGCTGGAATACAAGGAGCTCTACCGGATCTGGACGGCACACGGCTGGTCCTGGCGCGAGCAGTGGGTGCGCGACGGCCGCTTCCGGGCGGAGTACGTTCCGGGCGGGGTGGTCTCCGGCCGCTGGGCCACCCGTGGTGGTGGCGCGTTGCAGATCCCCAAGGTGATCCGGCGGGCCGTGGTGGCCGACCCGGGCTGGCGGTTCGTCGTCGCCGACGCCGGTCAGCTGGAGCCGCGGGTGCTCGCCGCGGTCTCCGGCGACGCCCGGCTCGCCGCGGCCGGCGGCGCCGGCGACCTCTACGCCGCACTGGCCGAGGACTCGTTCGGCGGCGACCGGCCCCGGGCCAAGGTGGCCCTGCTCGGCGCGATGTACGGCCAGACCGGTGGGGCCGCGGTGCCCGCGCTGGCGGTGCTGAAGCGCAGCTACCCGACCGCGTTTGGCTACGTCGAGGCGGCGGCGCGCACCGGCGAGGCGGGCGGCCTGGTCCGCTCCTGGCTCGGGCGGACCTGCCCGCCGGGCTCGGCGGGGTTCGCCGATCCGGGTGACGGCGCACCCGATCCGGACGGTGCGGCCGACCCGCACGGGCCGAGGGCGCGGGCCGCCCGCTCCCGCGGCCGGTTCACCCGTAATTTCGTCATCCAGGCCACCGCCGCCGAGTGGGCCTCGACCCTGCTCGCCACGCTCCGGGCAGAGTTGGCCGGCACCGACGCCGAGCTGGTCTTCTTTCAGCACGACGAGGTGGTCGTGCACGCTCCGGCCGAGCAGGCCGACGCGGTCGCGGCGGCGGTCAACCGCTCCGGCGAGCGCGCCGCCGCGCTGCTCTTCGGCGACACCCCGGTCCGCTTCCCGCTCGACGTGTCCATCGTCGACTGCTACGCCGACGCGACCTGATCCGGCGCGGCCGGGTCAGGAGACGGTCGACCCCGGGTTCGCCGCGTCCCATGCCCGGCGTGATCCGGCGATCGCGTCCTTGTGCGCCAGCGACCAGTCGGTCAACTGCCGGACCAGGTGGGTCAGGCTGCGGCCGCGGTCGGTCAGCTCGTAGGTCACAGTCGCCGGGACGGTCGGGAACACCGTGCGCAGCACCAGGCCGTCGCGCTCCAGGCGGCGCAGGGTCAGGGTGAGCATCCGCTGGGAGATGCCGTGGATGCTGCGTTGCAACTCGCGGAAGCGCCGGGTACCGACGGTGAGTTCGACGATCGCCAGCACCGACCACTTGTCGCCGAGGCGGTCGAGCACGTCGCGGATCCCGCAGTCCGGGTGCTCGGGCAGCCCACAGGGTTCCAGATCGGCGGTTACCGCGGTGTGGCCTGCTGACACGGAAGTGCCTCCTTGTGCCCGGTCCGGTGGTTCCCAACGATCAGGTTAGTTCCTGATCAGTACAACCGGAGAGGCTGCTCATGCTGCTGGTCACCGGTGCCTCCGGGCACCTCGGTTCGCTCATCCACGCCGGGCTGGTCGGACGAGGCCGGTCACCGTTGGCCGGTACCCGCGACCCCGCCCGGTTCGGCGCCACCGGTCGCGCCATGGACTTCGACGACCCGGCGGGCCCGGACCTGTCGGGGGTTCGGGTGCTGGTGCTCGTCTCCGCCGGCTACGGCGAGGACGACGTGGTCATCGCCCGCCACGACCGGGTCATCGCGGCTGCCGAGCGGTACGGGGTGGAACATGTCGTCTACACCAGCCTGGTCGGCGCCGGTGACCACCTGGCGTTCGCGCTGGCGCACCGGTGGACGGAGCGTCGGCTGCGGGGCAGCGCACTGGGGTGGACGATCCTGCGCAACGGGCTCTACGCCGAGTTGTTCGGGCAGCTGGCCGCGCCGGTCGATGGCGCCGTGACGGCCCCGTTCGGGACGGGCGGGTTGGCTGCGGTGGCCCGGCAGGACCTGGCCGACGCCGCCGTCCGCGTGGCCGAGGATCCGAACGCCCACCGCAACCGGGTCTACGAGCTGACCGGTCCGGTCGCGCTGACGGCGGCCGGTCTCGCCGCGGCGCTAGGGGTGCCCTATCGCCCGGTGCCGCTGGGTGAGCATCGGCGCGCCCTGGCAGGTCTGGACCTGCTGCCCTTCCAGCCGGCCATGCTCATGTCGATCCACTCGGCGACGGCGGCCGGATTCCTCGCCGGCCGGCACGCGGACCTTGCCGGTCTGCTCGGGCGGCCACCCCGCGACGCGATGCCGGTCGCGGTCGCCGCCGCGCGATTGTCGTCCTGATCGTCGGATCAGTAAGACCGGTGTATAACGGTTGCACTATTTCTCCTATTCGCACCGCCACCCATGGCTGTCCCTCCTCGTTGCAGTGTCGGTAGGACGGGACGGGCCGGAAGCGGCCCGTCCCACACTTGAGGGGGCGCAGGCTGAACCGGATCGCAGGAATGATCATCGCCGCGGGCGGGGGGCGCCGGATCGGTGGTCCCGAGGCGCTGTTGCACCAGGGGGAGAAGCCTCTGGTCGACCAGATGATCGACACGATGACCGAGGCGGGCTGCGAGCGGATCGTAGTGGTGCTCGGCGCCGCGGCCGACCAGGTACGCGAGACGGCCGACCTGGCCCGGGCCACCGTGGTGGTCAACCGGGCGTGGGGGACCGGGGTCGGCTCGTCCATCCGCGCCGGTCTGGCCGCGCTGGACGACGCGGGAATCGAGGCGGTGGTGGTGGTTCCGGTCGACATGCCGGGGCTGACCGTCGCCGCGGTACGCCGGGTCGCCGCGCTGCCGTACCCCGACGTGCTGGTCTGCGCCACCTACGACGGGCTGCGCGGCTACCCGATGCTCTTCGGCCGCCGGCACTGGTCCGGCATCGCCACCCTGGCCAGCGCCGACGTCGGCGCCCGGCCCTATCTGCTGGCGCACAAGGACCAGATCGTCGACATCGCCTGCGACTCGGTGGCCGACGGCAGCCGGATCGACTCGCCGGAGCTGATGGCGCTCTACGGGCTGACCGTGCCGCCGCAGCGGGTGGGTGTCTAGCCCTTAGCGCGCCGCCCCCACCGCGCCTGGCCGACGCGTTGGCCACGAACTCGGACCCGGGCGGGCCGCTGGCCGGTCCGATGTTGGTCCTGATCGCCGCAGTGCTGGGCGCCGTGGCGGTGCCGTTGCTGGTCGTACCCGCCGTCGTGGTCGGCGAGGTCGCGGCGCGCACCGGCGGACGCGTCCGCCGGATCCTCACCACCTGCGCCGCCGCGATGGTCCTGGCCGCGCTCTGCACGGTGGTGATCGCTCTCGCCACGGGTGTGTCGGCGGGTGGTGCCGTGCTGGCGGGCGCGGTCGGCGCGTTGGCGGTGGCGGGACCAGTGGCGGCCCACAGCGTGACGGCCGAGGGCGGCCGGCTGTTGGCGCGGGTGCTGGTCCGACGACGCAACGCCGTGCCCGCAGCCACCGGGCCGGCCCCGGGTCTGCCGTCATAACTCGCGATGGCTCGGTGGCGTCACCGGAGCTCGGCGACGGCCACGCCCGGTGGCTCGATGAAACGTGCACCTGGCTCTCGCCGCGCGGCGCGGGCCAAATCCCTTTGTCACCCGCGCCGCGGTCTGCGACGCTCGCGGCTGTGATCGACAAGCCGGGCACCGACGAGCGGTTGCTGGCGGCAGAGGTGGCCGACGCGTGGGGCCTGGCCGTCACCGGACTCGTGTTCCTCCCGATCGGGCTGGACGGGCAGGCCTGGGCCTACCGCGTCGACACGTCCGACGGCGCGCGCTACTTCCTGAAGCTGCGCCGCGGAGAGTTCACCCCGGGTGCCGTGCTGCTGCCCGGGTTCCTCCAGGCTCGAGGCGTCACGCAGGTCGTGGCGCCGATCGACCCGTCGGCCGGCGGGGCCGCTCACCGGTTCGGCGCCTACCAGTTGCTGCTCTACCCGTTCCACGACGGCGGCAGCCTGTGGCACCGCGGCCTCACCGACCGCCAGTGGATCGAGTACGGCGATTTCCTGGGTCGGCTGCACACGGTCACGCCGAGCGCGGACCTCACCGCGGCCCTGCCGGTCGAGACCTACCGGTCGACCGCCGGCGAGCGGCTACGGACGCTCGCCCCCCGGGCCGCGGCGAGCGACATCCTCGGCGCTTTCTGGCAACGGTACGGAGCGGCGCTGCATCAGCTGTCCGAAACCGTTGACGACCTCGCGTCCCGCGTGACGGGAGCGCCTCACGTCATCTGCCACGCCGACATCCATCCCGGCAACCTGCTCGCCGACGGCGACGGCCCGCTGCACGTCGTGGACTGGGACGGGCCGATCCTCGCGCCGCGTGAGCGGGACCTGATGTTCGTCTACAGCGGCGACTTCGGCGACCACCCGATCGACGCACACCGTGCCGAACTCTTCCGCGAGGGCTACGGGCCGACGGAGCCCGACCAGACGCTGCTCAGCTACTACCGCAGCGAGCGTCGCCTGGACGACGTCGCCGAGTTCCTGGCCAGCATCCTCAAGCCCGAGGCCAGTCCCGAGTCCCGCGCCAACGACCTGCACTGGCTGACCCGCATCGCCGAGGCGGTCACGGCTCGCCGGTCCTGAATCCGGGGGAGGCGGGCTAGCGCGAAGGCTTGGTAGCCGTTAGCTGCTTACGCAGGGCCCGTCGCTGGGCTGCCAGACGTTGAGCGAGGTGATCAGCGGCTGCCTTCACCAGGCGAGACGTTGCCGCGCGACGGCGTCACCACAGCTCATCAAGAGCGTGCGCTCGAGGTAGGCGATGGCCTGCATGCCCTGGAGCGAGAGCCCAGGAATGACCGAGGTCGTGCCGTCAAGTGGTCGCCGGTAGAGCGACTCGGCGCGCAGTTGCGCGGGTCGCTTACGCGGCATAGCCCTTTCGCGGGTTCGACATGCTGACCATCGTCGCATGCCCTGGGCGGAATCAGTTGCTTGGCGGGCTCTATGGGTTGCTGTCGGTTCCGGGCCCGGCGGTCGGCTCGGCGAGTTCGTCGCGCATCGCGTGGAGGAGGCGGCGGTATTCGCCCTCCGTGCCGATCGCTGCCCGACGCTCGGGGTGCGTCACATAGTGCCGGATAGCGTCCGCGATGAACCAGGCGTGGACGTTGTCGATGCGCAGCAGTCGCTGGCTCAGCACCAGGCCGCGGCGACGGACCAGCTCGGGGCGGCCATAAGAGAGGGCCAGAGTGCCTGCGCGTACCTCAGGCCGAAGCGGACAACCAGGTGCTATTGCTTCCCACGGCACGCTCACCGACCCGGTCAGCTCCCGCCACCGTAGGCCCTCAGGGCGTAAGCGGACACCCAATCCATGCCAGGCCCCAGCCAGGAGCAGACCAGACCCAGCTATCCAGGCGACCGCGAGAACCGCCTTCTCAAGCGGTAGGTCGTGCGACTTCACCGAGACGACCAGCGAGGCAACGTGCCCTGAGGCCGCAAACGTGAACAGAAGGGCGGTAGCGACTACCGGGGAGCTAGGCGGCGTGCTGAAGGACGGCCCTTCCGGCCGCACGATGAGTACCGCCGGTCGCTGCGCCAGAGAAGAGACGATCAGCAGCACCAGCGACATCACTAGGGCTGCCAGAAGCCCGAAGAACCACGAATCACCGAGGGCTTCATCGCCCACCGACCCGAACCATTGCCCTACCGGGTAGCCGGCAGACAGGGCCAGGGCAACCGCGAGGACTACCCGGCGGTGCCGGGCCATGGCGGCGAGGGACGCAGACACGCCGGCCAGAGTACGAGTCCCTCACTAGCGCCAAAGACCGCGACCACGCTGAAGGTTTGGCGGCTGGACGTGGGGGGTCGGAAAACGTGAACAGAAGGGCGGTAGCGACTACCGGGGAGCTAGGCGGCGTGCTGAAGGACGGCCCTTCCGGCCGCACGATGAGTACCGCCGGTCGCTGCGCCAGAGAAGAGACGATCAGCAGCACCAGCGACATCACTAGGGCTGCCAGAAGCCCGAAGAACCACGAATCACCGAGGGCTTCATCGCCCACCGACCCGAACCATTGCCCTACCGGGTAGCCGGCAGACAGGGCCAGGGCAACCGCGAGGACTACCCGGCGGTGCCGGGCCATGGCGGCGAGGGACGCAGACACGCCGGCCAGAGTACGAGTCCCTCACTAGCGCCAAAGACCGCGACCACGCTGAAGGTTTGGCGGCTGGACGTGGGGGGTCGGAGAGCGGGCCGTCCCGGACGTCACCGGATGAGGGTGCACCGGCTGGCAAGGGCGATCCAACCGCTCGTCGGGGGCGGCACCCAATTCGGCTGAATGGAGGTGTTCGCGGCTTGGACCGACAGCCAGATGCCGTGCGCCCTCTCGCCGAACGCCGCCCTGCTCACCGGCGGCAACCGGTGAGTGAAGACCTTCCGGGTTTTGTCGTACCGCATCCGAACCTCGCCCTGGTACTCCGCCCCAGAGACCCCGTAGCTGAGAGTGACCACCACGGCGGCGAGTTCCAGACCCGGCCCATCGACCCGGACGACCACCTCGGGCCGCTCTGGCGGGTCCGGAGGCGAACAGGAGAACGGATCCACCCGGTCCGGCGTCGCGACAATGGACCGAATCACAGGTACCGGCTGTGCCGCCGCGTCAGAGGAGGTGGTCGCCGTGGACATAGGTGCCACGGTCACCCGGGTCGGTGCCAGCGCGGGTGTGCCGGCGGGTGTGCCCTCCGCCGCTGGCGAAGGCACAGCCATCGCCGGGGTTTTACCCGGTGACCCGGCGCCGCGTCGGTCCTGGTCAAAACAGCTCGACAGGGCGGGCAGTAGGAGCAAACAGGCCGCGACGGCCACGCGCTGTCGGCTTGCCACGGCGATGATCGGCATGCGGGGAGGATAGGGCCTGGGCACATCTGTTCGTCGAACTCGGTCACAGATAGCTCAGGTGAAGCCAACCTGTAGCGCGTCAACCGGAGTGAGGCGGGCGGCTGCCGACAATGTGGATGCTCCTACTCACGTCAAACGTCGGCTACTACGCTGGCATGCCGCCGTGGGGGCTGTTGACAATCAAGCTTGCTGATCCTGGGTCCAGGTATGGGTGATCTGGGAAGTAGTCGACGTGTAGGTGGCCGCCGTCCTCGGCAGTTGCCATCGCCTCGAAGTTCGACGCGAGGATGGCCAGCGGGTCCGGAGCGCCGGAGATCTGGAGGATGCCGCCCGCGCCTGCCGAGATCAGTACCAGGCTGTTGGCTGAGGTCGAGACCTGGATCCGGGTCAGGGCGGTGCCGCCGAAGGCGTCGGTGGCGTCAGGCTCTGCAGCTTGGGTTCCACTTCCGGCCGCGACCAGCGCGGCGAGGGCGTGATACTCATCGGCGGTCCCAGAAAGGTCAACTTCACCGAACGCCGGGTACAGGAACGCCTTCATGAACTCACCGTCGGCTCGGACCTGTCGCCTGTGCACCCGGGCTGTCCGGGTGTATGCCCATGATCCCTAACTGGTCCGTCCGTGGCTACTTGGCAGTGTGTTCGCGATGAAGCGGGCCCCACCGGGTAGCTTGCCGCCGGCATCGGGCACAGTGGCGAGGCCTGGTCGGTAGGCTCGGCCGGTGCTCCGTCCGCCCCTGGATCTGGTGCCCGCCGACGTGCCGGCGGAGTCGCTGACCCACAACACGCTCAACGGCGTGACCGGGGGGATCTGGCGGACCCGACGCGCCGGCCGCCCGGCGGTGCTCAAGCTGCTGGCCCCGCCCGGCCGCCCCGGCCCGGCCCATTGGGCCGGCAGCGACGACCCGGGGCACTGGAACTACTGGCAGCGGGAGATCGAGGCGTACCGCAGTGGCCTGGCCACCACGGCGTACCCGGGCTGGCCGGGCCGGAGCTGTTGGCGGTCGATGAGCGACCGGACGGGACGGTGGCGCTCTGGCTGGGGGAAGCGACCGGGCGGCCCGGCACCACCTGCTCCCCTGTGGACCTCGGCGAGGTGGCCGGCCGGCTCGGCGCTGGCCACGCCCGGTGGCTCGGCGACCCGTCCAACTGGGTCTGGCCGGGCGGCGGGCGGACGCCGGACTGGTTGGCCCGCGACTGGCTGCGCGACTACACGCTCGGCCGGCCGGTGCCCGAGCCGGTGCCCTGGGAGCATCCGGTCGCCGTCGCGGCCTGGCCGGCCCCGATGCGGGCCGGGCTGCGAAGGATCTGGGAGCGCCGGTACGAGGTGGTGGCGGCCACCGACGGGCTGCCCCGGACCCTCTGCCACCACGACTGCTGGCCGATGAACCTGGTCTTCCCCGACGCCGGGCCGGTGCTGCTGGACTGGTCCGGTGTCGGGCCGGGCCCGGTCGGCGAGGACGCGGCGAACCTGGTGCTGGACACGTTCTTCGACGGGCTGGTCGACGTGGGTCTGCTGCCCGAGGTGGCAGCCACGGTGGTCGACCGGTACGCGGCCGGTCTGCGTGGGCGGGTGGATCCGGCCACGGTCACCCGGGCGGTCCAGCTGACCGGGGTGGCGAAGTACGTCTGGCTGGCCCCCCTGATGCTCACCCGGCTCGGTGGCGCCACCGGGCAGACGTACGACCGGCGCGACGAGGCCGGAATCATGGCCGGCCGCCGCCCGGTGCTGGAGCTGCTGGTCCGCTGGGCCGAGGCGGCGATGCGCTGACCGGCTGGGACAGCCGACGCCGGTATGCGCCGCGAGCGTGATACCGCAGCGGCATCAATATGCCTCTGCGGTATCACGCTCGCGTGTGTTGGTGTCCGCCCGCGTCGGGTACCGGCACTCGTGGCCGGCCCGGCGTCGCCACCGGTGGACGACGGCGACGCCGGGGGCGGTCAGCTGGCCGGCTGGTCCAACTCGCCGGTGGCGGCGAGCCGCCGGTACCAGTGGGCGCTGTCCTTCCAGGTGCGGACCTGGGTGTCGTAGTCGACCCGGATGATCCCGAACCGGCGGTCATAGCCGTAGCCCCACTCGAAGTTGTCCAGCAGCGACCAGACGAAGTAGCCCCGCACGTCCGCACCCTGTGCCCGGGCGTCGGCCATCGCGGCCACGTGCCGGCGGATGTAGTCGATGCGCCGGTCGTCGTGGATCCGGCCGTCGGCGGAGACCACGTCGTCGAAGGCCGCGCCGTTCTCGGTGATCATCATCGGCTGGCCCGGGTACTCGCGGTGCAGACGCAGCAGCAGCTCGGTCAGCGCGGGCGGGTCGATGTTCCAGCCCATCGCGGTGTACGGGCCGGGCTGGGGCAGGAAGTCGACGTTGTCGGCGGCCACCCACGGCGTGAACGCCGAGGCACCGTGCCCGTCGGCGTCGGACCGGGGCGACACCCCGTCCCAGGCCCGCACCAGCGTGCTGGAGTAGTAGTTCACTCCGAGCACGTCCAGCGGCACCGCGATCAGCTTCTCGTCGCCCTCCTGGACGAACGACCAGTCGGTGACCGGCGCGGTGTCGGCCAGCAGGTCGGCCGGGTAGGCGCCGTCCAGCATCGGACCGAGGAACGCCCGGTTGGCGAGCGCGTCGATGCGCCGTGCGGCGTCGCGGTCCGCGGCCGAGTCCGAGGCTGCTCGGATGACGTGCAGGTTCAGCGTCACCGACAGCTCGGCCGCCGGGGCCAGCTCCCGCACCACCCGGCCGGCCAGGCCGTGCGCGAGGTTGAGGTGGTGCACCGCGGCCAGCGCAGCCGCCGGCTCGGTACGCCCCGGCGCGTGCACTCCGGAGGCGTAGCCCAGGTAGGCCGAGCACCACGGCTCGTTCAGCGTGGTCCAGGTGTGCACCCGGTCGCCCAGCGCCCCGACGATGCCGGCCGCGTACTCCTCGAAGCGCAGCGCGGTCTCCCGGGCCGCCCAGCCGCCGGCGTCCTCCAGTTCCTGCGGCAGGTCCCAGTGGTACATGGTGGCCACCGGGCGGATCCCGCGCTCGAGCAGGCCGTCGACCAGCCGCGAGTAGAAGTCGATGCCGGCCCGGTTGAACGCGCCCGAGCCGCCCGGCTGCACCCGCGGCCAGGCGATCGAGAACCGGTAGGCGCCGAGGCCCAGCTCGGCGATGTGCCCGAGGTCCTCCGGCCAGCGGTGGTAGTGGTCCGCGGCCACGTCACCGGTGTCGCCGTTGAGCGTACGGCCGGGGGTGTGGCTGTAGGTGTCCCAGATCGACGGCCCGCGGCCGTCCTCGGTCGCCGCACCCTCGATCTGGTACGACGCGGTGGCCGAGCCCCAGACGAAGCTCTCCGGGAAAGTGTGCGCCGTCATCGCCGGGCCTCCTTGACCTCACAGGTGTACGCCGACGAGGCGCCGGCGACCAGCTCGACGCTGGCGGTCCCATCCTCGTAGTGCACGTCGAACTCCGCGCCGGGGCCCTCCCCGGGCGAGGGGATGTTGATCCGGGTACGTTGCCCCGAAGTCGGTGCGAAGAGCCGCAGCCGCACGTCGTCGGCCCACTCGTAGTCCGGCCGGTCGGTGCGGGCGCCGAACGGGATCACCGCGCCAGGCCGGGCCAGCACCGGCACGCTGTCGAACCCGTGCTTCTCGGTCACCCAGGCCGGCCCGGTGACCTGCTCGCCGGTCACCAGGTGCGTCCAGGTGCCGGCCGGCACGTAGTACGTCACCTGGCCGTCGGCGCTCATTACCGGCGCCACCAGCACGTCCGGGCCGAGCATGTACTGCCGGTCGAGGTAGGCCGCGGTCGGGTCGTCCGGGAACTCCAGCACCATCGGGCGCATCATCGGCACGCCGTCGCGGTGCGCCTCCTCGGCGGCCGTCGCGAGGTAGGGCATCAGGCTCATCTTGAGCTGGGTGAAGTGCCGCAGCACCTCGACCGCCTCCTCGTCGAACGCCCACGGCACCCGGTAGGAGTTGGAGCCGTGCAACCGGGAGTGCGAGGAGAGCAGCCCGAAGGCGATCCACCGCTTGAACACCGCCGGGTCCGGGGTGCCCTCGAAGCCGCCGATGTCGTGGCTCCAGTAACCGAAGCCGGACGCGGCCAGCGACAGCCCGCCGCGCAGCGACTCGGCCATCGCGCCGAACGTCGACTCGCAGTCGCCGCCCCAGTGCACCGGGAACTGCTGCCCGCCGGCGGTCGCCGAGCGGGCGAAGAGCACCGCCTCACCCTTGCCGCGCTCGGCCTCCAGCAGTTCGAAGACCGCCTTGTTGTAGAGGTGGGTGTAGTAGTTGTGCATCCGCTGCGGGTCGGAGCCGTCGTGCCAGACGACGTCGGTCGGGATGCGCTCGCCGAAGTCGGTCTTGAACGAGTCCACGCCCATGTCGAGCAGGGTCTTGAGCTTGCCGGTGAACCAGCGGACGGCGTCCGGGTTGGTGAAGTCGACCAGGGCCATGCCGGCCTGCCACTTGTCCCACTGCCAGACCGAGCCGTCGGGGTTGCGGACCAGGTAGCCGGCCTCACGCCCCTCCTCGAACAGGTACGACCGCTGGGCGATGTACGGGTTGATCCAGACGCAGACCTTCAGGTCGCGCTCGTGCAGCCGGCGCAGCATGCCCTCGGGGTCGGGGAAGGTCGCCGGGTCCCAGACGAAGTCGACCCAGTGGAACTGCCGCATCCAGAAGCAGTCGAAGTGGAACACCGAGAGCGGCAGGTTCCGCTCGGCCATCCCGTCGATGAACTCGGTGACGGTCTTCTCGTCGTACGAGGTGGTGAACGACGTCGACAGCCAGAGCCCGAACGACCAGGCCGGCACCCGGGCCGGCCGCCCGGTGAGGGCGGTGTAGCGGCGCAGCACGTCTTTCGGAGTGGGCCCGTCGATGAGGTAGTAGGTGAGCGACTGCCCCTCGACGCTGAACTGCGTCTGCGACACCACCTCGGAGCCGACCTCGAACGACACGTGCTCGGGGTGGTCGACGAACACCCCGTAGCCGCCGCTGCTCAGGTAGAACGGCACGTTCTTGTACGCCTGCTCGCTCGCGGTGCCGCCGTCGGCGTTCCAGATGTCCACGACCTGGCCGTTCTTGACGAACGCGCCGAACCGCTCGCCGAGGCCGTAGATCGTCTCGCCGACGCCGAGCTCCAGCCGGTCGTGCACGTAGTTGCGGCCCTCGCCGTCGGTGACGACGCCGACGCTGCGTGCGGTGGACGAGGTGAGCCGGTGGTCCCCGCGCAGGAAGTCGACCTGCCACCCGTCGATGAGCGACACCCGGGCGGTCAGCTCGCCGGTGGTCAGCGAGGCGCTGAGGCCGGTGACGTCGACGGTGACCGGGTGGCGGTCGAGGGTGTTCAGCTCGAAGCGGGGCTGCGGCGGCAGGCCCCCGGTGTGGTGGCTGATGGTGACGCCCACGACGCCGGGCGCCGGGGTGAAGAACCGGGCGGTGACGAGCGGCCGGTTCAGGGTGTCGCCGCGGCTGGTGAGTCGGGCGGTCGGGGCGAAGACGGTGAAACCGCGTTCGTCCGGCTCGACCGACTCGACGGTGGCCGGGCGCAGCACGGTGACACCGGGCCGCATTTGCCAGTACCCGTCGGTGAACTTCACTTCTCGGCTCCTGCTGTGATGCCGCGCGCGAGGGTGCGCTGGAAGATGAGGAAGAAGAGGATGGCCGGGACCAGGCTGATCAACGCTCCCGCGTTGGTGGTCGGGGCGTCCATGAGCCGGTCACCCTGCAGCGAGGCCAGAGCGACCGGGATGGTCTGCGTCTGGTTGTCGATCAGCATGACCAGCGGGATCAGGAACTCGTTCCAGGTCCAGATGAAGAAGAAGATGAGCAGCACCGCGAGAGTGGGCCGCAGGTTGGGGAAGACCACCCGCCACAGCACCGTCCACTTGCCGGCGCCGTCCAGCGAGGCCGCCTCCAGCAGCGAGCGCGGGAACGTGCTCATCACCGAGGCGAGCAGGTAGGTGCCGAACGCGCTCTGGATGACGGTGAAGATGATGATCACCGAGAGCCGGGTGTTGTAGAGCCCGATCTCCTTCGCCACGTAGTACAGCGGGTAGATCAGCGCCTCCTGCGGCAGCATGTTGGCCAGCAGGAAGAGCCCGACGATCCAGAGCCGGCCGCGGACCCGGCCGATGCCCAGGGCGTACGCGTTGAGCAGCGAGAGGGCGACGCCGAGCACCGCGACGGAGCCGGCGATGAGCGCGGAGTTCCACAGCTTCAGCGGGAAGTTCACCGTGGTCCAGTACGTGCGCAGACCCTTGGTGTAGAACTCCGTCGGCCAGCTGAGCGGGCCGCCCGTCGAGTAGTCGCCGGGCGACTTGAACGCGTTGAGCAGCATGAACGCGAACGGCACCAGCATCGCCAGCGCGGCGAGCGTGACCAGGGTGAGCACCACCCAGCGGGTGGCGCCGCGGTGGTGTCGGTCGCGACCGGGCCGGCTCGGACGCGGGGTGACCGCGCCCTCGGCCGGTGTGAGCGTGACGGACATTTCAGATCCCCCGATCCCGACGCTCGCTGCGGGCCTGCAGCCAGATGAACAGCACGGCCACCACCACGATGATCAACGTGAGCACGGTGGAGATCGCCGAGCCGTAGCCGACCTGGAGCTTCTTGAAGAACGTGTAGTAGGCGAAGTACGACGGCACGTTGGTGGCGTTCTCCGGGCCGCCCCGGGTCAGGGCGAAGATCGGCCCGAACACCTTCAACGCGGCGATGGTGGCGGTGAGGGCCACCACGAACGTCTCCGGCCGGATCTGCGGCAGGGTGATAGCCCGGAACCGGTGGAACCAGGTAGCGCCGTCCACCTCGGCCGCCTCGTACAGCTCGGGGTCGACCCGCTGCAGCGCGGCCATGAAGACCACCACCGGGTAGCCGATCTGCACCCAGATCATCACCGCCATGACGGCGGGCAGCGCGGTGCCCGGGTCGCCGAGCCAGTCGTGGCGCAGCGCGCCGAGGCCGATCGAGTCGAGCAGGCCGTTCAACGCGCCGTCGGGGCGCAGGATCCAGCCCCAGACGATGCCGGCCACCACGACGGGCAGCACCTGCGGCAGGTAGAACGCGGCCCGCAGCGCGGCGGCGGTGCGCGGCTTGAACCGGCGGCCGATGACGTCGAAGAGCACCGCGGCCAGGAGCAGCCCGAGCAGCGTGGGCACGACCACCATGGCGACGAGCATCGCGAGGGTGTTGCGGAACGACGCCCAGAACACCTGGTCTTGCAGCAGGTGCTGGTAGTTGTCCAGGCCCACCCAGGTGGGGTCGCCGACCCCGGACCACTTGGTCAGGGAGAAGTAGACGGTGCCGAGCAGCGGGGCGCCGATGACGAGGGCGAAGAGCACCGCTCCTGGGATCAGGTAGAGCCAGTACGCCCCCTTGCGGTCGCCGCGCCGGCGGCGGGGCCTGGGCGATGTCGGGGTGGCCGTCTGGTGTGTGGTGGCCACGGTCTCGGTGACTGCCATGGAAGATCCTTCCCGGCGGGGCGGGCGGGCGCGCCGGTGGTGCCGGTCGCGCCCGCCGCTCGCCGTGCTACTTGCCGGTGATCTCCTTGACGCCGTCCTGGTACGGCTTGGCGATCGAGTCGAGGACCTGGTCGGGAGACTTGGAACCGTTGATCAGGCTCTGGAAGCCGGAGACCAGCACGTCGTAGTAGCCGGGGACCGGCCAGTCCGGGTAGAAGGCCAGGCCGTCCTGCGCGCTGACGGTGTTGAAGTTCTCGATCAGCTTCCGGTCCTTCGGATCGGTGATCTTCGAGGGGTCACCGGCCACCGGGACGCCACCGTTGTTGCCGATCAGGTCCTGGATCTCCGGACGCAGGGTGATGTCGATGAAGTCGTACGCCAGCGACTTGGCCTTGCTGGTCTGCGGGACCACCCAGAGGTTGCCGGAGGAGCCGGCCTGCAGGGTGTTGCCGGGGAACAGGAAGCTGTCCCAGTTGGCCTTCATCTCGGCCTTGAACCGGCCGTACCACCAGCTACCCGAGACGATCATGGGAGCCTTGCCGCTGATGAACGCGGTGCCCATGTCCTCGGCCTTCAGGCTCGCCGAGTCCTTGGCGACATAGCCCTTACGCACCCAGTCGGCGAAGGTCTCCGCGCCGTACTTCAGCGGGTCGGCCTTGAAGTCGACCGGGTTCTTGTAGAGCTCGTAGTTGTTGACGAACTGCCGGTCCGCCTTGGCCAGCGCCAGCTGGTAGAAGAGCTGGCCGGCCGGGTACTCGGCGCCGCCCATGCCCAGCGGCGTGACGCCCTTGCCGACGAAGGTGTCCATCGCGGCCGTCATCTCGGCCATCGTGGTCGGCACCTTGACGCCGTACTTCTCGAAGAGGTCCTTGTTGTAGTAGACCGTCACGTACTCGCCGTAGTTCGGCACGCCGTACCAGTTGCCCGAGCCCATGACGCCCTTGTCGTCATAGCGGGCGGTGGTCTGCAGGCTGGGGCTGAGCTTGCCGGCCCAGCCGCGCTTGTCGGCCTCGGCGGAGAGGTCGGTCAGCAGCCCCTGGGAGGAGAGCAGGCCCGCGGTCGCGTTGCCCTTGTTGTACTCCATGATGTCCGGGCCTTCGGACGAGTTGATGATCATGCCCGCGTTCTGCTGGATCTGCTCGAACGCCTTGCGCTCGAACTGGACCTCGACGCCCGGGTGCTCGTCCTTGAAGATCTGGATCGCCCGGTCCCAGGCGATGCCCATGGCGCTGTTCGCGCTCTCGTAGTGCCAGAGCTTGAGGGTCTTGGCCTCGCTGCCGTCGCCGCCGCCACCATCGCCGCACGCGACGATGGTCGTCGCTGCGGTCGCGGCCAGCGCCACCGCAGCAGCCAGCCTGCCGAATCGGTGCATTGCTATCCTCCTGGTGAGTATCGAGTCGGTACTTGTGGTGCCCGTCACCGCGTGGCAGCGCGGTGGCGGGTTTTTTGGTCCTGGTGCGCGTTACCGCGTGGCAGCGCGGTGGTCGGCACCCTCGGTCGAGGTGGCTGGCGGGCCGGTGCCGGGCGGGCCCGTGTCGCCGCCGGGGGCGGGGGACAGGCGTACCGCTCCGCTCGACCCGCGGATCTCCAGCGCGCAGGGCAGTAGTTGCTGGTGGTGGTCGCCGCCGGCCCCCTCGAGTTGGCGCAGCAGGGCCTCGACCGCGATCCGGCCGAGCGCCGAGCCGGGCGAGGCCATCGCGGTCAGCGCGGGCGTGGCCAGCTCGGCCACCTGGGCCGACGTCACCATCGACACCACCGACACGTCGTCGGGCACGGCCACGCCGAGGGTGGTCAGCCCGCCGAGGATGCCGAAGATCGCGCTCTCGTTCATCGCCAGCACGGCGGTGAGGTCGGGGGCCTGGGCCAGCGCCTCGGCCAGGGCGGCGCGACCGCCGGCCGCGCTGTCCTCGGCGGGGGTCATCAGGGGCTCCAGGCCGTAGCCCTGCATCGCGGCGACGAAGGAGTCGCGGGTACGCAGCGCCGGGCCGTAGCCGGCCTCGATGGTGGCGGCCGAGTGGTTCACGTAGACGATGCGCCGGTGGCCGAGCTCGACGAGGTGGTCGACGGCGTCCCGGACGGTCTGGTCGAAGTCGATGTCGACGTAGGAGAGGCCGGCGGTGTCACCGGTGCGGCCGATCAGCACCAACGGCACCCCGGCCTCCTGGAGGGCGGTGACCCGCGGGTCCTCGACCTGCACCTCCATCAGCACCGCGCCGTCGAACATCCGCTGGCTGGCCAGCCGGCGCAGGTCGTCGGAGTCGGCGGCGCCGACCGGGGAGAGCACGAGGTGGTAGCCGGCGGCGCTGGCCGCGGCGGCCGCGCCGGTGACGAAGGCGGTCTCGGTGGCGCCCAGCCCACGCTCGTCCATCGGCATGAGCAGGCCGACGATCCGGCTGCGCCGACTGGCCAGCCCGCGGGCCATCGCGTTCGGCTGGTATTCGAGCTCGGCCATGGCCGCGAGGACCTTGTCCCGGGTCGCCTGGGAGATCGGCCGGGTGCCGGTGAGCACGTACGACACGGTGCTGACCGAGACCCGGGCGAGGCGGGCGACGTCGTGCATGGTGGCCACCCCGCACCTCCTTCGGCCGGCTGGTCGATCATCGTTGATCGCGCTTGTCGAAGCGTTTCGACTAAGCGTTTCGACAGAACCGTAGGTCAGTGTTACGGGATCGTCAATAGCCGGTGTCCAGCGTGCGTCGACGCGGTCGAAACGACCTTCCCGCCGCCCGGCGACTGCTCCGCCGAATGCGGGGGCGGGCCGGCCGGCAGGTGGTGTGCATCACAGCCCGGCCCGGCAGCCGTGTTCAGCCCAGGTCGAAGAGGGCGGCGGCGTTGTGCCAGCAGACCGCGCGCAGCCAGTCGTCGCCGAGGTCGAGGCGGGCCAGCCCGGTCAGCTGCTCGGCGTACGGGTAGGGGATGTTCGGGAAGTCGCTGCCGAGCAGCACCTTGCCGGCCAGCCCCAGCTCACGCAGCCGGGGCAGCTCCTCAGCCGGAAAGGGCAGGAACCGGTCGAAGAACGGGGTGAACGCCATCGTGGTGTCCAGCCGCACCCGCTCGTAGGACTCGGCGAGGTCGAGGAAGGCCCGGTAGTCGGGCGCGCCGAGGTGGGCCACCACCGCGGTCAGCGTCGGGTGCCGGGCGAGCAGCGCCGCGAACGGCTCCGGCCCGGTGTGCGCGGTACCGACCGGAGCGTGCCCGGCGTGCACCACCACGGGCACACCGGCGTCGGCGAGCAACCCCCAGACGTCGTCCAACGTCGGGTCGGTGGGTGGGAATCCACCGACCTGGACGTGCACCTTGAACACCCGTGCGCCGGCGTCCAGCGCCTCGGCGACGTAGCCGGGGGCCGCCGGCTCGGGAAAGAAGGTGGCCGAGGGCAGGCAGCCCGGCGTGGCCCGGGCGAAGTCGAGCGTCCACCGGTTCAGCTCGGCGGCCATCCCCGGCCGGTGCGGGTACGCCAGCGCGCTGAACGCGCGCACCCCGAGCCGCCGCAGGTGCGCGACCCGCTCCGCGTCGCTCCACCGGTAGCGGATCGGCCACTCGGTGCCGACCAGCGGACCGGCCGCGTCGAAGTACGCCCAGACCCGGCGCAGCAGCCGGGGCGGCAGGAAGTGCACGTGCACGTCGGCCAGCCCGGGCAGGCCGAGCCCTCGCCAGAACGCCGGGACACCGGCGTCGGCGTCCGGGGCGCTGGGCGCGCCGGTCATATCTCGATGTTGAACCGTTGCAGCACCGACGGCGCCACCAGCCCGGCCGTGGCCAGCAGCGAGATCACGGTCAGCACGGCGCGCAGCACGACCACCTCGGTCTTGCTGCCGGTACGCAGCGCGATGCCGTTGGGCAGGCCGACCATCATCCACATCCGACGCTTGATCGGGATCGGCCACAGAATGGGCACGCCGGCGCGGGTGATCATGTCGCCGAGGATGTGCACGAAACAGCCCACCCCCACCGCGGTGCCGATCAGGGGATAGCCCCGGCCACCCGGCAGGTTCGCGTAGGTGAACCACGCGGCGGCCAGCGACGCCAGGGTGACGATCACCCAACCGGCCCGCTCGGCCCACTTGTCGAAGAGGCCACGCAGGGCCAGCCCGATCATGAAGAACAGGATGCCGATGACCGCCCACTTGCCGTACGCCGCGCAGAGGGCGGTGGTGCCCCAGCCGACCAGCACGGTGAACGGAATGGTGTGGGTCAGCGTCCGGTGACCGTTGTTGCGCTTCGGGTCCCGGCTCAGCTTGGTCGCGTAGTAGACGCCGAGGGAGATCTTCTCCATCACCTCGGCGAAGAAGAGGCTGACCACGCCGAAGGTCCGGGCCACTGTGGCGCCACCCTGGTTGCGGGTCACCTTGCCGGAGAGGTCGAGGTCGGGGAAGAGCGCGCCACCGGCGCAGACCGCGGTGCCGACGGCGAGCGCGAGCGGTGACTGGTGATAGTCGGCGAACTGGTCCAGTGCCCAGGATCCGGCCAACCACACCGCCGCGCCGGACAGCGCGTGCGATGGTCCCATCATGTCGGCTCACCCTCCCCAGGGATCTTGAGCGCTAAAGCACCGTCACTCTAGTCAGAAGCGGGGTCGTGCGGGCAATCACCCGGACGGTCCACATAGGAGAGTTTCAGGGGGCGGGTGTGAAGCTCTGCCGGATCATTGCGAAGTATGTCGCGTTGACCTGCCAGTCGAACTCTTTTGTCAACCATGAGACGGTGTACGCGCGGTAGGCGGAGGTGTTCGCCAGCAGCCGGGCGGTGTGCACCCGCTCGCCCGCGGCATTGACCCAACCGCACTCCCAGACGGCGCCGCCGTGGAAGATGTCCATCGGGGATATGTCCACCTTGTGGTAACCCGGCAGCGCCCCGTCGTCGGTGAGCCGCCGCTCCTCGGCCTCCCACCAGGCCACCGGGTCACTGCGTCGGGCGCTCGCCTCCACGCTGAGCACCCGAGCGCCGCCGGGCTCGCGGAAACAGGTGACGGCGTCCTCGCTCCACCGCAGCCAGGTGACCGGAGCGGCGATCCGGAATCCGGTCGGGTCGGTGTACCACGTCCAGCCGGGCACCAGCCGGAACCGCGCCCCCGGCGGCGGCGGCACCGACGGCACCGGTTGCGCCGCCGGCGGGGGCGGGGTCGCGCAGGCGAAGGTGGCCGGGCGGGTGGAGTTGTCCCCGCCGCCGGAGCCCGACGGTCGTCGTTGCGGCTCGCCCCGGGCGTTCAGCGCCACGGCGGTACCCGCGGTGGCGAGCAGCACGAGGACGAGCCCCGCACCCGTGACCGCGAGCCGTCGGCGGCGCCCCCGATCCCGCCGGCCCTGCGCGCGCTCCCGCCGCCCCGGTACGCCGTCCACCACCGACCCCGCCGCCGCCTCCGGCCCGCCCTGCGCGCTCGGGGCATCTTCACCTGCCGGGGCGCCCGCGAGGGCCGGATCGCCACTGACCTGACCGTCCGCGGCGTCGGGAGCGGCCCGGCGTGACCGTGCCGCCGGCGGCTCGTCCTGGTGCTCCGGCTGGTGGCCGGGCGACGACAGGCCGAATCCAGGCGGCGGGGGGACGCCTGCCTTCCGGACAGGGGAGAGGTCAGGCGGCGGCAGGCCGAACCCGGGCGGCGGTGCCGTCGGGCCGATCGTGGCGGCATCCGGCCCGCTCGCCGCGGCACGCAGCAGCGGTTCGGCCTCGGCGGCGGTGAGCCGCCGCCACGGGTCGCGCTGCAACAGCCCGGTGAGAGCCGGGCGCAGCGGCCCGGCCCGGCGCATCGGGTCCGGCGGGTCGGTGGCCAGCGCGGTCAGCGTCGCCATCGCGCTGGACCGGGCGTACGGCGACTTGCCCTCCACCGTCGCGTAGAGGGTCGCGCCGAGCGACCACAGGTCGGTACGCGGATCGGAGACCCCGTCGCGGGCACGCTCCGGCGCGACGAACTGCGGCGAGCCGAGCACCATCCCGGGCCCGGTCATCGCCCCGTCCCCACCGGTGAAGGTGGCCAGTCCGAAGTCGGTCAGCACCACCCGCCCGTCGGCGGCGATCAGCACGTTGTGCGGTTTCACGTCCCGGTGCAGCACCCCGGCGGCGTGTGCGGCGCGCAGCGCGGCCAGCACGGCCAGCCCGATCCGGGCGGTCCGCCGTGGACTCAGCGGGCCCTCGGTGGCCAGCACCTGCTGCAGCGAGCGGGACTCGACGTACTCCATCACGATCCACGGGCTGTCCCGGTCGTGCACGACGTCGTAGAGCCGGACCACGTTGGGATGGCTGAGCCGGGCGGCCGTACGCGCCTCGCGCAGCGTCCGCAGCCGCAGCTCGTCGCGCTCGGCCTCGGCCAGCCAGGCGGGCGGGACGA
The DNA here is from genome assembly GCF_044456245.1 of Micromonospora sp. NPDC051006. Classification (NCBI taxonomy): domain Bacteria; kingdom Bacillati; phylum Actinomycetota; class Actinomycetes; order Micromonosporales; family Micromonosporaceae; genus Micromonospora; species Micromonospora sp. NPDC051006. The sequence goes on from NZ_JBITFP010000005.1 coordinate 110,142, forward strand.
ACTCCTTGACCGCGACGTCGCGGTGCAGCATCTCGTCACGGGCCAGCCAGACGCGGCCCATCCCGCCGGTGCCGACCAGGTCGAGCAGCCGGTACCGACCTGCGATCAGCAGCTGCCGCACGGTCGCGTCCCCCTCGGTCACCCCCGGTTACACGATAGCCACCGGTCATGGTTTTCTCATCCGCCGTGGACGGTCAAGGTGGCGGGCGGAAGCTCGCCCGGATCGTCGACCAGTCCGCCCCGGCGGCGGCCCAGTCCGAGTCACCGGCGATCCAGCCCAGCGTCCAGCCCTCGGCGCCCGGCGGTGTCCCGGGCACCGTCTGGGTGCCGTGCAGCCGGTCGCCGTGCGGGGTGTCCCAGCGCAGCTCCCACACGGTGTCGCCGCCGCTCGGGGCGAGCCGCACCTCGTCGTAGTCGGGCAGCGCGCCCGCGTCCGCCGCCTCGTCGCGCATGGCGCGCAGCCGGGGGACCGCGTCGCCGCTCTCGGGCCCGGCGACGCCGAGCGCCCGGCCGGTTGCCGGGTCCTGAAAGCAGGTGATCGGGCCGTCCTGGGAGTACCGCCACCCGCTCGGCACGGCCACCCGGAATCCGCGGGCGTCGTCGTGCCAGAGCCAGCCGGGCGGTGGCCGGAACCGGTCGCCGGCGGCCGGACCGGCCGCCGGCACCGGTTGGCCGACGATGTCCGGCCGGACGCACGGAAACGGCGGCGGGGGCACCCCGGGACCGCCGGGCGGCGGCCGGTGCCGGTCCGGTCCGCGGTCGAACGGCCCGGAGGGCGGTGGGCCGGGCGGTGGGCCGGGATCACGTCGATCGGCGGCATTCGGCTCCCGGTGTCCGTCGCCGGTGACCGCCAGCGCGGTGCCGATGCCCGCCGCCGCGGCCACCAGCAGCGCCGTGGCGACCAGCGCGCCGCGACGCAGCAGCCGCCGACCGGCCCCACCGGCCAGCTCTCCGGCTGGCGGCGCGCGATCCCCGGCCGGTCCGGGCGCGTTGCCCCCGGTCGCCGCCGGGCGGTCGGCGGTGTCAGCCGGACTCGGCGCCCCCTCCGCCGGAGCATCGGCACGCCGCCCGTCGCCGGCCCCGTCGAGCGCCGCCGGCTCGGCGACGGGCGCCGTCGGGGACCAGCCGTCGACCGGTGCGGAGCCCGGCCGGTCGCCGCCGGTCGGTTGGTCGGCCGCCACCGGTGCCTGCGGCCCGACCCACTGGGCGGCGGCGGTCAGCCGGCGATGGGCCTCGTCGTGGTCGATCCGCTGCCGCGGGTCGCGGCGGAGCAGCCCGGCCAGCACCGGCGCCAGCGCCCCGGCGTGCGGCGCGGGATCCGGTGGCGCGCTCGCCAGGGCGCTGAGGGTGGCCATCGCGGTGCTGCGGGCGTACGGGGAACGGCCCTCGACCGCGGCGTGCAGCGTGGCACCGAGCGACCAGAGGTCGGCCTCCACGCTGGAGACTCCCTCGGCAGCTCGCTCGGGGGCGACGTACTGCGGCGAACCGAGCACCATGCCGGGCCGCGTCATCGCCCCGTCGCCGCCGTCGAAGACGGCCAGCCCGAAATCGGTGAGCATCACCCGGCCGTCGTGGGCGACGAGCACGTTCTGCGGCTTCACGTCGCGGTGCAGCACCCCGGCGGCGTGCGCGGCGCGCAGCGCCGCCAGCACGGCCAGCCCGATCCGGGCCGCCCGGGGCGGGTCGAGCGGCCCCTCAGCGTCGAGCACGTCCTGCAGGGTCCGGGACGGGACGTACTCCATGACGATCCACGGTTCGCCGTCGACCGGGACCACGTCGTAGAGCCGGACCACCCGCGGATGGTTGAGCCGGGCCGCGGTGCGCGCCTCCCGCAGGGTGCGCGCCCGCAACTCGGCCCGCTCGTCGTCGGCCAGCCAGGCGGGCGGCACGACCTGCTTGACCGCGACGTCGCGGTGCAGCATCTCGTCGCGGGCGCGCCACACCAGTCCCATGCCCCCGCGGCCCACCAGGTCGAGCAGCCGGTACCGGCCGGCGATCAGCACCTGCCGCACGCTCCTCCCCGCCGCTGTCCGATGTTCACCCTAGCCAGCGGATCGGAGGTGACCTATCGGTCGTACGCCTCGGTCAACAGGCCGTACCGTCGCGGACGAGCAGGTTTCCGTCCGGAATGGTGAGGTGCGGACGGCCACCGCCCAGCCGGGCGGCGGCCCGGCGGGCCTGCAACGGCCCGTGCTCCCGTCGGGCGGCGGCGTAGCTGCCGGCGGTGCGCGCCGCGATGGTCGCCCAGCCGTACCGCTCGCCGACCATGGTCCGGGCCCGGCGGGCGACCCGCCGGGCGAAGACCTCGTCGCCGAGGAGCTGGTCGACCGCGGTGGCGAGCGCGTCCGGGTCGCTGTGCGGGAACGTCACCCCGGTCACGCCGGGCTCGACGATCTCCGCGAGGCCGCCGGTGCGGGCCACCGCCAGCGGCGCGCCGGCCGCGGCCGCCTCCAACGCGACCATGCCGAACGGCTCGTAGAGGCTGGGCACCACGGTCGCGTCGGTGGCGGCGAGCATCGCCGGCAGTTGGGTGGTGTCCAGGAAGCCGGCGAAGCGGACGGTCGAGGTGAGCGCGAGCCGCCGGGCCTCCTCCTCCAACTCGCCCCGGTACGGGCCGTCGCCGGCGATCACCACCCGCAGCCCGGGGTGCCGCTGCCGCAGGTACGGCACGGCGTGCATCAGGTGCTGCACGCCCTTCTCGTAGACCAGCCGGCCGGCGTACCCCACCAGCGGCCCGTTCCCGGCGAACCGGGCCCGGGCGGAGGCGACGGCGCGCGGGCGGGCGCGCCACGCCCGGTCGTCGACCCCGTTGGGCACCACGTCGACCTGTGCGACGGGCACCTCGAAGAGGGTGGTGACCTGGTCGCGCATGTAGCCGGAGCAGGCGATCACCCGGGCGGAGGAGTTGCTCAGCCAGTGCTCGACGCCGTGGATGGTGCGGTTCATCTCCTCGGGCAGCCAGCCCTGGTGCCGGCCCGCCTCGGTGGCGTGGATGGTGGTCACCAGTGGCAGGTCGAGGTGCTCGGCGAGGGTGACCGCGGTGTGCGCGACCAGCCAGTCGTGGGCGTGGATGACGTCGTAGTCGCCGGCCTCGGTAGCGCGCAGGGCGGCCCGGGTGAGGGTGTGGTTGAAGGCCATGGTCCAGGCCAGCAGGCTGCCGGTGGCCAGCGGGAAGGTGACGGGATCTTCGGCGGCGCGCAGGATCCGCACGCCGTCGGCGTACTCCTCGAGCGGGGCGCCCTCGGCGTGGCGGGTGACGACGGTGACCTCGTGACCGGCGGCGGCCAGGGCGACGGAGAGGGCGTGCACGTGCCGGCCGAGGCCACCGACGAGCACGGGCGGATATTCCCACGACAGGATGAGCACCCGCTGGTGCCGGGCGGGGTGGATGTCGATCACGTCAGCGTCAGGTGACATGCGGCCCCCTTGGAGTTGTCCCCGGGCGCGCGCCGACCGACACCCGCGATGGTGTCCGTCGTCGCGTCTGGATCGGGGCCAATCCTGCCGCGACCTGGATAACCAGTGGCGACGGCGCCGTTGCGGTCGTGTAAAGCGCTAAGGGCCGGTGCGGCGGACCCGCAGCAACTCGGCGACCGACCACGCCTGGAACGGGCAGCCGGTGGCGCCGTGCGGCGGCAGACCGTCGGCCGTCTCGCTGACCGACCCGAGCCCGTACTCGGTGAGGTGGGCCTCGAGCCCCACGAACAGCTCGTCGACCGGGATCTTGGCCCGCCGGGCGGCGTCCACGTACGGCCCGAACAGCCACGGCCAGACTGTGCCCTGGTGGTAGCCGCCGTCCCGGGCGGCCGGCCCGCCCCGGTGCCGGCCGACGAACTCGGGGGCGTCGGGGGAGAGGCTGCGCGGGCCGAGCGGGGTGAGCAGCGCGCCGCCGATCCGGCGCACGGCCGCCTCGTCCGGCTCCAGCGGGGCGTACGGCAGGGACCAGGCGAGCAGCTGGTTCGGGCGCAGCGAGTCGTCGTCGTGGTACGCGGCCCCACCCAGCGGGTACGCCGGCGCGGGCGCGTCCAGCACGTCGTGCAGCCAGCCCGCCGGCGTCGGGTAGCGCTCCCGGAACGAGGCGGTGGCCTGCCGGTGCAGCCGCCACAGCTCGTCGGCGTCCGCGCCGGCCAGCTCGGTCAGCTCCGCCAGCCCGGCCAACCCGTTGATCCAGAGCGCGTTGACCTCGACCGGCTTGCCGGTACGCGGAGTCACCGGCACCCCGTGGACCCGGGCGTCCATCCAGGTGAGGGCGGTCTCCTCGGTGCCCTGGGTGAGCAGCCCGTCGGCCGGGTCGACGGCGATGCCGTAGCGGGTGCCGGCCCGGTGCGCGTCGACCACCGCGTGCAGCGCCGGCAGCAGCTCGTCCCCGAGGTCGGTGTCGCCGGTGACGGTCACGTGCCGGCTCACCGCGTGCAGGAACCACAGCGTCGCGTCGACCGTGTTGTACTCCACCCGGCCGGTGTCGGCGGTGTTCGCCAGCATCCCCTCCGACAGCGTCGCCGCGTACGAGCGCAGCAGCTCCCGCCCCAGCTCGGCCCGGTTGGTGCTGAGGAAGAGCCCCTCGTACGAGATCATGGTGTCGCGCGACCAGGCGCCGAACCACGGGTAGCCGGCGACCACGTCCACCGGGGCGTCTGCGGTGCGCACCACGAACGCGTCGGCGGCCAGGGCCAGCGTCGCCTCGACGTCGTCGGCGGGCTTCGCCTGCGCCACCACCTGCCGGTTACGCCGCCGGGCCACCTCGATCACGTCGGTCGCCGGCGGCGGCTCGACCTCCAGCGGTGCCGCCCAGGCCAGCACCGACACCGTGTCGCCGGGCCGCTCCAGCGCGCCGCTGAACCGACCCGCGTACCAGAGGTCCTCCTGAGGGTGCAGCCCGCGGGCCGCCTCCTCCCGGTGGTGCACTCCCAGCCACCACTGACCCTGCGGCGTCCAGCCCGGCCCGGCGAGCCGGAACGCGCCCTCCACCACCGCGCCGCCGGCCACCTGCTCCACCGTGGGAGCCGGGCCGTCGGCTCGGCGCTCGCCGTGCGCGTCCCGCCAGGTGCAGGCCGCGGAGAGGTCGAGGCGCACCGGCCCGCCGGAGACCAGCCGGTGCACCACCGCCACGCACGACCGGCCGGGGAGCATGGCCAGCTCCCGCTCGATCACCACGTCGCCGATCCGCCACCGCCACCGCGGCACCCCGTCGATCAACCTGAACTGCTCCAGCAGTTCGAACCCGCGCGGGTCGACGTTGCCGGAGGCCCACTCGTGCGCGCCGAGGCGCACCTGCGCGCCGGAGGGGAGCTGCACGGCCGGGTCGAGACTGACCAGTCCCACGCGTCGGGACGCGGGCGTGTCGCCGGCAACCACCAGCAGCCCGTGGTAGCGGCGGGTCCGCAACCCGCTGACCGTGCCCATGGCGTAGCCGCCGACGCCGTCGCAGACGAGCCACTCCCGGGTCGCTGCGCTGGTCAGCTCGGTGCAGACCTGCGGGCCGAAGCGAATGTCGATCAACTTTCCTCCACCGGCGGCGGCGTGCCACACGCCACGACGAGAATGGCTGCTGTGGTCAAGTACCCGAACGGCGTCGAAGATGTGCAGGTGATCACCGACCGTTCGTCCTCCGACGCGCCGGCCCCCGACGCCGAGCGGATCCGGCTGGCCCAAGCCGACTCCGGGGAGCAGGACTGGCGCGCATGGGGTCCCTATCTGTCCGAACGGGCGTGGGGAACGGTACGGGAGGACTACAGCGAGCACGGTACGGCCTGGGACTACTTCCCGCACGATCACGCGCGGTCCCGAGCGTACCGATGGAACGACGACGGCATGGCCGGCGTCTGCGACGACCGGCAGACCTTCTGCTTCGCGCTCGCGCTCTGGAACGGCAGGGACCCGATTCTCAAGGAGCGGATGTTCGGTCTCGGGGGCGACGGCGGCAATCACGGCGAGGACGTCAAGGAGTACTGGTGGTACGAGGACTCCACCCCGACGCACTCCTGGATGCGCTGGCGCTACCACTACCCGCAGGCCGCCTTTCCCTACGACGAGCTGGTCGCGGTGAACGCGCTGCGCGGCCGGGACGACACCGAGTACGAGCTGGTCGACACCGGCATCTTCGACGACGACCGGTACTGGGCGGTGACCGTCGATTACGCGAAGGCGTCGCCGACGGACATGTGCATCGTGATCACCGTGGCCAACCGGGGCGACCAGGCGGCCACCCTGCACGTGCTGCCCACGCTCTGGTTCCGCAACACCTGGGCCTGGGGGCTGCCGGGCGCCGACCGGGTGCCGCGGCTGGTGGGCGACGGGTCGCGGCTGGTCGGCGAGCACTGGGTGCTCGGCCAGCTGCTGCTGGAGGGCGACGGGGCGCCGACCCCGCTGCTCTGTGACAACGACACGAACGCCGAGCGGCTCTGGGGCCTGCCGGGCCGCTCGCCCTACCCGAAGGACGGCATCAACGACCACGTGGTCGACGGGGCGGCGACGGTCAACCCGGACCGGGAGGGGACCAAGGGCGCGCTGCACTACGTGCTGGACGTGCCGGCCGGCGGCAAGCGACAGATCCGGCTGCGGCTGACCCGTACCGCCGGGCCGCCGGCGGGCGACCCGCCGCCCCCCGCCGACCTGGGCGGCGGTTTCGACGCGGTGTTCTGGGCCCGCCGGGCCGAGGCGAACCGGTTCTTCGCCGGCGTGATCCCGGCGGCGGCCACCGCCGACGAGGCGCTGGTGGCCCGGCAGGCCATCGCCGGGCTGATGTGGGGCAAGCAGTTCTACCACTTCGACGTCAAGCGGTGGCTGGAGGGCGACCCCGGATCTTCGCCGCCGCCGGCCGGACGCCGGCACGGGCGCAACAGCCACTGGTGGCACATGACCAGCTTCGACGTGATCTCCATGCCGGATCCGTGGGAGTACCCGTGGTACGCGGCCTGGGACCTGGCCTTCCACTGCGTCAGCATCGCCCGGGTGGACCCGAGCTTCGCCAAGGCGCAGCTGCTGCTCCTGCTTCGCGAGTGGTACCTGCACCCCAACGGGCAGATCCCGGCGTACGAGTGGGCCTTCGGCGACGTGAACCCGCCGGTGCACGCCTGGGCGGCGCTGAAGGTGTTCGAGATCGACGGCAGCCGGGACCACGAGTTCCTCGCCCGGGTGATGCACAAGCTGCTGCTCAACTTCACCTGGTGGGTCAACCGCAAGGACACCGGGGGCAACAACGTCTTCGAGGGCGGCTTCCTCGGGCTGGACAACGTCGGGCCGTTCGACCGGTCCGCGGCGCTGCCGGTGGCCGGCGTGCTGGAGCAGTCCGACGGCACCGGCTGGATGGCGATGTACGCGCTCAACATGCTCGACATGGCCATCGTGCTGGCCGAGCACGACCGCACCTGGGTGGACACCGCCACGAAGTTCTTCGAGCACTTCACCTACATCGCCGCGGCCGCGTACTCGCAGGGGCTCTGGGACGAGGAGGACGCCTTCTTCTACGACGTGCTGCGGCTCGCCGACGGCAGCAAGGTGCCGCTGAAGGTCCGCTCGGTGGTCGGCCTGCTGCCGCTGGCCGCCGTCACCCGGCTCAGCGCCCGCACCCTGCACCACCTGCCCGAACTGGGCGCCCGGCTGCGCTGGTTCCTGACCAACCGGCCCGAGTACGCCGACGTGGTCGGCGCCCGCCGGCTGGGGCCGGACGGCCGGCAGCAGCGGCTGCTCTCCATGGTGGGACCGGAGCAGGTGGTCCGACTGCTGGCCCGGATGCTGGACAGCGACGAGTTCCTCTCCGATTACGGCCTGCGCACGCTCTCCCGGGCACACCTGGACAAGCCGTTCTCGGTCACCCTCGGCGGCCAGGAGTTCTGCGTCGGGTACGAGCCGGCCGAGTCCACCAGCGGCCTCTTCGGCGGCAACTCCAACTGGCGCGGCCCAATCTGGATGCCGACCAACTTCCTGCTGATCAGCGCGCTGCGCGACTACGCCGCCTTCTTCGGCGACGACCTCCAGGTCGAGTATCCGACCCGGTCCGGGGTGAAGCTGACCCTGAACGAGATCGCCGACGACCTCTCCGCCCGGTTGATCGCGCTCTTCACCCGCGACGGCTGGGGCCGCCGGCCGATCTACGGTGCGGCGCAGCTCTTTCAGACGCACCCGGACTGGCGGGACCTGATCGCCTTTCCGGAGTACTTCCACGGCGACAACGGCGCGGGCCTGGGCGCCTGGCACCAGACCGGCTGGACGGCGCTGGTCGCCGACCTGATCCTCACCCTGCGCCGCTGACCGCGCGCCGCGCCGCGCCGACGTGGCCGGTGGGCATGGTCGTGCTCCAAGCTACGGGGACGTGTGGTCGAGAATCGGTGCCATGAAAGACGTGGACTTCTCGCAGGACTGGGTCCGATTGCTGGGTCAACTTGACCGTAATGTGTCTTCCGAGCGGCTCTCGCCGGACACGGCGGCGTTGTCGGATCTGATGAACGTCTATCAGGTGCCGGGGGTCAGCATCGCCGTCGGGCACGTGAGCGGGCGGGTGTGGGCGGCGGGGTATGGCGTCACGGGTGGCGAGACGTCGACGCCGGTGACCGCCGGCACCGCGTTTGCGGCCTGTTCGATCAGTAAGCACGTTGCCGCGTTCGGCGCACTGCTACTGGTCCAGGACGGTGTCCTGGACCTGGACACCGACATCGGCGAGTACCTCACCTCGTGGCAGCTACTCGACCGCGAGGGTCGGCGACCGGGAGTTACGTTGCGCCAATTGCTGGCGCACACGGCGGGCTTGTCCGACACCTGGTATCGCGGCTATGCCGCGGATCGCGCCCCGTCGCTGTTGCAGGTCCTCGAAGGCAGCGGCTCGACGACTACTCCACCGGTTCGGTCGACCCTGTTGCCGGGCAGCCGTTTCCGGTACTCGGGCAGCCACTACGCCGTGCTCCAGCAGCTGATGGCGGACGCGACCGGAACCCCGTTCGAGGACCTCATGCGAACTCTGGTGCTGGAACCGATGGCCATGGCCGACAGCAGCTTTGACCAGCGGTTTCCACACCGGCGAGCGCATCTGGTGGCTCGTGGTCATCACGGTGGCGGCACCGGGATCCCCGGCGGTTGGCGAGCGCAACCGGAGACGGCCGCGGCTGGACTGTGGAGCACCCCGGCCGACCTGCTCCGGCTCGACCTCGAGATCGCCCGGGCGGCCTCGGGAGACTCGAAGCTGCTCGACCGCGACCTGGCCACCGAGATGTGGACACCGCAGATTCCGGGCGGCAGCTACGGGCTCGGCACCCAGGTCGACGACCGCGCCGGGCACCGGCGTTTTGGCCACACCGGGCTGAACGTCGGCTATACCTGCTTCTCCTACGTGTGGCCCGACAGTGGCACCGCGGTCGCTGCGATGACCAACTCCGAGGATGGATGGGAGCTGCTGGCCAGCATCCGCGCCGCCGCGGACCGTCGGTACGCCACCAGCACCACAGCCGCGCCGCTTGGTGACGTGACGGGCCGCTACGTGCTGCACGACGACTACCCGATCGACATCGCGATCACCAACAGCCGACTGACCTTCTCCGCCGCTGCCCAGCAACCGGTTGTACTACTGGCAGAACCGGACGGTCGCTACCTGCACCCAGGACTCGATCTGGAAGTCCGGTTCCTACCGACCAACGACCAGCCTCACGTCCTGGAACTGCGACAGGAAGGAGTCACGCAAACCGCGACACCATCAACCAAGCAACCAGAATCGTGACTGCCGCCAGGCCTTACTTGAATGCACCCTGCGGAATGCGCTATTGCCGATGAATGTGAGGCCATTGCGGTCCCCTGGTGGGCGGCTGTGATCGAGTTTGCGAGAGACTGTCGCTGTGGCTGCCATCGCCGAAGATCTTCCCGATGTCCTGACCGTGTCCCCGTTGCCGACACCGCCGGATACATCGGTGCGGCCTCCGGGCTCGAAGAGCATCACCAACCGGGCTTTGCTGTGTGCCAGCCTGGCCCCTGGCCGGAGCACACTGACCGGCACGCTGTTCGCTGATGACACACGCGCCATGCTCGATGCCGTCACAGCACGGGGCGCCGTGGTGGTGGCGGACGAGGCGAGTAGCACTGTCACGGTGACCGGAGTCGACCCCCGCACATCGGCCGGAGCGTCGACGGTCGACGCACGGCGGTCCGGGACCACCTCACGGTTCATCCTGCCGGCCGCAGCCCTGAGCCCACACCGCACCGTCGTTGATGGGACCCCGCAACTCAGAGCGCGGCCGTTCGGACCGGTAATCGAAGCGCTGCGTCACCTTGGAGCCACGGTCGAAGAACTGGAACGGCCCGGATTTCTACCCGTCGCGGTGGCCGGGCCCATACGCGGCGGGCACGTGCAGCTGCCCGGGCACCTGTCCAGTCAGTTCCTGTCTGGCCTACTCATGGCCGGGCCACTGATGCGTGACGGCCTGGACGTGGAGTTGACCTCCCCGCTGGTCTCCGTGCCGTACCTGAAGATGACCCTTGCCGTCATGGCGGCGTTCGGGGTGGATGCCGACGGCCTGAGTGTGCCCCCCGGCGGCAGCTACCGCCCGACGGACTTCGCCATCGAGCCGGACGCGAGCGCGGCCTCGTACTTCCTGGCTGCGGCCGCGATCACCGGCGGCCGGATCACTGTCGAAGGGCTGGGCGCCACAAGCCTGCAGGGAGACGTGGCCTTCGCCGACGTGCTGGAGCGCATGGGAGCACGGGTGGAACGCGCCCCCAACCAGCTCACCGTCATCGGCACTGGAGCATTGCGGGGCATCGACGTTGACATGACCGACATCTCCGACACCGCGCAGACGCTGGCCGCAGTCGCCGTTTTCGCCGACGCCCCTACCCGAATTCGCGGTATCGGGTTCATCCGCGGCAAGGAAACCGACCGTATCGGCGCGACCGTCACCGAACTGCGACGAGCTGGTATCGACGCCACCGAGCACGACGACGGATTCACCGTCTGCCCGGGCACGCCGACTCCGACGAGATTCGCCACCTACGAGGATCACCGCATGGCGATGAGCTTGTCGCTCGTGGGTCTCCGTACACCCGGCATCGAGATCGCCGACCCCGGATGCGTGGCGAAGACCTACCCGGGATTCTTCCGCGACCTTGCCCGCCTGAGATGACCGATTGAGCGCGCGACGCGGCGTTGAGAAGTGCCGGCTCGGCCGGCATGCGCACATGGGCCACGGTCGCAGGTCAATGAAACAAGTAGCCGATGTGCGAGCGTCGGTGACGGGTCGGCCCAGTCCTAGTACGGCAGCCGCCGTTCGGGATCTGGGCTGAGGCGTTCATCGGAGCGGCATATGTCACGCTCATTTACAAGGGCTTCACCGATGTCGGCGGTGGTGTGGTCAGGCTTTGGAAGCACGGGCGCAGTAGGTCGATGATCTGCTCGGGTGAGGCGTTCGCAAGGTGCGTGAGGCGCAGCAGGTATCGCTCGGCTATCACGCCGTGGATGATCGCGCTGAGTAGGCTCGCGCGTAGGTCGGCGTCGGGCGTCGATATCGCCTCGGTGAGCTGGTTGAGCTGAGGCTCTCCGGCCGTCCGGTAACGGTCGGCGGCGTCGGCGTTCGTGAGCATCGATCGCAGCACCGCCAGGGAGGCCGCCGGCTCGCCGGTCAGGCGCCGGCCCAGCGACGTGAGGAGTGCCTCGGCCACCTCACCTGAGGTGCCGCCGGGCAACTCGTCGGCGGGCACCTCGACGGCCCGGGCGAAAAGCAGGTCCTTGCTGCCGAAATAGTGCATGACCAGGGCGGCGTCAACACCGGCAGCCGACGCCACGGCCCGAATCGTGGCTCGGTCGTAGCCGAGTTCGGCGAAGATCTGGCGGGCCGCCGAAAGGATGCGCTCCTCACTTTGGAGGCGCTGCTGCGCTCTGGTAGGGCGGGCGCTCGATTCAGTCACGGGTTCATTCTACGGCTGTTGACCGGCTGCACTCGAAGCTCTACGCTCGTTCGGTCAACAGGCGTTGAACGAATGGGGGTGGCCATGACTGCCACGTCACGCGAAGTCGTCGAGCAAATCCTGCGCGCGAGCCGCGAGCAGAACACTGAAACGTTCGTCAACCTGTTCGCAGCGGACGGCTATATCGAGTGGCCGTACCTACCAGCAGGCATGCCGGACCGTGTGGAGGGCCGCGACCAGATCCGCGAGTTTCTGACCGCTCGAGCTAACGGCCTCGTCAAGTTCGACGAGTACCGCAACACGGTGATCCACGAGACCACTGACTCGGAGGTGGTGATCGTCGAGTATGAGGCTCACGGCACCGTGATCCCCACAGGCGCACCCTTGCACCAGACGATTGTTGCCGTTTTGCGGATCAGGGACGGCTTGGTCGTCTCGTACCGCGACTACCTCAACCCCCTGGTGCTGGCCGAAGCCCTGGCAGGCATCGGCAACGTTTAACGACAGCCCTCGTTCGGGATCTTGTCCGATTAGGTGGACGCAGGGCGGCCACCGCGTGATCGTCTGTATGTTGTGGACAAACATTCGAGTCTTGCGGTGGCCGCCGGCCACAGCGTAGACGTTGCCGGTTGGCAGCAGGTTTTGGATCAGGTACTGAGCGCGTTTGCAGGCCGTTTCGGGCGTGTTGAGCCGCGACGTGCGGCGGCCGGATTCGTGAACGGCATGCTGGCCGATCTTGAGGTTAAGACCTGCTGGCAGCTCGCTGAACAGGCCGGACATGCCCGCCCGGATGCGATGCAACAACTGCTGTATCGGGCGGTGTGGGACGCCGACGCCGTCCGCGACGACTTACGGACCTTGATCGTCGGACGTCTCGGCGATCCGGAAGGCGTGTTGGTCCCGGATGAGACCGGGGACTTGAAGAAAGGCACCCACACGGTCGGGGTGCAACGCCAATACACCGGCACCGCCGGGCGGATCGAGAACGCCCAGGTCGCCGTGTTCATGACCTACGCTGGCCAACGCGGGCACACTTTAATCGATCGGCGCCTCTACCTGCCCGCATCCTGGACCAATGATCCGGACCGGATGCAAGCCGCTGGTGTCCCTGAGCAGATCGGGTTCGCGAAACGCTGGGAACTGGCCGCGGACATGATCACCGCAGCCGTCGAGGCGGCCGTGCCGGCACGATGGGCCGCCGCGGACGAGGCCTACGGCAACAGCAGTACCTTCCGCAGCCGGCTCCGCAAGCTCGGACTCGGCTATGTCCTGGCTGTCTCGTGCGACCACCCGGTCCCGCTCGACGCCGGTAAGACCCGCCGCCGCGCCGACCACATCGCCACCAACCTGCCCGCGACGGCTTGGCAAAGCCGGTCAGCAGGCGCCGGGTCCAAGGGCCCAAGATTTTACGACTGGGCCTGGCTCGACGAAGTCACCACGGACACCGACCCGGACGTCGGTGGCCGGCACAGCCTGCTGATCCGCCGGAACAACACCACCGGTGAGCTGGCGTTCTACCGCTGCTGGAGCCCACGGCCGGTCAGCCTGGCCGTGCTGGTGCGCGTCGCCGGGATCCGCTGGACGGTCGAGGAAAGCTTTCAGGCCGCGAAGGGCCAGGTCGGTCTCGACCAACACCAAGTTCGGCGCTGGAACTCCTGGCATCGCTTCACCACCCTCGCCATGGCCGCCCTCGCAGTCCTGGCGATCGGCGCCGCCGACAGCCACGACCCCGCAAACGACCCCGCCGAGCAGGCCATGATCGCGTTGACGGTCAACGAGCTCCGCCGCCTCATCAACGTTTTCATCATCAAATCCAGCCATGACCTCATACATTGTTTGCACTGGTCAGGATCGCGACGACAGCACCAAGCCCGAGCCAAACGAGCCCACTACGCCCGTCGCCTCAACCTTGAACTTCAGCCATGATCTCGAACGGCGGCTGCCGTACTAGGGCTGGCTCGATTGCGAGGAGTTGTCGAGAAGCACCTCGTAGCGGCACAGGTCGCCGTCGGCACCCGATTGCCGGAAACCCGCGCGTTCAAGGGTGCGTTGGGAGGCGACGTTGTCTCTGTCGGTGTCGGCAACGACCCGGGACACTCCGTGCTCGGCCGCGACGGTCAGCAGCACGGTGACCGCCTCTGCCGCGTAGCCCTGTCCACGAGCCGACGCTGCCAGGCCGTAGCCGATCTCGACGCATCCGTCGTGCGGCTGGCCCTTGAAGCCGATGCCGCCGATGGCCTTCCCGTCGGCCTTGCGAGTGATCCGATAGTGCCCGAATGGCCTTGGGTTCCCATGGGCCGCGGCGGTCCTCAGGAACGCCGTGACGCCGATGACGTCACCGTCGAAGGGGAAGTCGGCCGCCCAGAGGTCACCCGCTCCGGCCTGACGCGCGACTATGCGTTCGCCCTCTGCGGTGTCGATCGCGTGCAAGGTGAGTCGCGGTGTGTGCAGTTCGGTCACGGCGGCAGCCAAGCAGGGCGCCGCGGCTGCCACAAGCTACTTTTCGCGTCCGGCGCACCCGGCGTCGGGTCGGCCGGTGCCGGAGATGACCCGGATCGGCCGTAGTCGCCAATCCGTCATGGAGCGACCACGGGCCGTGTGCGCCACTAGGCTCGTGGCGTGTCCGGACCTGAAGAAGGGGCCGCCGAACGAGATCTGCGTGACCGCATCGTCACGGCTGCCCGCGAGTTCGCCGAGGCGGAAGGCTGGGCGGGGGTGAGCATCCGGCGGTTGGCCGATCGGGCCGAGATCGACATCGGTGATCTCTACCGGCACTTCGCCGATCTGGAGGCGCTGGTCGCCGCCGTCGCGGTGTGCGCCTTCGCCGACATCGCCGCCGACCTGGCCGAGGCCCACGCCGAGGCGACCGGCGGGCCGGAGGGCGCCTGGCCGGCGGTGGTGAGCGCGTACCTCGACTTCGCGTACGCGAACCCGGAGGTCTACGACGCGATGCTCGTGCTGACGCCCGACCTGGCCCTCGGCGTCGACGGCGTGCCGGCGGCGCCCCGGGCGGTCTTCGCCGAGCTGCGTGCGGCGCTCGCCCCGCTGGCCGCGGGGCGTGACCCGGACACCCTCGCCGAGGTGGGCTGGAGCCTGCTGCACGGGGTGGTCATGCTCACCCGGGGTGGCCGGCTGCGCCCCGAGGCGCAGGAGGAGCGGGAGGCGATGATCGCGGACCGGCTGCTGCGCTGGCCCTGACAAGCGACGGGCGGGCGCGACGCGCCGCTGGGCCGGAGCGGAAAGTCACTGCGCACACCGCGTCCGGTGCCCTAGAGTCCCGGACCGTTCGGATGAGCGTGAGGAGGCGGCGGCATGACGGTCGGCGGGATGGCAGTGCGGCGCGGGCAGGTGTTGGTCTTCGACGCGGACGACACGCTCTGGGAGAACAACGTCGTGTTCGAGCGCGTGATCGACGACTTCCTCGCCTGGCTCGATCACCCCACCCTCGACCGGGCCGAGACCCGAGCCATCCTCGACGACATCGAGCGGGCCAACGCGGTGGCGCACGGTTACGGCAGCAAGGTCTTCCTGCGCAGCCTGGGGGAGTGCCTGGAGCGGCTGCGCGAGCGGCCGGCCACCGACGCCGAGCGCCGGGAGATCGACCGGCTCGCGGTGGCGCTGGTGGAGCACAAGGTCGAGCTGATGCCCGGGGTGGCCGAGGCGCTGGACGAGCTGGCCGGCCGGCACGAGCTGCTGCTGCTGACCAAGGGCGAGCGGGAGGAGCAGCAGCGCAAGCTCGACGCGTCCGGGCTGCTGCACCACTTCCGGGCCGCGCACATCGTCCGGGAGAAGGACGTCGACACCTACCGGTGGCTCGTCCGCGAGCACGACTTCGACCCCGCCCGCGCCTGGATGATCGGCAACTCCCCGCGCTCGGACATCCGCCCCGCCCGAGCGGCCGGGATGAACGCGGTGTTCATCCCGAACGAGAACACCTGGGTGCTGGAGCATGACGACCTGGACCCGACCGACCGGGGCGTGCTCCGCCTGGCCGCCTTTCCCGACCTGCTCCGGCATTTCTGAGCAGCGCCGCTCACCCGGCGTCGCCGCCGCGACGGGCGTACGGTTGCTGAGCCGGGTGGCGCCGCTCCGCGCGCTCGCCGCCGGCGCGCTGGCACGCCGACGCCGACCAGCGGCACACCGGACGCGGCACACCCCACGGCGAGGTCGTCTCGACCAGAAACAGCGTTCACGAGAACCGTCGTGTTACGCCGACATGCCGCTTTTCCACGTTGATATCAATCACCCTTCTCCGACTCCGCGGCTCCTTGTCCAGCCTGGAGAAACGCGCCTAACCTGAGCCGGCGCTCGCGCCTCTTCGGGGTGAGACGGGAGCGCGCCGAAGTCCGGTCGTTGGGCACCGTGGAGCTGAGTGCAGGCGGGCCGGCTCGTCGTGTTGAGCCCGGAGTGGGCGGCGTGCCACGCCCGCACGTTCAATACGACGATGTCCGCTACCACGCCCGGACGGTGGGGGTCAGGACCGGGGAGTTGCGGACCCGGTCCTGACCCGTTATCTGTTTCCGTTTCGGCGCCGACTGATCCTGGTGGCGTCCGGCTCGTCATTTCCGTTACGCCGACTCTCCGCGTGGGCAACCGACGTTCCTCACTATTTCCGGGGCCCCGGAAGCGGCTGCGGCCTGTCATCATCCTTCGAATGGAACGCAGACATATCGCTGCGGTGGCGACGCGGGCGGGTCGGCCGTGAGCGGGCGGGGGCGGCCGATCCCGCCGCCGAACCGGGCCTCCGCGCTGACCACGCTGCCCGATGCGACCAACCAGGTCGTCATCGTCACCGGCAACGGCTACAGCACGACGTACGCGACGCTGGAGACGTTCGCGAAGGTGGGCGGGCACTGGACAGCGGTCTCGGCGCCGCTGCCGGCGCGCATCGGCTCCAAGGGGTTCAGCGACAACCACGTCGAGGGTGTGGCCACCACGCCGACCGGCGTCTACTCGTTCGGCCCGACCATGTACGGCATCGCCGCTGACCCGGGCGTGCGGTTCCCGTACCACCGGTTGGTGGCGAACGACTGGTGGAACGAGAACGTCAATTCGCCGCTCTACAACACCTTCCAGCACAGCACCACCAACCCGGGCGGCTACAGCGAGGCGCTCTGGCAGGAGGTCCCGGCGTACACCCACTTCGCCGTGATCACGTACAACATGCCGCCGAACGTGGCGAAGCCGGTGCCGGGCGCCGGCAGCGGCATCTTCCTGCACGAGTTCAGCACCGCCAGCGGCAACGCGACCGCCGGCTGCGTCAGCCTCTCCCATGCCAACCTGCTCAAGGTGCTCACCTGGCTCGACCCGGCCCGCTCGCCGCGGATCGTGATGTGCCCGGTGCAGAACCTCGGCCGCTACTGACACCACCCGTCCCCGACAGGGCCGTCCCGCGCGTCGGGGCGGCCCTTCGTCGTGCCCGGCCGCCGATACCGCCGCGAGATAGCCGGACGATAGCCGGACGATAGCTGTCGGTGTATGTCCTCTCCCTAGCTTCTACCCGACGTATTGGCCCTTGACCGGAGGGTAACGGGTGAGAAGAAAGCTAAGGGGACCGCTGATCGCGGCCCTGGTGGTGACCCTGGCGGCCACCATGGGCGGGACGCAGGTCCTGTCCGAACAGAGACCGGAGGGCGCCGCGAGCGCCGACGACGACGGAAAGGGCCTGCTCGACCGGCTCGGGGGCGCCGCCCGCGGGTTGGTCGGCGACGGACCAGACCGGCCCAGGCCGGAGGTCATCAGCGCCGGGCTGTCGGTGCAGGAGAACACGCCGGCGGGCAAGGCGTGGCCGGCGCAGAAGCGGGTCAAGGAGTTGACCGGCAAGCGCACGGCGAACGGCAAGACCTACCAGCTGTCCGACGGGCGCACGCAGGCGGAGATCTCCGCGGTGCCGGTGCACTACAAGGACTCGAAGGGCCGCTACCAGCCCATCGACACCACCGTCCGGCCGACCAACGACAAGGGCTACGTCCAGGGCAACCGGACGAACGCCTTCACCAGCCTCTTCGGGGACAGCTCGGATGAGCTGGCCCGGTTCGAGCAGGACGGCCGCAGCATCGAGCTGGGGCTGGCGGGCGCGCCGCAGGCGGTCACTCCGAAGGTGTCCGGCTCGACGGTGACCTACGCCGGCGTGGCCGGTGGCGCGGACGTGGTCTACGACGTGACCAGCACCGCGCTCAAGGAGAAGATCGTCCTGCGTAGGGCCCCGGCCGCGCCGGTGTCCTACACGTTCACGCTCGACAGCGCGGGGCTGGTCGCGCAGCAGCGCGAGGACGGCTCGATCGCGTTCGTCGGCCGCGACGGCGGCCGGACGTACTTCGAGATGCCCGCGCCGTTCATGTTCGACGACAAGGACGACAAGGCCTCGCCGCACGGCAAGGTGTGGAGCGACAAGGTCACCCAGAAGGTGACGCAGTCCGGCGCCACCACGACGGTCACCGTCACCCCCGACGCGGGTTGGCTGGCGGACTCGGCGCGGGTGTACCCGGTGGTGGTCGACCCGACCATCAAGGTCCAGCCGGTGCCGACCGACGCGCAGGACGTCGCGATCTACTCCGGCGCCACCACCACGAACTACAACGACACCTACCAACTGAAGGTGGGCACGGACGCCTCCCAGTCGTGGCGGTCCCTGGTCAAGTTCGACGTCAGCTCGGTCCCGGCGAACACGCCGATCGACGACGCGCGGCTCGACATGTACTACTCGCAGACCCACCACGCGTGGGGCTTCGACGTGGCGATGGAGGCCCGGCGGGTCACCCAGCCGTGGACGGAGAGCACCGCGAACTGGTCGAACATGAACGCCAACATGGCCGCACAGCCGGCCGGCAACATGGTCACCAAGGACGACGGCGACTCCGGCACGTCGATCAGCGGCACCTGGCCGTACTCGGCCAACGCCGATCTGACGCCGCTGGCGATCAACGGTGACTACCGCTACAACAGCGACACCACCGCCGGGAACACCCACACCTGGGTGCCGACCATCACCGAGTCGGGTGACTACCAGGTCGAGGTCCACTACGTCTCTGAGGCGGACCGGCCGACCAACGCCCCTTACACGGTCTACTACAACGGCGGGTCCAAGACCTACAACGTCGACCAGACCGGCAGCGGTCTCGGTGAGTGGAAGACCCTCGGCGTGCACCCGTTCGTCGCCGGCACCACCGGCAAGGTCGTCCTCGGCGACGTGCTCGGCAAGTCGGTGATCGCGGACGCGGTCCGCTTCACCCGCTGGGGCGTGACCACCAAGAAGGCCGCGGTCTCCAACGTCTGGAGCTCGTTCCCGGTCCGCAATGCCGTGCAGGAGTGGGTCAACAAGTCCCAGCCGAACTACGGCTTCATGGTCAAGGCGGTCGACGAGGCGAAGAAGGGCCGCGGCGGCCCGATCTTCGAGGCGTCGGAGTTCGCCTACAACAACGCGCGGCGGGACTACAACCTGCCGAAGCTGGTGGTCACCTGGGGCACCCCGGGCATCGCGGTGAACCCGCCGACCACGATCACCTCGACCGGTGCGGTACTGGACTGGCCGGCCTACCCGGGCACCGACATCGCCGAGTACCAGGTGCACCGCAGCATCTTCCAGGAGTACACGCCGTCGGCGGCCACGCTGGTCGCGCCGGTCTCCAGCGCCACCCGCACCTACCAGGACACCACCGCGGTCCCCACGCCGGCGGACAACACCGACCCGTTGGCGCGGAAGTTTTATTACTACATGGTCGCGGTCAAGACCAAGGACGGGCGGCTGATCGCGGGTCCGACCCAGTCGGCGATCCTGCCGAAGGCGGGTCAGATCACCCGGATCTACCGTACGGGCACCACGGACACCACGCTGGCGCAGAGCCGGCCGACGGAGAACGTGGACGTCTACGACGGTGACCCGTACGTCAGCCCGGGCAACAACTCGCCCTACTACGGCGACACCCACGGTCTGGTGAAGTTCCCGACGCTGACCGGGATCCCGACCGACGCCCAGGTCGTCGACGCCGACCTGCGGCTGTACAACACGTCGCTGTTCCCGGGCACGGACACCGACGAGTACGTCGACGTCTACAAGCTCAAGCGGGCGTTCACCGAGACGAAGGCGACCTGGAACACCTACGACGGTGTCAACGCGTGGACCACGGCGGGTGGCGACTACGACACCACCTGGAAGGCCGGCACCACCGGGTTCACCAACGACCCGGAGTGGGCGAGCTGGGACATCACCGCCGCGGTGAAGGGCTGGGTGACCACCCCGACCAGCAACAACGGCCTGCTGCTGCGCCAGCGCGACGAGGTCAACCAGACCGCGCGGGCGATGCTGCTGTCGTCCGAGGCGCAGGAGCCGCTGCTGCGCCCGACGCTGGAGGTCACCTACCTCGAGCAGAACGCCGAGTCGACCTACTACGCGGCTTCGACGCCGGCGTTGACGACGCCGAACGCCACGTACACGGTGCCGATGACCCTGTCGAACCCGACCCTGGCGGCGTGGAACCCGACCGACTGGGAGCTGGCCTACGACTGGAAGCGGCCCGACGGGATCACCGACGGCGCGGACGCCACCTTCGAGTTGAAGACGGCGCTGCCGAAGAGCGTCCCGGCCGGCGGCACGGTCGACGTGGCCGCGCAGGTGAAGACCCCGCCGTCGTCGACGGACGGGAACAAGCGCACCGACTACGTGCTGCAGTGGGATCTGCGCAACAAGCTCACCGGCAAGAAGCTGTCGGAGACCACTCCGGCGATCCAGCCGCTGCCGCAGAACGTGGCGGTGGAGGAGCCGACCTCCGACCAGCTGGGTCTGGAGAAGTTCTACTCCTACGCGGGGAAGAACACCGGCGCCGGTGGCTCGCTGATGAACAACCTGTACTCCGGCAACACGGTGTGGTCGTACAACGCGATCAACAACCCGTCCCGCGGGCTGTCGACGTTTGTGCGGCTGGCCTACAACTCGCTGGACACGAGTGACTCGGTCACCGGCTTCGGCTGGTCGTTGCAGGCGTCGTCGTTGATGCGCCTGGGCACGCCGCTGGACTTCCACCCGAACCCGAACCCGACCAAGGTCACGCTGACCGACGGTGACGGTACGAGCCACTGGTTCACCTGGGACGCGGCGGCGAACGAGTGGAAGAGCCCGAAGGGTGTGCACCTCTACCTGCAGAAGTACAGCAGCGTGGACTGCAAGCCCAACACGCAGGAGCCGAAGGCGTGGGTGCTGACCCGGCCGGACCGGACGCAGTTCTTCTACGACTGCGAGGGCTTCCTGTCCAGCATCGTGGACAACAACCAGAACGAGATGCGCTTCGTGTACGAGGAGCGCAAGTCCAACAACAAGCCGACGAAGTTCCTCAAGTACATCCTCGACGCGACCAACCGTAAGACCCTGACCATCGAGTACTTCGCGAAGGGTCAGACCTTCGACTACATCGATGATGTCACCTGGACCCGCAAGACCGGGACCGGCCTGACCAACCCGAAGATCATCGACCACATCTCGGAGATCACCGACATCTCCGGGCGGAAGCTGACCTTCGCGTACACCGACAAGGGTCTGCTCGGTGAGCTGATCGACGGTGCCGGCTCGACCGACGGCGCGCCGAAGACGTTCAAGTTCGCCTACGACATGACCCAGGGCAACAAGAACGTCAAGCTGGTCAAGATCACGGACCCGCGGGCCAGTGCCAGCGGCGCCAACTACTCGACCAACCTGGTCTACAACTACCCGCAGGCCGGCGACGACCCGAAGTGGCACTGGACCACCAAGTCGTACACCGACCGGCTCGGCTACCTGACCCAGTTCGCCTACGTCGACCCGGACGGCCCGCAGGGCAACAACATCAACACCACGGTCACCGACGCGGAGAACCACGCCACCGCCTACCAGATGGACGGCTACGGGCGGACCTACCAGACCACCAACGCCAAGAATGAGACCACGAAGTTCGGCTGGGACGACGACCACAACGTGGTCCGGATCGAGGAAGCCAACGGCGCGGTCGCGACCTGGGCGTACGACCCCAAGACCGGTTACCCGACCTCGATGAGGGACGCCGAGGCGGTCAAGAACGGTTGGCCGGGAACGGCGCTGGCCTACCAGCGCCAGCTCAACGGCTACGTGGCCGAGGTGATCAGCAAGACCAGCTCGGAAGGCCGCAAGTGGACCTTCACGTACACCGCCGAGGGTGACGTCGAGACGGTCACCGACCCGGTGGGCAACACCACGGCGACCGCCGGCGACTACACGAGCACGAACACCTACGACGAGTGGGGTCAGCTCCTCACCGCCAAGGACGCCAACGGCAACACCACCAAGTACGGTCCCTTCCACGCCAGCGGTTACCCGACGAAGATCGAGGACCCGGGCCCGGGCTTCTCGTACTTCACCTACGACGACCGGGGCAACACCCTCGAGGTCAAGAACGGCAAGAACGCCAAGGTCACCCAGGCGTACGACACGTTCGGTCGGCCGAAGACCAAGGTCGAGCCGATGGACGCGGCGAACAACCGCTTCATCACGACCAAGGCCCCGGTGTACGACGCCAACGACAACATCACCACGGCGTACGCGACCAACGGGGCGGAGTCGACGTCGGTCTACGACCGGGCCGACCAGGTCACCGAGTCGTACGCGCCGAAGGACGTGGCCACCGACCCGGAGCGCAAGACCACCACGACGTACGACAAGGTCGGCAACGTCCTGACCGTCACGGAGCCGCAGGGCAACCTGACCTCCACGGTCGGCGACTACACGACGACGACCAAGTACGACGCGATCTACCAGCCGATCGAGGTCGTCAACGGCCTCGGTCAGAAGGTGGCCTCGGAGTACGACAACGTCGGCAATGTCACGGTCCTGTACGACGCGAAGAAGACCGCCAGCGCGGCGGCCGACTTCACGACCAAGTACGAGTACGACTGGAACCACCGGGTCGTCAAGACCACCGACGCGCTCGGCAAGTTCACCACCGCCCGGTACGACAAGGACGGCCTGACGCTCGGGACCACCGACGCGGAGGGCAACGAGTCGCTGGCGCAGTACGACGCCCGCGGCGCGCTGGTCGAGTCGAAGGTGCCGCACAAGAAGGACGCCTCCGGCAACAACGTCTACCGGACGACCAAGTACGAGTACGACCAGGTCGGCAACCAGACGAAGGCGATCACGCCGCGCGGCGTGGACACCGCCGACGACGCCGACGACTTCGCCGTGGTGACCCTCTACGACGCGCTCAACCGCAAGAAGGAGGAGTGGTCGTCCTACGACAAGGACGACAGCCGCTACAACACGCCGGACAAGACCTTCTACACCTACGACGAGATCGGCAACCTGGCGAAGGTCAGCGCGCCGCCGTCGGACGGGCAGAGCGTCCGCAACGAGACCGAGTACACCTACTACGACAACGGGTGGACGAAGACGTCCAAGGACCCGTGGGACATCGTCAACTCGTACGACTACAACGACCTGGGCCAGCAGACCAAGAACACGCTGAGCTCGGCCGGTGGGTCGACCACCCGGACGATGACCTGGGACTTCTACCCGTCCGGCAATGAGAAGGGGCGGTCGGAGGACGGCCTACCGGTCGGCAAGGACGTTGTCCTCGTCGACAACTCGGACTCCCAGAACACGGCCACCCAGGGCACCTGGACCAGCGGCGCCGCGACCGGCAACTACGGCTACGACGTGGCCACCGCGCCCGCGGGCAGCGGGTCGGCGCAGTTCAACTGGCAGCTGACCATCCCGCGGGACGGCAGCTACGAGGTGTTCGTCCGGCACCCGCAGGTCAGCGGTGCCGCGACGGACGCGAAGTTCACCATCACCCACAGCGGCGGCAACGTCGTCAAGACGGTGAACCAGACCCAGAACACCGGCAGCTGGATCAGCCTGGGCAGCTACCCGTTCACCGAGGACGGCGTCCAGAAGATCACCGTCACCGACCAGGCGACGGGCAAGGTGCTCGCCGACGCGGTCAAGCTGGTGCGGGACAACGCCGGTGACGTGGACAACGAAAAGAAGGAGTTCACCTACCGGTACAACCCGAACGGGATGCTGGTCGAGGTCAAGGACCTCAGCCCGGGCGCGAAGATCAACCGGTACGACGTCGCGTACGACCAGCTGAACCAGATCTCGTCGGTCAAGGAGTTCGTCGGGGCCACCGACACGACGCCGAAGAACACCACGGCGCTCACCTACGACGACAACGGCAACCCGCTCACCTCGACCCACGACCTCACCTGGTCGAAGATCGAGTACGACGGTCGGGACATGGTCGCCAAGGTGACCAACGCCGACTCGCCGACGGCGGGCAACCAGCAGATCTCGACGTTCACGTACACGGCCCGCGGGCAGATGCTCAAGCAGACCAAGCCCAACGGCAACACCGTGGACTTCGAGTACTACCTCGACGGCGCCACCAAGCACCAACTGGAGAAGACCTCCGGTGGGGCGACCGTCGCGGAGCACACGCTGGAGTACCAGGCCAACGGGCACCCGTCCCGGGACGTGCTCAAGTTGATGAACGCCGACAACGCGTCGGACCACATCGACAACACGTACGTCTTCAGCTACGACCCGCAGGACCGGATCGCGAAGCTCGACAAGACCGGAGACAGCACGTCGACGGAGACGTACGTCTACGACGCCAACGGCAACACGGTCTCGCAGACGGTCGCCGGCACGACGAGCACCAGCAAGTACGACCGGAACCGGCTGCACTCCACCACCACCGGTGGCGTGACGCAGACGTACAACTACGACCCGCTGGGTCGCCTCGACACCGTGTCGATCGGTGGTCAGCGGACGCAGAAGCACTACTACGACGGTTTCGACCGCACGGTGAAGACCACTGCGGGCATCGGTGCGAACGCCAAGTCGACCACCTACGTGTACGACCCGTTCGACCGGACGGTGTCGCAGACGAAGGGCGACAAGACCACCCTGTTCACGTACCTGGGGATGGACAGCCAGGTGCTGCGCGAGGAGGTCGCCGGCAAGGCGGAGAAGTCGTACCAGTACGCGCCGTGGGGTCAGCAGTTGACCCAGATCAAGCACAAGGACGACGGCAGCCGGGAGTACTCGCAGTTCATCTACCGGCCCCGCGGTGACGTCGTCGGTATCACCAAGGATGACGGCAACACCCGCGCGACGTACGGCTACACGGCGTACGGCAAGGACGACGAGTCGCAGTTCACCGGTGTGGACAAGCCGGGTGCGACGCCGGAGGGTGAGGAGCCGTACAACGCGTTCCGGTTCAACGCCTCCCGGTGGGACTCGGGCTCCGGTACGTACGACATGGGTTTCCGCAACTACGACCCGGGTCTGAACCGGTTCCTGACGCGGGACACCTATGGCGGCGCCATGGCGGACATGGGTCTGGCGATGGACCCGTTCACGGGCAACCGGTACTCCTTCGCCGGCGGTAACCCGATCAGCTTCGTGGAGTTGGACGGGCACCTGTTCGGGATGTCGTGGTCGGACATCGGTCACGCCGCCCTGGACGTGGTCGGCATGGTGCCGGTCGTCGGTGAGGTCGCCGACGTCGCCAACGGCATCTGGTACGCGGCCGAGGGCAACTACGTCGACGCCGCTCTGTCGATGGCGTCCGCGATCCCGCTGGCGGGTAACGCGGTGGCCGCGGCGAAGCTGGCCAAGACCGGCACGAGGATCGCCGAGGGCATCGACACCGCCAAGGACGTCAAGAACGGCGCCGAGGCCGTCACTACTGGTGCCAAGGGAGCGCCCTCGACCGGCGCGCCCAAACCGAAGGACACGACACCGTCGGGTCCGAGCTGCAAGGTCAACAGCTTCGTACCCGGTACGAGGGTGCTGATGGCAGACGGCTCGACCACGGCCATCGAGGACCTGCAGGAGGGCGACTGGATCAAGGCCACGGATGTCGAGTCGGGTGCCACCCGGAACCGTGAGGTCACGAACACCCGCAACCACGAGGGTGACAAGAAGCTCGTCACTCTGACGCTCGACACCGACGGCCGTGATGGCCAAGCTACCGGCAAGGTCACGTCAACGGCCGGTCACCACTACTGGTTGCCGGACTCCGGGCGTTGGGTCACCGCGGACACGCTCAAGCCGGGCATGTGGCTGCGGGCGTCCTCCGGCGTCTGGGTGCAGATCACCGCTGTCGAGCACGAGAAGCGCTCTGCACGTGTCTACAACCTCACCGTCGATGCGGACCACAACTACTACGTCCTCGCCGGTGGCCAGACCGTCCTGGTCCACAACGAATGCCCTGACTATGATGAGCTCGCCGGTGACCGGGCGAAGCAGCTCCACGAGGGGCTGAAGGATCCCTCGAAGGAGAAGGGCGGATGGGCCTACGAGAACGACACGACGGCGGTGATTCTCGCTCGCGACCAGGCGGGTGACATCCGCACCATTGTCGCCTCGAACCGTAAGTACGTGCCCAAGGCGATCAAGAACCAGCTGGACGCCGATGCTGGCGATGTGTTTGCCAATGGCAAGGGGCATGCTGAGATGACGGCTCTGAGCTACATGGACAAGCAGGGCTGGACATTCCTCGGGGGCGGTGCCAACCGCAACGTCTGTCCTCCCTGTGAGAACTCAATACGTGACCGGGGGATGTCTCTGACGGGCCCGAAGTTCCTGGGCAGGCTCAAGTACCTCGGTCGGATGTTCAACTACAAGGGCGAAAGGACGTTCAAGTGACAGATCTGGAGGAGGACATGCGCCAGGCGTCTCTGCTTGGCCCTGCAGGTCGACAGAGTGCTGTCGCCCTGGTCCTCGTCCGATACTTCGGCTTCGATCAGGATCCGAAGTTTTCGCCCTGGTTCGAACAACATCGGGAGGCGCTGTCACAGGTGCTGGCCTTCGGCTCTCGGGTCCACCGTGAGGCGATCACCGGTTCCGGAGTGTCCACCGAAGAAGTTCGACCTGTAAGAGAACTGGTCGAGCGCGTTCTGGAGGCTAGCGATCCGGACGGCCCGCCTTTCGAAACGGAGATCGTCGACCATCTTGTGCTGGCAACGGAGGTTTTTGACTCCTTGGCGGCACCAGAGGACCTGGAACGGTTGAGGCGCGCCTTCGAACATGCCGAGGAACTTGCGGAGGCCTCTGAAGAGATGGCGGCCGAGTCTTCTTCTGAGGACGAGGACGCTGCCGAGTTCCTGCGCCTGGAGAGCGAGATCCGACGGTCGGATTTGAGTGAGGCGAGATTGGCGCGGGAGGTTCCGGGTTTCGATCCTGAGCTCCTTCTTCTTCGCAGCGAGGCGTTCGCCCGGTCCTACGCCGAGGTAATCGCCAACGGCTATTCGGATGAGGAAGCCGGTCGCTAACTAAATCCGCATTGTCCGGTGCCCACCCCGCCGCCAGTGGGGTGGGCACCGTGTTAGCCGCGCAGCGGGCTAACCCCAACTGCGTGGCAGCCATTGCCCAGCAGAAGGGAATCAATAGGGGTGTGGTGAGCCGGATCCTCGGTGAAAGGGAGGTGGCTTGTGCTGCAGCAGTCTCTTGAAGCACTCTGGGGTCACCTGGCTACGATCGGTCGACCGGTGGTTGTCGCACGTATCCCGGGCCCCGGCCTGGAAGACGTGAAGTCCGCTCTCGGGGAGCCGATCCCGGACATGGTGGCTCAGTGGTTCAACTGGAGCAACGGAGTCGCTGACACGCCCGGGCAGACTCAGGATGACGCATCGGTCATGCCGGGTTACTGGCCGCTCTCGATCGCCGAAGCTAAGTCGATCATGTCTGACTACATCGACGACGAGGCGGCGTTGGGCGATCACTGGGTGCCGTTGCTGGGTTCCGGCGGTGGTGACTTCTACGCTGCGGTCTTCGACGAGTCGCTGCACGAAGTGGGTGTCTTCACCGTCATGTCCGGCGGCGAGACGGAGATTTCCTTCCGTTCGGTCGAAGAGATGGTTGATGGGTTCCTTGAGCTCTATCAGACCGGTGTCTTCTACGTGGATGATGACGGCACCCTCGAAGCCGACGATGACCGCTGGGTGGAATATGAGTCCAGAGTTGGTGGTACCGCGTAGCAAGTGACCAACGTGGACTCGGATCCGACGCGGCCGTAGTTCGATAGACCGGCTCGGGCAGCATAGGGTCCAGCGTGGCCGCCGGGGTGACTTGTCACCTCGGCGGCACGTCCTTTTGCCATAACGACGGGACACTGCGGCAACAGGAGTTGTCGGCCGGGTCTGATTGTGGCCGCGAGCGATGCGTGCGGGACGCGACGTCAGAGCGATGTGAGATTCTCTCCAAGGTCCGGACGTTGAACACGACGGACTCTGGCGGTGTGAAGGAATTCCCCGAGAAAGTAGAGTTGGTGGCAGTCATGGAGTCCGCCCGGGTGGGCCAGGGGAGGGTAATGGATAAAAGAGTCGATCTGATTGACATAATCGGAAGAACTGGCGGCGTCCATGCCAGACCTGAGGATTTTGAACGAGCCTTGGACCTGTGGTGCCACAAAGCTGAAAAGGAAGGCTGGTCTGTGTCGGTGCTCGACCATGAGCGTGACTCGGGCATAGATGGACGATGCGGAACGGTCGAGGTAGAGGGCCTGAGGTACGAAGTTCGCTACGGACCGCGCACCCGCACGACCCTCATCGACGACAGCACTGGAGAGGACATCGAGCGACCTGCCTTTGCCTACGCCGTGTGGGCCGAACCGGTCGTACTTGAGATATTCCTGGTCGAGGAGTAACGCGCACCGCGAGGACCATCGGCTGCGGGCCACCCCGGACATCGGGACAGCTAACCGGTGGGTGGAGACTTCGAGATCCGCCATTCGAAGTCCCCGCGTCGCGGATGACCCTCAAGGAGGGTGGCCAACGCCGAGGTCGGAGCCGCGGGGATGGTCACGGCGATCACGCGTGCGGCGTGTGCGTCGATCTCGCCTCCAACCTCGGTGAGCCGCGATTCCATGTCCCTGAGATCCTCGAGTTCCAGGTCTCGGCGGTAGTAGATCTGCAGCGCGTAGTGGTCGCCGTCGCGAACCACCTGGTAGGTCCGCCGCCATTTTCAATGCGAATGGTATCGCCGCGAGCTACACCATCCGCCATCAGCGGTGAACGTTCCAGCACATACAAGTCCGAACCGAGGGGGGTGACGAGCAGCGATTCGAAGGAATCCTGACCCGCCCGTGTCGTGCCGATCAACACCTGAACGACTTCCGCCAAGGAACAAGTCCGTTCTTCCGTACGGGGCTCCACACCTTCCCCGATCCGCGCAGGACGGCCTGGTTTCGGAGCGCCCAGAGTTCCGAGCAGTGAGGTTACAGCCTGCACTCGGAGCGGACGTTGATCAAGGTCAAGGTGCCGCGCTGGAGCCAGAAAGTGGTCAACACCTGGCCTTCGTACGGTATGCGTCCGCCCGTCGTCGTCGGGCGCCGCTCGGGACTGTACGAACACCGTGGCAGGTGGTTGGGCACCTCCCCGGTATTGGATCAAGGTGTGGGCGGGGCTCAACGGTGGCGACTCTGTGGGACCGGGAGATGGCCGACAAGATCCCTCTCCTCGGACGGCTGGACTCCGGTTCGCAACTCAACCTGATCGTGCGGCTGCTGGAGTGGACGGTTGAGGTTCTGCCGTCCGGGGCGCGTGAGCTGCTGGAAGGGGAGGGCCGTGGCGCCGTCGAAGCAGCGCTTGACTACGTTCGCGCGGCTGCGGCGGGGTCGCCACCGGATGTCGAGTCGGAGGCGTTCGAGGAACTTGAGGACGAGTTGTCAGAACTGGCCGACGAGGTCGACCTTCAAGACCTCTGGCAGCTTTTTGTCGCGCTGATCGACTCTGTCGGAGTGCCGGCGGAGGACGTCACGGTGGGCTTCACGCGGACGATCATGTCGGCCTGCTACGACGTCATCCGTGACTGCGAGGACTTGCCGGAACTCCCGCTGGGAACCGCGGAACCTGTCGTCCTCGACGTCGAGCGTGCGAACCCCAACTGCATGCGTGCGATCGAGTATCAGAGGCAACTCGTCCGCACTGCGGCGCAGGATTAGGTGGACGCCGACACGGGATGCTGTGGTGGGTCGGAGCCCTGGCCGATAGCCGGCACGTCGGATCGCGAGGTGTGCTTGTTCATGAACGCCGATCAGTTCGCGGGCGTTGCTTCCCTCCAACAGGCGGCCCTGTTCGCCGCCGGATGTGCGGAGCGGGCCTGCGGGGTGCTCTTCTGGGCGGTGTCCGAGGATGATCGGCGCGATGACCTGGACCGCTACCACGAGGCGTTGGAATTGTTGTGGCGCCCGCTTTCGAGCGACGTCGCGCGGTACTCGTCGACCCGATCCGGCCTCGAGCGGATGCGCGAGATGCGCTTCGGGGACGAGCTTGAGGGGTCTGCTGCTCATGCTCTCTACGCAGCGGTTGTCCTCCACTCGGCGTTGGGGATGCTTGCAAGGCGATCGCTTGACGGTCTGGCGGAGTGCTCCGCGGCGGCGCGGAACGGTGCCTTCAGGATCGGGGCCCGGACCGGGCATCACCTCGTGCTCGACTTGGAGGAGCGTTGTCAGGCGGAGGACGTCGAGCGTCTGCTCGACGGGGGAAGTGCAGACGAGCTTCGGGAGTCCGCCCGACGCCGCGGGCGTGAGCGGCTGCGCCTGCTGTACGAACACTATCGGCGGTGACGTCGGCCCGTGCGACCGATGGTTCGGCCGGCGGGATGTCCTAACCGGGATCAACCACGTTTGGAGGACAGCGTGCTGCTGTGGGATTACGAGATGAAGCCCTTGCGGGATGAGCTTCCGACCATCCCGCCTGCGCGGAGGCTTGCTGTGGCCGTGTCGGTGCTGGACTGGACGCTTCAGGCTGCGGGCGAGATCGAGGACGCGGAGGTCCGGAGCTACCTGGCGGAGGGGCTGAGGATCGGCCATGAATCGGTCCGGGCCGGCCGTGACGAGATGATCCTCCCCGAGGACATGCTCGATGCGTACGAAGACGTCTACGACAGTTCGGATGAGCCCGGTACGGCGCACCTGATGTCGGCGATCCTGGCCTGTGTCGACGCGCCCGAGGGCCTGACCGGCGAGGTTCTCTACGGCGTTCTCTCCTCCTGCTATGAGGGCCTTCTCGACCGGGAGAGGCTGCCGATCTGGACCGTCGAGGCGGAGCGGGAGAACGCCAGATGCCTCGAAACCATCGCATACCAGAAGAGGATCGTTGACGAAGCGCTGGGACGCTGAGAGCGTCACGAGATGGTCGTCCCACCAGGCCGCCGTCATCCGCCACTTGCGCACCCGGGCGTTCCTCCTCCAGCAGGGGCTGCCCCGGCGGTCGCTGCTGTTCGAGGCGGCCGAGCCGACGGGCCGTACGCAGATCCTGAGCGGTCAGGTCTGCGTGTTGCTGGGCAGCTATGACAAGGGCGAGCAGTTCTTCCTCGACGTCGAGCGTGGGCAGGTTCTGTTCGGCGCGGAAGGGTTCGACGACGCCCACTCGGTCAACACCACCGTCGAGATGTTCGCCCAGTGCCTGCTGGTGTCGGAGCGGGCGTACCCCTACTACTCGTCGGCCGAGGGGCCTTCGGCCTTCGTGTCGGTCGCGGGGCGACTGGAGGCGCTGTTCGCCGCGGTCGACCCGGCGACCTATGGGCTGGTGGGCTCGTTCTGGAAGACCTTCGTCCACGACGTGTCCGTCGGTGACTTCGCGATCGAGGACGTCGACTGGTGGAGCCCCTGACCGGGCCGGTCGTGCGGGAGCAGCTACTGCTCCCGCCACCTGAACTCGGTCAGGAGTCCCGGCACGTCGTGGGCGAGCCGCAGCGCGGCGAGCCCGGTCTCCGGCCGCACCAGCGCGCCGGCCGGGACCCACGCCTCCTGCCCGCACAGCAGGATTTCCACCAGTTCCGCGGCCGGTGACTCCGTCAGCCAGTACCAGGTGCGGTCGTGAAGCAGCGAAACGGTGCTGTACTCGTCGTGCAGCGAGACGATCAGCACGTCTTCGCCGCCGTCGCCGTAGCCGAACACCGGCTCGTGGTCCGGGACGTACAGGCCGGGCAGCTCCTCGAGCGTGATGACGCGGGATGCCGCGTACGGCAGGTACGTCTCCATCTCGTAGCGCATGCCGCCGAGGGTACGACCGGGTCGCCGGGGATCGACTGGCGGAGATCGGACCGGGTGGGAACAGCGAGGAGAGGTGGCTCAGGTGGCTTGCGGAGTTAGCTGGTAGCGGCTGCAGACGTCGAGCAACAGAGCGGCCCTGACCTCGAACCGCTCGTCGTTGCCGTCCAACTCCACATCCACCAGCACGCTGTCCTCCGCGGCCGCGAAGTGCAGCTCGACGCGCGTCTGGCCGTCCAGTTCGAGGGTGAACCAGCGGTCGTCGTCGGCGTCGGAGCCGTCGACTCCGGCGGTGACGCGGCTCGGGTCGAGTTCGTGCCGGACAAGGTAGGCGATCGTCTCGACGAACGGCAGCACGTTCCGGCGCCAGATCCAGCCGTGCATCGTGCCGTGTGGCTCGTCTTGCATCGGTGCAGGCTAGATCCCGGCACGTCGGGCCACAAGGAAGCGAAGGGCTCCGCGCCGGGGAGCGGCCCCGCCGCCGGACGTGGGGGCGCGCCGCCAGGGGGAGCGCCGGCCACCCGAACGGCCAGGTCACCGGCCGGATCGGCGGTGATCACCGAGCCGTACGGGGAGTTGGCGGTGGGGCCGTCGGCGGTGTGTGCTGATGGGACGATCCGGCACCGGACATTGGTCCGGTCGTCATGGCGGGTTTCCCGCCGCTCGGGACGGGGTAGGGCCGGTGTCGCAGGCCATCGATGCCGCGATGACCATCGATGTCGCAGGTCGAGGGCGAGCACCTGTGGGAGCGTTTTCCGACGGGATCCCGTTACGCTGACACGCCGTCTCGGGACATTGACTCTCATCACAATAGCCGAGCGGTTGAATCGCTTGTTACCTGCTCCGATGTCCGTTTAGCCTGAGCGCGCTCAAGGTGCAACGGGGGAGCTACGACATGCAACTTCAGATCCGGCTACTGGGCACAGTGGAGCTGAGTGTCGACGGCCGGATCGCCACACCCGGCCCGGCGAAACGACGCGCGGTGCTCGCCGGGCTCGCCCTGGAGGCCAACCATCCCGTCTCGCTGGCCCGGCTGACCGGGATGGTGTGGACGGAGGAACCGCCGGCTTCCGCGGTGGCCAACCTCCGGTCGCACGCCGCGGCCCTGCGCCGCGTGCTCGGCGACCGGCTGATCGCCCGTCCCAACGCGTACGAGCTGAGCCTGGGACCGGACGAGCTGGACATCACCGAGTTCCAGCGGCTGGCGGGGGAGGGGCGTGGCCTGCTGGCCGGCGGCGAGCCGGACGCCGCCGCGGACCCGCTGCGCGCGGCCCTGGACTGCTGGCGCGGCGGCCAGGCCGGCGACGGCCTGCCCCGCGGGACCGCATTGGACAACCGCTGGGCGAGCCTCGACGAGCAGCGGCTCCAGGTCTTCGAGGAGCTGACCGAGGCGCGCCTGGCCGTCGGCGAGCACCGACCACTGTTGTCGGAGGTCCGGCGGCACCTCGCGGCCCATCCGCTGCGCGAGCGGGCCTGGGGGCAGCTGATGCTGGCGCTCTACCGGTGCGGTGAGGTGCCCGCCGCGCTGGCCGCCTACCGGGACGCGCACGCCATCCTGCACGAGCAGCTCGGCATCGACCCGGGTGAGGACCTGGCCCGGTTGCACCGGGCCGTGCTCGACCGGTCACCCGACCTGGCCCACGTCCCGCCGGCCACCCCGATCGTCGCCGCCGCCGTCCCGGTCACCCCGGCGGCGGTCAGGGTCCCCCGCGAGCTGCCGGCCGACCTGGTCACCTTCGTCGGTCGTACGCCCGAGGTGGCGGACGTGGTCGCGGCCGTGACCGGCGGGACGCCGGCCGCCGTGGTGGTCAGCGGGCCGGCGGGCAGCGGCAAGAGTGCGCTGGCGGTGCGCGCGGCACACGCGGTGGCCGCCGACTTCCCCGAGGGACAGGTCTTCGTCGACCTCGGCTACCGGCCGACGGTGACGCCCGACGAGGTGCTGGCCCGGGTGCTGCGCGCGCTGGGGGTTCCGGCCGCCGAGGTGCCGGTCAGCGTCGACGAACGGGCCGGCTGGGTCCGGTCCCGGATTGCCGGGCACCGTCTTCTGCTGGTGGTCGACGGGGTCACCGGGGCCGAGCAGGTGCGGCCGCTGATCCCGGCCGGGCCCGGCCCGGCGCTGATCGTCGTCGGCCAGCGGCAGCTGCGCAGCCTCGACGGTGTGCGGCGGGTGGCCCTCGGCCCGGTCGGCGCGGTGGGGGCGCGGGCGTTGGTCGCCGCGTTCAGCGGCGCCGACCGGCTGAAGGCGGAACCGGCCGCCACGGCCGAGCTGGTACGGCTCTGCGCCGGCTCGGTGCTGGCGCTGCGGATCACCGGCTCGCGGCTGGCCAGTCGGCCGGACCTGTCGGTGGCGGCGCTGGTCGACCAGTTGCGCGACCGCCGTGATCGGCTGGACCTGCTGGTCTACGAGGACCAGTCGGTGCGGGCGAGCCTGGCCCTCGGGATCGCCGCGCTGCGCTCCGGCGACGAGCTGATCGGTCGTCTGCTCAAGCTGCTCGGCGAGTCACCGGACGCGCCCGCGCTGCCCGAGCGGACGGCGGCTCGGCTCGGCGTCTCCGCGCAGCGGGCGAGGCACGCGCTGGAGGAGTTGGTCGACGCGCACCTGGCCCAGCGGACCGATCCGGGCGGCTACCGTCTGCCGGCGTTGGTGCGCGACTACGCGGCGGAGCTGGCCGGCCCGCCGGCGCTGCTCGCCGCGCACCCGCTGACCGGCTGGCGGGTCGACCCGGTCGCCGCCTGAGCGCCGGTTGGCGATCAGCCGTGGTCGGCGCGGACGATCGCCACCGCGACCCGGCAGAACTCGTCCATGTCCGGGTTGAAGCCGGCCGCGATGTCGGGGTGCAGCCCGGAGCGGGTCTCGTCGAGCAGCCGCTGGCAGACCTGCTCGACGGGCTCGCCCGCGTAGCCGGCGCGGACCCGTTCGGTCGCCGCCTGGAGCGCCGAGGTCAGCTGATCCTCCAGCGGGCCACGCAGCTTCTGCTGCACGGGATCGAGCCCGCGTGGATCGAGCGTGACATGTGGCTCCGACATCGGCGCTCCCTTCGTCGGCGTCCGCGGTACCCCGCCGCGGTCGTCGGTCAAACCACGTTCGGTACGGCGGCCACCCGCACCTGGTACGAGAACTCCTCGGCCGGTTCCTCGGTGTACGACAGCCGGCGGATCTGCCGGTCGTCGTCGTAGAGGGCGACGTCCACCAGGACGCCGAGGTGGGCCAGGCCGATGGTGGCGACCCGCTTCTTGTCCTGGAGCACCGCGCACACCCCACCGAGCAGGGTGCTCGCGTCGGAGGTGCGGTGCCCGGGCGGACAGCGGAGAACCAGATCCACCTCGATCGGCCCGGAGAGCGGGGTCCAGCCGGTACGCTGGGCCGCCGCACAGGCCGCGTCGAGCAGGGCGCGGACCCTCGTCGCCTGCCGGTGCCCGGCGGCGAAGATGGACAGCGCCTCGGTCTTGACCGGTGGCAGGCCGCTCACCTCGAATGTCAGGGCGAGAGCGCGGGTGTCCTGCACGACGGCACCTCCTCGTTGCGGACGATCCTGCCCAACCGGTGGACCGGGGGAGGGAGTTCCCGCGAGAACCAACCGAACGGGCGGGTGGGGGTCGGCCGGAGGCGTATCGACGTCGACGGCGTACGCGCTGGCAGCGGAGCTATGAAAACGCTAATGCAACCGGCCGGCGCTGGGTAGCTCCGCCGCTCACTGGGTGGGACGCGGCGCGAACGCGCAGAACTCGTTGCCCTCGGGGTCGGCCAGCACCCACCAGCTGATCGCGTCGTCCGGCTCACGCAGCAGGGTCGCGCCGGCCCGGATCAGCCCGGTCGGCTCGGGGTCGATCAGGTCGACGTCCCAGTGCATCCGGTTCTTGACCGTCTTGCGCTCCGGCACCGGGTTGAAGACCCACTCGTCCCACGGGAAGCCGGCCGCGCCGACCAGCGAGGCCGCGTCCCAGCCGGTCATCTCGACCGCACCGCCGAGCACGCCGGCCCACCACTCGGCCAGCCGCTGCGGCTCGACGGTGTCCACCACCAGCTCCATCGGCCCGGGCGAGGTGTCCGGTCGGGCGGCGAAGGCGCAGAACTCGTTGCCGTCCGGGTCGGCCAGCACCCACCACTCGATCTCGTCGTCGGGCTCGCGTACCACCCGGGCGCCGGCGGCGAGCAGCGGCGCGGGATCGTCGCCGGCGAGGCGCAGCTCCAGGTGGACGCGGGTCTTGACGGTGCGCGGCTCGGGCACCCGGTTGACCCAGATCGACTCGGGGCCCACGCCGTCCGGGCCGGCGTCGACCCGGGTGTCCCCGTCACCGGTGTCGACGACGCTCCCGTCGAGCACCCGGGCCCAGAAGGCCCCGAGCCGGTCAGGGTCGGCCGCGTCGATGCAGAGGTCCTTGAAACGAGCGATCACCGGAACATCATGCCGCTCGAGTGCGACGTTCCGCTGGAGCCGGTGCGGCCGAGGCGCGGCCAGCGGGGCACTCCGGTCTGGTCAGGGCCAGGTAGGAACTGGCCGAGACGAGCAGCCCCACCCCCCACAGCGTGTAGGTGGCCAGCGCCACCACCAGGAACCAGTCCGGCGCGATCATCCCGGTCGCCACCGCGGTCCCGCCGCCGATGCCGAAGTAGCTGGTCAAACCCGCCCCGAGGAACAGCGCCGGAACGAGCACCAGCCAGCGCGGCACCGGCCGTGCGGCCAGCGGCCCCACCCACGAGGGCCAGATCCGGCCCCAACGGTGCACCAGCGCGAGCGGCAGCAGCGTGCCCGCCAGGACCATCAGCGCGACGAAGGTCAGCAGGAACGGGGCGGATGCGCCGGGCGAGGTCCGCCACAGGGCTCCCTGCGGCACGGCCGCACCGAGGCGGGCCAGGCAGGAGGCGATGGTCAGGTAGCCGGCAAGGTAGGCCCAGCGCGGCGAGGGACATCGCGCTTTTCGGGGGAACGGCCGTGGACACGACCGCAACGCGGGCAGGCGGCCCGGGTGCGGCGCTGTGCCAGGACGGCGACCGCGGACGCCAGCACCCCGGCCACCGCGCCGGCGCCCTGGGCGAGCAGGACGACCAGATCGGCCCGGCTGACCGGCTGGCCGAAGAGGGCGCCGAGCGCCATCAGGAGGCTCAGCGGAAACATGATGGCGTAGAGCAGCAGCGCGATCCCGCACGACCAGGCCAACACCGCCGACACCCAGCTCGCCGGCTGGGACCGAGCCGCCCTCGTGCCGGCCAGCGCCGCCACGATCGCGGCCGACGCGGCCGGCACGACCGGCGTCCAGCCCTCTGGCAGGAACGACTCACCGAGGTCGCCGAAGTCAGGCGCGCCGCCGATCGCCCAACTCGCGTGCACGATCGCGTACGCCGTGCACCAGACAACCGCGAGCGGGGGTGTCCACCGCATCCACCTCGGCTCTGTCATGGCCGCAGCCTCTCGCGTGCCGAATGCCAAGCGACTCCCCGCGAAGGGGGATCTGGCCCGTTCCGGTCTCCCCGGTGCGCGGGAGCGCCGGCGAATCGCCCGTGCGAGCGGACAGGTGATCCAGGGCACACCGCCGCCGCGTCATCCGGTGCCGTCGCCGGCAGGTTTCGCGACTTCGCAGGTCGGGCAGTGTTGGGACCACGAAACGTCCGGGGTCCGTCACTCGCCGGTCAGAGCCCGACCGTCTCGCCGTGCGCCGGGGCACGGTGACCTTCCCCGGCTGTTGGCCGATCAGAGGGGAGGGGTGATGAGCGACCCTGACGAGGCCGGACGTCGACGTCGACCGCGGGTGCGCGCGGTCGCGGCCGCCGCCGCGGTGGCGCTGGCGGCGCCCTTGGCGGGCTGCGGTTCCGGTGGGGACGGCGGCACGCCCACGATCAACCTGTACTACCCACCGGAGCAGAACCTGCAGAAGGTGGTGGACAACTGCAACGCGCAGGCCGGCGGTCGCTACGAGATCGTCTACCGGGTGCTACCGCGGCAGGCCGACGACCAGCGGGTGCAGATGGTCCGCCGGCTGGCAGCCGAGGACAGTGGCATGGACGTGCTCGGTCTGGACGTGACCTGGACGCAGGAGTTCGCCAGCGCCGACTGGATCCGGGAGTGGACCGGGGCGGACAAGGCCGAGGTGGAGCAGGGCACCCTGGCCGGCCCGCTGGAGACCGCCCGCTACCAGGACAAGCTCTACGCGGCGCCGAAGAACACCAACGTGCAGCTGCTCTGGTACCGAAAGGACCTGGCACCGGACCCGCCGAAGACCTGGGACCAGATGATCGCCGCGGCGCAGGAGCTGAAGCGGCAGGGCAAGCCCTACCAGGTGCTCACCATGGGCGCCCAGTACGAGGGCCTGGTCGTCCTCTACAACACCCTGGCGGAGAGCGC
This sequence comes from Micromonospora sp. NPDC051006, assembly GCF_044456245.1. NCBI lineage: Bacteria > Bacillati > Actinomycetota > Actinomycetes > Micromonosporales > Micromonosporaceae > Micromonospora > Micromonospora sp. NPDC051006. Next base: position 148,369 of record NZ_JBITFP010000005.1, read on the forward strand.
CGGCGGCAAGATCCTCAGCGACGACGGCAAGAAGGCCCTGATGGACGAGGGCACGGTGAAGGCGCTCGACCAGCTGCAGAAGTTCGCCTCCTCCGGCGTGACGTCGCCGTCGTTCACCAACGCCACCGAGGACCCGGTCCGGTTGGAGTTCCAGTCCGGTAGCGGCGCCTTCCAGGTGAACTGGCCGTTCGTCTATCCGGCGATGCAGGAGGCCAACCCGGACCTGGCCAAGCAGGTCGGCTGGGCCCGGATTCCCGGCATCGACGAGAACACCCCGAGCAAGGTCACCATCGGCGGGGTGAACATGGCGGTCAGCGCCTACTCGAAGCACCCGGAGCTGTCCTTCGAGGCGGCGAAGTGCATCCGTAACGAGCAGAACCAGAAGTTCTCGGCGATCAACGACGGCGTGCCGCCGACGATCGAGTCGATCTACGCCGATCCGGAGATGGAGGAGGCGTACCCGATGAAGGAGACCATCCTCGAGGAGCTGAAGGAGCCGGCGGTGCGTCCGCTCACCCCGGCGTACCAGAGCATCTCCACGGTCATGTCGGCGATCCTGTCGCCGCCGTCGGGGATCCGCCCACAGCAGACCGCTGACGAGCTGCGCGGCGCCATCGCCGACGCGCTCCAGTCGAAGGGGGTGCTGCCGTGAGCCTGCCCGCCACACCCACCGGCGCCGAGGCGACCGCCGCCGAGACCGCGACCGGCACCGGCCGGCACGCCGCCGTGCCCGCGCAGCGCAGCCGGCGCGGACGGCCGCCGCTGAGTGAGAACAAGAAGGCCGAGCGCCGGCTCGGGTGGCTGCTCTGCGCACCGGCCGCGCTGGTCATGCTGGCAGTGACCGCGTACCCGATCATCTACTCGGTCTGGCTGTCGCTGCAGCGCTTCGACCTGCGCTTCCCCGATGAGCGCGAGTTCATCGGGTTGGAGAACTACGCCACCGTGCTGAGCAACGAGTTCTGGTGGACAGCTTTCGGGGTGACCGCGCTGATCACCGTGGTCACCGTCGCGGTCGAGCTGGTGCTCGGCATGGGGCTGGCCCTGATCATGCACCGGACCCTGGTCGGGCGCGGCATCGTGCGGACCGCGGCGTTGATCCCGTACGGGATCGTCACGGTGGTCGCCGCGTTCTCCTGGCGGTACGCCTGGACGCCCGGCACCGGCTACCTGGCCAACGTGTTCAGCGACGGCGCCCCGCTCACCGAACGGGCCAGCTCGCTGGCGATCATCATGCTGGCCGAGATCTGGAAGACCACCCCGTTCATGGCGCTGCTGCTGATGGCCGGGCTGGCGCTGGTGCCGGAGGACCTGCTCAAGGCGGCCTCCACCGACGGGGCGACGTCCTGGCAGCGGTTCACCAAGGTGATGCTGCCGGTGATGAAGCCGGCGATCCTGGTCGCGCTGCTGTTCCGCATGCTCGACGCGTTCCGGGTCTTCGACAACATCTTCGTGCTGACCGCCGGCGCGAACGAGACCTCGTCGGTCTCGATGCTCGCCTACAACAACCTGATCCGGGGCCTGAACCTCGGCATCGGGTCGACCATGTCGGTGCTGATCTTCATCACCGTGGCGATCATCGCGTTCGTCTTCGTGAAGCTCTTCGGCACCGCTGCCCCCGGCAGCTCGGACGACGAGAGGCGTTGAGATGGCTACCGAAACCACCACCCGGGCGAGACTGCGGTGGGGCCTGCTGGACGTCATCGTGGTCGTCTTCGCGCTGATCCCGGTGCTCTGGATCGCCTCGCTGTCGTTCAAGACCCCGGCCACTCTCACCGACGGGAAGTTCATCCCGCGCGAGTGGACGCTGGAGAACTACCGGACGATCTTCGACACCGACCAGTTCGTCCGGGCCCTGGTCAACTCGATCGGCATCGCCCTGATCGCCACCCTGATCGCGGTGGTGCTCGGCGCGATGGCCGCGTACGCGATCTCCCGGCTGGACTTCCCCGGCAAGAAGCTGCTGGTCGGCGTCTCCCTGTTGATCGCGATGTTCCCGCAGGTGTCGCTGGTGTCGCCGCTGTTCGAGATCGAGCGGCAGCTGGGGCTCTTCGACACCTGGCCGGGGCTGATCCTGCCGTACATCACCTTCGCCCTGCCGCTGGCGATCTACACGCTGTCGGCGTTCTTCAAGCAGATCCCGTGGGACCTGGAAAAGGCGGCGAAGATGGACGGCGCCACCCAGGGGCAGGCGTTCCGGCGGGTGATCGCGCCGCTGGCCGCGCCCGGCCTGTTCACCACGGCGATCCTGGTCTTCATCTTCTGCTGGAACGACTTCCTCTTCGCCATCTCGCTGACCTCCACCGAGCGGTCCCGCACGGTGCCGGTCGCGCTGTCGTTCTTCACCGGCGAGTCGCAGTTCGAGGACCCCACCGGGGCGATCTGCGCCGCCGCCGTGGTGATCACCATTCCGATCATCCTGTTCGTGCTCTTCTTCCAGCGCCGCATCGTCTCCGGCCTGACCTCCGGCGCAGTCAAGGGATAGGTGACAACAATGGCTGACATCGTGCTGGACAAGGTGAGCAAGCGGTTCCCGGACGGGACCGTCGCGGTGCAGGACGTCGACCTGGAGATCGCCGACGGCGAGTTCGTGATTTTGGTCGGCCCGTCCGGCTGCGGCAAGTCCACCACCCTCAACATGATCGCCGGGTTGGAGGACATCAGCTCCGGCGAGCTGCGCATCGGTGGCGACCGGGTGAACGACAAGGCGCCCCGGGACCGGGACATCGCCATGGTCTTCCAGTCGTACGCCCTGTATCCGAACATGACCGTCCGGGAGAACATGGCGTTCCCCCTGCGCCTGCAGAAGCTGGACCGGGAGACCATCAACGCCAAGGTCGACGAGGCGGCCAAGGTGCTGGAGCTGACCGCGCTGCTGGACCGCAAGCCGGCAAACCTCTCCGGCGGGCAGCGGCAGCGGGTGGCGATGGGCCGGGCGATCGTGCGGCAGCCGAAGGCCTTCCTGATGGACGAACCGCTGTCCAACCTGGACGCCAAGCTGCGGGTGCAGATGCGAACGGTGGTGTCCCGGTTGCAGAAGCAGCTCGGCACCACCACCGTCTACGTCACCCACGACCAGACCGAGGCGATGACCCTCGGCGACCGGGTGGTCATCATGCGCGGCGGCGCGGTGCAGCAGGTCGGCCCGCCGCAGGAGCTCTACGACCACCCGCGCAACCTCTTCGTGGCCGGGTTCATCGGTTCGCCGTCGATGAACTTCCTGCACGCCGCGGTCGAGGACGGTCGGCTGCGGACCGCGCTGGGTGACGTGCCCGTCGGCGACCGGCTCCGCCGCGAGCTGGAGGCGGCCGACGCGCCCCGGGAGCTGATCCTCGGCATCCGCCCGGAGCACTTCGAGGACGCCGAGCTGGTCGACGACGAGACCCGGCGGCGGGGCATGGAGTTCGAGGCGCCGGCGGAGATTGTCGAGTCGATGGGCTCGGACAAGTACGTCTACTTCACCGTGGAGGGGGAGCGGGCCAGCGCCGCCGAGCTGGAGGAGCTGGCCGCCGACGCGGGCGCGGCCGACCTGACCGGGGCGGGCGCCAACCTGGTGACCCGGCTGTCGGCGGAGTCCCCGGTGGCCGAGGGGCAGCACCGTCGGGTCTGGTTCAACCTGGAGAAGATCCACCTCTTCGACCCGGCCAACGGCCGCAACCTCACGCTGCACGAGGGTCGGGCCGCCGGCGCGCTCGCCGACTGAGACCCTCCGCGCGCGGGGCCGGCGGGGCAGGAAGCCCCACCGGCCCCGCGCCCTGCTCCCATCGTGCTGTCACGTGGAGGCGGGCCGGCGGCTCCGCCCGGGGTGGAGGTGGCCGAGCGTGATCGACTCCGGTTCGCCGATGTGGCGATGCCCCGGTGGGGTTACCGCGAGACCCGCGAACCAGCGTGGATCATGGGATCGAGCCGGGCGGGGTCAGGCCGGCCAGTCGACCCGCAGCTCAAGGCCGAGGAACTCGGCGTAGCGGCCGAGGGCGCGCTCCACCCGGGGGCGGTCGACCGGCGCCAGCGGGCGCACCGCGACGGTGACCCGATCACGCCCGACGCTGCGCTTCCAGGTGCCCACCACCCGGCCGTCGCGCACCACCGTGGCCTGGAAGACGCCGTTGCCGCCCGGCACGATCGCGTCCCGGTGCGCCGGATCGAGCATGAGCCCTCGGTCCTTGTAGCCGAGCAGGTATTCGTCGAACCCGGGCAGCGCCAGCAGGTCGTCGACCGGCGCCCGGGGCGCGTCCAGCAGAGCCGTGTCGACCAGCATCTCGACCTCGTCGACCCGCACGGCGGCGAGGGCGTCGCCGGCTGCGGCCAGGCCCCGCCGCGCGTCGGTGAGGGTCAGCCCCGTCCAGCCGGCGAACTCACGGGCGGTGACCGGGCCGTGCGAGCGCACATAGCGGTGGGCGAGGGTGGCGAGCGCGGCATCGCGCTCGGGCCGGTGCGGCTCCGGCGCCCACTCGTCGAGCAGCGCGAAGGTCTGCTCGGTGCCGACGGTCGGCGCCAGACAGGTCACCCCGCGCACGCTCGCGTACCAGAGGAGGTGGTAGCCCCGCTGCCCGCTGGTGCCGATGCCGGCGGCTTCCAGGGTGGTCAGGCACTGGGCCCGGGTGAGCCGGCCCCCGCCGGCCAGCGCGCTGCCGAGCAGCTCCACCGCCCGCTCCGCGTCGACGTCGCTGAGGCCGAGTTGCGCGCGGCGGGTGGCGGCGGGGGTCAGCGACCGTACGCCGGTGAGCTCCAGCATCCAGCGCGCGTCGCGGGGCGGGACGAGGTGCACGGTGCCCCGCATCGGCCAGGTGCGCAGCGCCTCGCGCCGTTCCAGCGCGGCCTGCACGTCGACCTGGGTGAGGGTGGGCAGTCGGGCGCCCAGTGACCAGAGCCCGCTGGCCAGATCCTGGGCCTGCATGGCGCCGAACCACTCGACCACCTCGGCCACCGTGCCCGGCCCGGCGGTGGGATGGGGGCGCAACAGCAGGCTGGTCATCCGCAGGGCGAGCGCCTCGCTCGCCGTGAGCTGCACGGGCATTGGCCGCCTTTCCCCGGTGGTGCCGTCAGCCTAGGCCCGCCCACTGACACCGCCCGGGAGGCATATCGGCCGGGGGAGTGGGGATGCCGCGGCGGAATGCGCGCGTCGCGCGTGTGGAAGGGAGAGCCATGACTGCGTCCAGCGAACCGATGCGGGGCGGCGCGCCGGCCCGTTCCCGGGCCGATCGGGGCACCCCGGCCAAGACCAGTGCAGCTGCCACCTTTTCCCTGGTCTTCGGGGTGGCCGCCCTGGTGTGCACGCTGACGGCCATCCTGGCGTGGGCGGGGATCATCCTCGGCATCATCGGGATCATCGTCGGCATCTTCGGGCTCCGGATGGCCGCCCGGCCGGGCGTGACCGGGCGGGGGGTGACCATCGGGGGTCTCGTGCTCAGCGTTCTGGCGCTGATCCTCGGTCTGGTGTTCATCGCGGGGGTGGCCACGTTCCTCAACAACGAGGGGGCCGTGGACCGGTTGCAGCAGCAGGTCGACGACCTGCGCGGCCGGGTCACGTGATCCGTGGGGACGTGAGTGACGGGACCGGACGTCCCGGACGGGTGCGCGGGTGGCGGGGGTCTGTCCGTCGCCGCCCCGCAGCCCCTGATCGCGCTCCGCCGGCCTGATCGCCGGCGGAGCGCGATCCCCCGTTCAGGTTCACCGACGCGGGGCCGCGGCAGGCTCCCACCGGCGCCGGTGCGATCAGGATCCCCGAGCGCCGCGCGCCCGGGACCGGCAGCCATCGGAACTTGCGGAAATCTTGAGTAACAGCAAGCAATTTCTTTGTGACGGAGAGCGACGTCGCGCGGCGTTTGTCGGGGCAGGTGACGGGTAGTCGCGGGAGCTGACCGAGTCGGAAGGGGACACATCTGATGGCTGCCCAGACCAAGGTGGCGGTGATCTACTACAGCGCCACCGGCATCACCTACCAGATGGCGCAGGCCGCCTGCGAGGCCGCCGGCGACGCGGGCGCGGACGTCCGGCTGCGAAAGGTGCGCGAGCTGGCGCCCGCCGAGGCGATCCGTTCCAACTCCGGCTGGCAGTCGCACCATCTGGAGACCCAGGACGTGCCCGAGGCGCAGATCGACGACGTGGCCTGGGCCGACGTGGTGATCTTCGGCTCGCCGACCCGGTACGGCATGGTCGCCGCCCAGCTCAAGCAGTTCATCGACACGACCGGGCCGCTCTGGGCGCAGGGCGCGCTGGTCAACAAGGTCTACTCCGCCTTCACCTCGACGGCGACCTCGCACGGCGGCCAGGAGACGACCCTGACCTCGCTCTTCTCGGTCTTCTACCACTGGGGCGGGATCGTGGTCACCCCCGGCTACACCGACACCAGCCAGTTCATCGCGGGCAACCCGTACGGCGCGTCGCACACCAGCAACAACGGCGAGATCGCGCCGGACGACATCGCGCTGACCGCCACCGCGCTCACCGCCCGGCGGGCGGTGCAGATCGGCGCGGCGCTGAAGATGGGCCTCGCCGGCTGAGCAGCCGCTGACCGGCGGCGCAACCGGCGACCCGGCGGCACGTCGACCCGGTGACCGGACGGGGGCTCTCGACCCGTCCGGCCACCGGTCGACCCAGCCGTACCCGCGTTCGGCCCGGACTATGCCGGCCCGGGCGCGGACCGACCGGTGCCGGTGACCCCCGTGGGTACCGGCGTGGACCCGCCGGCCGCCGGAAGCAACCGCTCCAGCAGTTCGGCCAGCACCGCCAACCCGTCCGGGCTGAGCACCGACTCCGGGTGGAACTGCACCCCGGCGAAGCCCTCGCCGCGCAGCGCGTGCACCGCGCCGTCCGTGCTGTCCCGGGCCAGCTCGACCGGGCCGTACCCGCTCTCCAGCCGGTCGCTGTCGGCGCGGGCCGTGAAGGTGGCGTAGAAGCCCACCCGGCGCGGCGTGCCGAAGAGCCGCACCTCCCGCTGCAAGCCCTGATACGGCACCGCGCGCCGGTGCAGGGGCAGGCCGAGCAACCCGGCGAGCAGCTGGTGCCCGAGGCAGACCGCGAGGACCGGACGTCCCGCCGTGAGCAGCCCGGCGAGCAGCCCGCGCAGCGCCAGCATCTTCGGCTCGGTCCCGCTGCCCGGGTCGCCCGGCCCCGGGCCGACCACCACCAGGTCGTGGTCGTCCGTCTGGCCGGGCGCCGACCACGGCCGTAGCGTCACGGCGAGGCCGAGCGCCCGCAGCTGGTGGGCCAGCATGCCGGTGAAGGTGTCCTCACCGTCGACGATCAGCGCCGTGCGGCCGGCCAGCCCGGGCAGCGCGGCGGCGCCCGGCGCCCGTTGGTCCAGCCAGAAGCGGGACAGCGGCGCGTTGCGGGCGGCGAGCGCGGCACGTACCGCCGGATCGTCGGCTAGGCGGACCGTCGGCCCCCGGCCGGCGCCGGGCGCCTGCGGGCCGAGCCCGAGCGCGGCCAGCACCCCGGCGGCCTTGGCGTGCGTCTCCGCCACCTCGCCCGCCGCGGTCGAGTGCCGGACCAGGGTGGCCCCCACCGGCACCCGCAGCGCGCCGGTGGGAGAGATCTCCGCGGTGCGGATCAGGATCGGCGCGTCCAGGGTCTGCCGCCCGGCGTCGTCGTGGCCGAGCAGGGCCAGCACCCCGGCGTAGTAGCGCCGCCCGGTGCGCTCGTGCCGGGCGATCACCCGGCAGGCGTTCTCCATCGGGCTGCCGGTGACGGTGGGCGCGAACATCGTCTCGCGCAGCACCTCCCGCACGTCCCGCGAGCCCCGCCCGGCGAGCAGGTACTCGGTGTGCGCCAGGTGGGACATCTCCTTGAGGTACGGGCCCACCACCTGGCCGCCGTGCTCGGCGACCGTGGCCATCATCTTCAGCTCCTCGTCGAGCACCATGTACAGCTCCTCGACCTCCTTCGGGTCGGCGAGAAAACGCAGCAGCGCGGCGCGGTCCGGCGTCGCGCCGGCGTGCCGGAAGGTCCCACTGATCGGGTTCATCATCACCAGGCCGTCGTCGACGCTGACGTGCCGTTCCGGGCTCGCCCCGACCAGCACCCGGTCGCCGGTGTACACCACGAAGGTCCAGTACGCGCCGCGCTCGCGCAGCAGCAGTCGACGCAGCGCGGCGAGCGCCGCCGCCAGCGGCGAGCCCTGCACGGTCGCGGTCAACGTCCGGTGGATGACGAAGTTGGCGCCCTCGCCCCGGCCGATCTCCTCGGCCAGCACCCGGCCCACCGTGGCGGCGTACTCGTCATCACTGACGTCGAACGCGGCGTCGGCGGTACGCACGGGGGCGTCCGGCAGCGCGGCCAGCGCCTCGGTCAGGCCGATGCGCTCGTGCCCGGTCACCAGCAGGCACTCCAGCGGCGCACCGTCGTCGACGCAGGCGAAGCCGCGTTCGGTGATCTGCCGGTAGGGCACCAGGGCCAGCGTCCGGGGCCCGGGTGCGCCGTCGGGGAGCGGGATCTCGGCCAGCCGGTCGACCGTGCGGACCGGGCCGGTGAACAGCTCCACCTCATCGGCTTCGGCGCGACGGACCAGCGCGAACGGGCCCGGGTCGGTGCCGCCGGACACGGCGGCGAGCAGGTCGGAAAAATGGTTCATCGGAGTCTCCTGAGGCCGGGCGCCGCCGGCGGGGCGGCCCCGGGGCCGGGAGATCCGGCGACCGCCTCGACGGGCGGCCGCGTGGGAAAGCTACGCGCGGAGGGTGGCCGCCGGGTCGGCGGGCCACCAGCAGGTCAGATGCGCGAGCATGCGACCACCCTACGCGGCGGACCGGCCGCGGGGAAGCCGATCCGGCGTACCCCGGGGCGGACGCGGCTTGGGCGCGGCGCGCAGCGGGTAACTTGACCTTCGATGAACACTCTCGCGCTCGACCTGGGCACCTCCTCGGTACGCGGGCTGGTGCTGGACGAGGACACCCAGCCGTTGCCGGGTGCCCTGGCGCGGCGCAAGGTCAGCCTGGCCATCGGTGACGACGGCACCGGCACCCTGAACGCCCCCGCCTACTACGCCTGCCTGCTCGAGTGCCTGGACGAGCTGGCCGACGCCGGGCACCTGCGCGACGTGACGCTGGTGGCGATCTCCGGGCAGTGGCACTCGGTGATCCCGCTGGACGGCGGGGGGCAGCCGCTCGGCCCGGTGCTCACCTGGCTGGACACTCGGCCACAACCGCTGCCGTCGGCCACCGGTCCGGCCAATCCCGACGACTACCACCAGCGCACCGGCACCTGGTGGCACCGCACGTACTGGTCGGTTCGGCTGCCCTGGCTGCGCGAGCGCGCCGGCAGCCGGGTGACCCGCTTCGCCGGCCTGGTCGAGTACGTGCTGGGTGAGCTGCTCGAGGCGGCGCCGATGTCCATCTCGCAGGCCTCCGGGACCGGCCTGCTCGACCTGTGCACCCTCGACTGGGACGACGAGGCGCTCGCGTTGGCCGGCGCCGGCCTGGCCGAGCTGCCCGAGCTGGCCCCGCTGGACTGGCACGGGCGGCTGCGCAAGGAACACGCGAAGCGCTGGCCCGGGCTGGCCGACGCCCGCTGGTCGGCGCCGGTGGGCGACGGCGCGGCGTCGAATGTCGGCTCGGGGTGTGTCGACCCGACCCGGGCGGCGGTCACCGTCGGCACCTCCGCGGCGGTGCGGCTGATGCAGCGGCTGCCGGCCGGCCAGGAACAGCCCCGGCTGCCCGAGCGGCTCTGGCGCTACCGGGTGGACCACGACCACGTGGTGACCGGCGCCGCGTACTCCTCCGGCGGCAACCTGTTCGCGTGGGCGAAGCGGGAGCTTCGGCTGCCCGCCGGCGCCGAGTTGGACGCGGCGTTGGCGCTGGTGCCGGCCGGCGGGGGGCTGCCGGTCGACCCCCGCCTGGGCGGTGACCGCCCGCCGGGGCTGGCCCCGGCCGGCTCCGGTGAGCTGCGCCGGCTGAGCTTCGGCACCACAGCGGTGGACATCCTGGCCGGGCTCATGCAGGGCCTGTGCGAGATGGTCGCCGAGGACCTGCGGGTGATGGAGTCCACCATCGACCGGCAGGTCGCGGTGGTGCTGGGCGGCGGCGCGGTGGCCGCGTCGGTGTGGTGGCGGCAGGCGTTCGCCACGGCGCTCGCGCCGCGGGCCGTGTCGCACCAGCGCAACCCGGAGATCGGTGCGACCGGTGCGGCTTTGGTGGCGCTCGGACGGTTGGCAGCGGCGGTCGACCTAGCCGACATCGGCCGGACGGATGAGCTGGTCCTGCCGACCACGACAGGACCGTCCCGCCCGCAGTATCCTTCCTGAACACCTGCCTCGGTCGAGCCGTTGACACGGCCTCCCGGCCTGGTTGGATGGACTCCGCTCCCCAGGCGCGGCGGACGCGAGGGGCGGAGGAGGCAGGTGTGGGCGTAGGTGCGGACCCGGCGCGCGGCGCGGTGTCCAACCATCGCCGGCGTCGCTTCGACGTCCGGGTCGTACCGCACCGGCGCCGCTCGCCGTTGCGACTGCGCGACTGGCGGATGCGGACGAAGCTGGCCACCGTCCTGATCGTCCCCTCGGTGGCGTTCCTGGTCCTGGCCGGTGTGCAGACGCAGGCCCTGGTCGGGCGGACCACCGCGCTCGGCGACTTCGCCGAGCAGGTGGGCATCGGTCGGCAGATCACCGTGGCGGTGCACCGGATCCAGCAGGAGCGCGACCGCTCGGCGGGCGAGCTGGCCGAGCTGCGCCGGGTGGGCGGTGTGGCTGACCGCGACGCCGCCATCGACGCGCTGGAGCCGCTGCAGGACGCCGCTGATCAGGCCATTCAGGATCTGCGTCGGGCGGCCGAGCCGCTGGCCGACGCGGACGCGTCCTGGCGGGTCGCGTACTCGGAGGTGCTCGAGGCGTACGACCAGGTCATCTACATCCGGCCGACGGTGCCGCCGGCGGTGCTGAGCAGCGACACGATCCTGAGCAACTACCACCGGGCCATCGACGCGCTGCTGAACCTGCTGGCCGAGCCGACGCCGGGGCCGGACCGTCCCGCGCTCAGCGACGCGGTGCTGCGCTACGTCCAGCTGGCCCGGGTCAAGGAGCTTTCCTCCCGGATCCGCGCCGAGCTCTACGCGGCCGGTCGGGCCGGCCGGTACGGCCCGGAGGACCAGGTCGTCCTCTCCGATCTGCGCGCTCAGCAGCTCACCGCGCTCGGCGCGTTCCGGGTCGCCGCCAGCAGCGATCAGATCCGCCGCTACGACCAGACCTCGGTGAACCCGGCGTTCGTCGCCGCCGCCCGGCTCGAGGAGCAGAGCCTGCCGACCGGTGACGCCGCGCCGGCGGTGCTGCCCGCCTCGCAGTGGTGGACGGCGAGCGAGGAACGGCAGGAGCTGCTCCAGCAGGTCGAGGCGGGGGTTCTGGACGACGCGGTCCGGCAGGCCGACGAGGCCAGCTCCGGGCAGCTGCGCGCCACCCTGCTGGTGGTCGGCGGGATCGTCGCGGTGCTGCTGGTCGCCCTGCTCATCTCCATCCTCATCGGCCGGTCGCTGGCCCGTTCGATGCGGCTGCTGCGCAGCCAGGCGCTGCGCATCGCCCAGGTCGAGCTGCCGGACGCCCTGGACCAGCTGCGCACCGTCACCGGTGGGGTGCCCGACATCGAGGTCGCGCCGGCGGTGGTCCGCTCGCTGGACGAGATCGGTGAGCTGGCCGAGGCGTTCGTCGCGGTGCACCGCAGCGCGGTCAGCGTCGCCGTCGAGCAGGCGATGATGCGGCGCAACGTCAACGCCATGTTCGTCAACCTGGCCCGGCGCAGCCAGGTGCTGGTGGAGCGGCAGCTGGAGCTGCTGGACGACCTGGAGCGCGAGGAGAGCAACCCGGACCAGCTGGAGAACCTGTTCAAACTCGACCACCTGGCCGCGCGCATGCGTCGCAACGACGAGAGCCTGCTGGTGCTGGCCGGTACCGAGTCCACCCGACGGTGGCAGCAGCCGGTCGGCCTGGGCACGATGCTGCTCGCGGCCGCCGCCGAGATCGAGCAGTACCAGCGGGTCCGCCACGAGTCCGTGGCCGAGCTGCACATCGTCGGTCACGCGGTGGGGGAGCTGGTGCACCTCCTGGCGGAGCTGCTGGAGAACGCCACGGCCTTCTCCCGGCCGGACACCACGGTCTCGGTCACCGCCCGCGCCGAAGGGGCCGGCGCGATCATCGAGATCGTCGACCGGGGCCTGGGCATGAGCCCGACGGCCCTGGCCGAGGCGAACGCGGTCCTCGCCAGCCCGCCGGCCGCCGACGTGGCGACCGTCGAGCGGATGGGCCACTTCGTGGTCAGCCACCTGGCGGCTCGGCTCGGCGTACGGGTGCGGCTCGACGGCGGGCAGGACGGGCTGGTGGCCGTGCTCAGGCTGCCCGCGCAGTTGCTGGCACCGGCTCCACCGATGTCGTTGGACCAGCCGGTGCCGGCGCGGATGCTGGCCACCGCGGCGCAGACCGCCACCCCTGCCGACCTGCCGGTGGCGGGTCGCCGACCGGCGGTGCCCCGCCAGGTCCGACCGGTGCCGGTGCGGGCCGAGAACGTGCTCGCCCCGGCCGCCGAACCGGCGGGCGGCAGCGGCTGGTGGTCCCGGCAGGGCACGGCCGCGGCAGCGCAGCCGGCACCGGCCACGCCGCCGTCGACCCCGGTGACCGGCGGCACCAACGCGCGCGGTCTGCCGGTCCGGGTACCGATGGCGCAGCTGGCCACGGTCACCCGGTCGGCCCGCCCGGAGCCGGCGCCGTCCCGGCACGAGCCGGATCCGGAGGCGGTCGGCGGCATGCTCTCCCGCCTGTACGGCGGAGTGCGGCGCGCCGAGGCCGAGGACACCACCGAATTACCCGTGCCGCCGCTGGGCGCGCACAGTGAAGGAGGACGACGACAGTGACGACGTTGAGTCAGGAGGCGCGGGACCTCAGCTGGCTGGTCAGCGGCTTCGCCGAGCGGGTGCCCGGCGTGGCGCACGCGGTGGTGGTCTCCTCCGACGGATTGCTGGTGGCGATCTCCGATCACCTTCCCCGGGACAACGCGGACAAGCTCGCCGCGGTGACCTCCGGGCTGATGAGCATCACCTCGGGTGCCGCGCAGATGTTCGACGGGGACGTGGTCAAGCAGACGGTGGTCGAGATGGGCCGCGGCTACTTCCTGGTCATGCAGGTGCGCGACGGTTCGATCCTGGCCACGCTCGCCGCGGCCGACGCCGACATCGGCGTGGTCGGCTACGAGATGGCCCGGCTGGCCAAGCAGGCGGGGGAGATGCTCACCCCGGCGCTGCGCGCGGAGTTGCAGCAGGCGCTGCCCCGCTGACCGGAGCCGGTCCCGGGTCGGTCGGACCCGGGACCGGGCAGCGCTCTTTCAGACGCTGCTCGATCCGTACGTGCATGTTGTCTGCCGATGAGAGTGCGTGTGACGGCGGTCCTGCCGTGAGGCGAATCGCGGTTTGGGCTACGCCGGGTCCCGGCTGAACAGTTGCACCCAGGCGCGGTGGGTGAAGCGCCAGCCGGTGTCGGTGCGGACGAACTTGTCGTGATCCTCGCCGACGACCCAGGGCGTGCTGATCGGCCGGCCGTGGGCGTCGTCGAGGTACACGGTGAGCACCGTGAGCCCTTCGGCGGTGTCACGTCCGTCGGCGTCGACGCCGGTGGCGACGAAGCGCATGTTGGACGCCAGGTGCCGGATGCCCGGGTAGGGTTGTTCTGGTCGAGTTCCTGGCCCCAGGCGCGGATCGCGTCACGGCCCCGGTAGGGCTTACCGATGTCGAGCACGCCGTCTTCGGTGAAGAGTTCGAACAGGGTGCCGGCCTGGCCGGCGTCGACCCGCCAGCCGCTTTCGCCGACGAGGCGGGACAGGCTCAGATGGTCGGCGTCACCGACGAGACCGGGCAGGAGGGATCGCTGACGCTCATGTCGCTCACCACGTCTGCTCCGCTGCCCAGACGAGCATCTCGTTGACCGCGAGGTGTCGTTTGCGGGTGACCAGGTAGGCCACGGCGTCGGCGATGTCCTGTGGGCGTAGCAACTCCATGTCTCCGATCTGCCGCACGACCGCCTCCCGTACGCCATCGCGGAGGTGCGAGGCCAACTCGGTGTCCACCGTTACGGGCGCCACCAGGCCGACGCGTACCTGGTCATTGCCCATCCTCCGACAACACTCTAGAAGCGGAGCGCCGTCCGCATACACGTCAAGCACAAGCGGAGCGTGCTCCGGTAGTAGGGCACGGTGGAGGACCGGGTGACCGAAGAAGCAGGGGGTCGCCTGCGACGCGAAGATCAGACATCGGCGACGCGGGTCAGCGCGGGGCATTCCGTGCCACCCCGCACCAATCCGCAGGTCGCCAGGCTGGACGCTCGCGCCCTTGCCTCTCAGGAATGGGGCAACGGTGTTCTCAGAGACCGTTGTCGGCGATCACCGCGCGGTACCAGTGCGCGCTGCGCTTGAGGATCCGGCGCTGGGTCGGGTAGTCCACGTACACCAGCCCCCAGCGCTGGTCGTAGCCCTCGGCCCATTCGAAGTTGTCCAGCAGCGACCAGACGTGGTAGCTCTCCAACGGCACCCCGGCGGTCAGCGCCCGGTGCACGGCGGCCAGGTGGTCGCGCAGGAAACTGATCCGCCCGGCGTCGTCCACCGTGCCGTCGGCGCCAAGGTTGTCCGGGGTGGGCAGACCGTTCTCGGTGACGGTGAGCGGCACCGGTCCGTAGTCGCGGGTGACCCGGGTCAGGATGTCGTACATGCCGTCGGGGTAGATCTGCTGCCACTCGGCTTCCGAGGTTGGCCAGCGTGGCACCGTGCCGCCGTCGGCGGTCACGTAGATCGGGGTGTAGTACTGCACCGCGAGCAGGTCGACCGGGGAGGCGATGACGGCCAGGTCCCCGTCGGCGATGCCGCGGACCAGCCGGCTCTGCGGCCCGAGGTCGGCCAGCACGTCCTGCGGGTAGCGGCCGGTGAAGACGGGGTCGAGGTAGAGGCGGTTCTCGTAGCCGTCGTAGAGCCGGCTGGCGGCGGCGGCCTCGGGCGAGTCGTCGGCCGGGTAGCAGGGGTGCAGGTTCAGCGCGGGCCCGATCCGGGCGCCGGTGGCGGTGGCTCGCAGCGCCCGTACGGCCAGCCCGTGGGCGAGCTGGAGGTGGTGGGCGACCAGGTAGGCCGCGTCGGGGTCCTGCCGGCCCGGGGCGTGGTGCCCCTGCAGGTAGCCGTTCTGCACCACCGTCTTCGGCTCGTTGATGGTCAGCCAGTTCGGCACCCGGTCACCGAGGGCGCGGAACACGGCGTCGGCGTAGTCGGCGAACCGGTATGCGGTGTCGCGCGCCTCCCAGCCGCCGGCGTCCTGCAACGCCTGCGGCAGGTCCCAGTGGAAGAGCGTGGCCATCGGGGTGATGCCCCGGTCGTGCAGACCGTCGACGAGCCGGCGGTAGAAGTCCAGGCCGCGCTGGTTGGGGGCGCCGGTGCCGTCGGCCTGGATGCGCGGCCAGGAGATGGAGAACCGGTAGCTGCGCAGCCCGAGGTCGCGCATCAGGTCGAGATCCTCGCGGTACCGGTGGTAGTGATCGGCGGCCACGTCGCCGGTGTCGCCGTTGCGGGTACGCCCCGGCGTGCGGCTGAAGGTGTCCCAGATGGACTCACCCCGGCCGTCCTCCTTGGCCGCCCCCTCGATCTGGTAGGCCGAGGTGGCCGCACCCCAGCCGAAGCCGGGTGGAAAGCTCAGGATCGTCATGGTTCTCCTCGTGTTTACGGGCCCACCGCCCGAGGGCCGGGAGCGCTCCCATCATAGGGCAGCCGCCGCCGGCCGGGCACCCGGCCGGGCTGGGTGGGTGCGGCGGCGCGGTAGGAGGTCGGAAGCCCGGACAGCGAGCGAGGCCGGCCGGGCGGCGCGGTGCGCCTGTCCCGTCGGCCTCTTTTCCCATCGTGTACGGGCGGTTAGTGTGGGGACGGGGGAGGGCAACCCCCGTCCCCACCATTGCTGCACACGCACGGGCGGAATTGGCGTCCTGCCGTACGTGTCGCGCGGGAGCCGGGCCACGCGAGTGGCTTCGGATCCACCTCCCTCCGGTTGGCGGGATGATGGCTGACGGCGGTGTCCGGGCTGGCCCGCCGTCGGCCTTCGGGCTGGTCCCCGAGCCCGTCACAGGGACGAACTCGACGATCTCCTTCTTGGACCGCCATCGATGGAAGCGCTCCCATCGATGATGCTGCGACTGTAACCTCCGTCACGGCTTTGTGAAAGACCCAAAACGAGATCGAAACAAGGAGCTGGTGGAGGGCCCGCGCGTCTTGTTGTGGGAGCGCTTCCATGTAACACTGTCGATTCAGCGCGACGGGGAGCCAGCTCGCGCGCAAACGCGGGGTCGCTGAGGGCAGCCGGCAGATCCGGTACGGCAACCACGCGGCCGGCGGGACCGGTGTCCCCATGAGGGCCCGCCTCCGCCGCACCCCGACCGGGCCGGGGCGACCACCTTCCCGGGCGACCGTGACCCCACCGCACGCCACCACCCGCGCGGCACGGCGCCCCGCCGGGGGCAGCACCCCGGCCAGGCCCGAGGAGACACCGCGCACATGAGAAATCTGGCCCACCGCCGCCGGCTGGCGATGCTCGCCGCCGCCGCGCTGGCCGTCGTCGGGGTGACCGTGCCCGCCGGCGCCGCCCAGGCCGCACCGGCCTGCGACGTGGTCTACGCGACCAACGACTGGAACAACGGCTTCACCGCGAACGTGACCATCAGGAACCTCGGCGACCCGATCAACGGGTGGACGCTGCAGTTCGCCTTCCCCGGCGACCAACGGGTCACCCAGGGCTGGTCGGCGCGGTGGAGCCAGACGGGCAACCAGGTAACCGCCACCAGTGAGTCCTGGAACGGCAACCTCGGCACCGGCGCCAGCACCAGCGTCGGCTTCAACGGGTCGTACACCGGCAGCAACCCCAAGCCGACCTCGTTCTCGGTCAACGGCGTGACCTGCGGCGGCACCGCCCAGCAGCCGCCGACGGTCGGGCTCACCGTGCCGGCCGGACCCTTCGAGGCCCCCGCCGACGTGCCGCTGACCGCCACCGCGAGCGACCCCGACGGCAGCATCAGCAAGGTCGAGTTCTACCGCAACGGCCTGCTGGTCAACACCGACACCACCGCCCCGTACGCCTACACCCTGGAAGACCTGCCGGCCGGGTCGTACACCGTGCAGGCGAAGGCGTACGACAACGCCAACCTCAGCGCCACCGCCGAGCGGTCGTTCACAGTGTCGCCGGCGTCCGGCCCGGTGCTGGTCGCCACCCCGTCGGCGGTGAGCGTCACCGAGGGCGGCACCAGCCCCCTCACCCTGAAGCTCAGCGCCGCGCCGACGGCCAACGTCCCGGTCTCGCTGACCCGCACCGGTGACGCCGACATCAGCGTCTCGCCGGCGAGCGTGACGCTGACCCCGGCCAACTGGAGCACCGGGGCCACGGTGAGCGTCGCCGCGGCCGAAGACGCCGACACCATGGGCGGCACCGCCACCCTCACCGCCTCGGCCACCGGCTACGCGCCGCTCGCGATCACCGCCACCGAGATCGACAACGACACCCCGGGCGGTGGCGACAACGAGTACACCGAGCGTTTCCTCGACCAGTACGGAAAGATCAAGAACTCCGGCTACTTCAGCCCGGAGGGAGTGCCCTACCACTCGGTGGAGACGCTGATCGTCGAGGCGCCCGACCACGGGCACGAGACCACGTCCGAGGCGTTCAGCTTCTGGCTCTGGCTGGAGGCCCAGTACGGGCGGGTGACCCAGAACTGGGCGCCGTTCAACAACGCCTGGACCGTCATGGAGAAGTACATAATTCCGACCCACGCCGACCAGCCGACTGCCGGCGCCGCCGGCACCCCGCAGTACGCCGCCGAGCACGACCTGCCCAGCCAGTACCCGTCGGCGCTGGAGGCGTCGGTGCCCGTCGGCCAGGACCCGCTGCGCGGCGAGCTGCAGTCCACCTACGGCACCGGCGACATCTACGGCATGCACTGGCTGATCGACGTCGACAACACCTACGGCTTCGGTCGCTGCGGCGACAAGACCACCCGCCCGGCGTACATCAACACCTTCCAGCGCGGCACCCAGGAGTCGGTCTGGGAGACCGTGCCGCAGCCCTCCTGCGACACCTTCACCGCCGGCGGCCGCTACGGCTACCTCGACCTCTTCGTCAAGGAGTCGGCCGCGCCGGCCAAGCAGTGGAAGTACACCAACGCCCCGGACGCCGACGCCCGGGCCGTGCAGGCCGCGTACTGGGCGCTGACCTGGGCCAAGGCGCAGGGCCGGCAGGCCGACGTGGCGGCCACCGTGGCCAAGGCCGCGAAGATGGGTGACTACCTGCGGTACGCGATGTTCGACAAGTACTTCAAGAAGATCGGCAACTGCGTCGGGGCCAGCACCTGTCCCGCCGGCAGCGGCCGGGACTCCGCGCACTACCTGCTCTCCTGGTACTACGCCTGGGGCGGCGCGTACGAGACCAGCCAGAACTGGTCCTGGCGGATCGGCTCCAGCCACAACCACTTCGGCTACCAGAACCCGTTCGCGGCCTGGGCGCTGACCAACACCCCGGAGCTGAAGCCGCAGTCGCCGACCGCGGTCACCGACTGGACCAGGAGCTTCGAGCGGCAGCTGGAGTTCTACACCTGGCTGCAGTCCGCCGAGGGCGGCATCGCCGGTGGCGCCACCAACAGCTGGGGCGGCAACTACGGCCAGCCGCCGGCCGGCACGTCCACCTTCTACGGCATGTATTACGACGTCGACCCGGTCTACAACGACCCGCCGTCCAACCAGTGGTTCGGCATGCAGGCCTGGTCGATGCAGCGGATCGCCGAGCTGTACCTGCAGACCGGCAACACCCGGGCCAAGGCGCTGCTGGACAAGTGGGTGCCGTGGGCCATCGCCAACACCACCCTGGGCACCAACTGGTCGATCCCGTCCGACATGCGCTGGACCGGCCAACCGATCACCTGGAACCCGACCAACCCGCAGCCGAACACCAACCTGCACGTCGAGGTCATCAGCAAGGGCCAGGACGTCGGCGTCGCCGCCGCGTACGCCCGGACCCTGATCGCGTACGCGGCGAAGTCCGGTGACGCGGCGGCGAAGACCACCGCCAAGGGGCTGCTCGACGCCCTGCACGCGGCGAGCGACGCCAAGGGCGTCTCGACGGTGGAGAAGCGCGGCGACTACCGGCGCTTCGACGACGTCTACGACGCGGGCACCGGGCAGGGCCTCTACGTCCCGCCGGGCTGGACCGGGACGATGCCCAACGGCGACGCCATCGCCGCCGGCAAGAGCTTCCTCGACATCCGCTCCTTCTACAAGAACGACCCGGCGTGGCCCAAGGTGCAGGCGTATCTGAACGGCGGGCCGGAGCCGGAGTTCAGCTACCACCGGTTCTGGGCCCAGGCCGACGTCGCCATGGCGTACGCCGACTACGGGGCCCTGTTCCCCAACGGCTGACCCCCGAGCCGGGGTGGGCGGCCCAGGCGCCCGCCCCGGCACCGGTCGGGGCCCCGGGGCACGCCGGGCCCGACCGGCGGGCGGCCTGACACCCACGGTCAGGCCGGGGTGGGCCGGCCATCCGGCCGACGCAGCGGGTCGGCCGGCCCACCCCACCGCCCGGACATGAACCCGGCGCGAAAAAGCCCGCAAAAAGAGGCCGTCACGGGATCACGCGTCGGACCGTGACGGAGTAACGTACGTCACCGGAGAGGCCGCTCCCCCCGTGGCGGCCTCTCCCTTTATGTGCTGGTCTCGCCGTCGGTAGCGGTGACCGGGTGCCGCAGCCCGGGATGGCCGGGCGGCAGCGACCGCCGCACCACCACCCAACTCAGCGCCAGCGCCGCCGCCACCAGCGGCCAGGTCAACGCGACCCGGGCCACCACCAGCGCGACCACCTGACCGCCGAGGTAGAGCGGCACGAACACCGCCACCCGCAGCAGGTACGTCGCGGTCCACACCCAACTGCCCCGCCCGTACGCGCGCAGCAGCGCCGGATCCCGCCGCCACCGGCTGCGCTGGCCGAGCGCGGCGCCCACCACCACCCCCAGCAGCGGCCAGCGCAGCACGATGCTGACCGCCCAGGCCAACGCGCTCGCCGCGTTGGAGAGCAGCTGGAGCAGGAAGAAGTCGGCGGCCCGACCGGTCCGCAGGGCGATCAGCGCGGCCACGCAGACGGCGAGCAGCCCGATCAGCACCGAGCGCGGCCGGTCGCCCCGGCGCAGCCGCCAGCCGGCGACCACGGCGCCGGTGACCACCGCCGCGCCCACCCCGGCCCAGATCGACTCACCGCCGAGCAGCCAACCGGCGGCGAACGCCACCGGCGGCAGGGTCGCGTCGATCGCGCCGCCCCGGCCGCCGAGCAGGTCCGCGAGCGACTCCGGCCGGCCGGAATCCGGCTCCGGCGGGCGGGCATCGTGCTCCGGTGTGGCGCCCACGTCACCTCCTCACGTCGCCTAAAATTTAGCGGGCGGCCCACCGGCCGGTCCGGGCCGGCCAATCGCTACGGTGTGCGGGTGCGAGCGACGGCGCGGGGTTGGACAGCGGTGTGGTTGGTCCTGTTCGCCCTGATCCAGGCGGCAGCCTTCCTCGCGGTGTGGCGGGTGGCCATGCACACCGGCGTCGGGCAGTGGCTCGACACGGTGGCGCTCACCGGCAACCGGATCGGGCAGGACCGCATCGACGGTCCTGTCGACCGGCTCCTCAACGCCATGTCGATCGTCTCGCTGCTGGCCGCGACCGCGGTGATCGGCTTCATCGCGCTGATGCGCGGCCGGATCGCGCTGGCGATCACCGCGACCCTGCTGATCGCCGGCGCGAACGTCACCACCCAACTGCTCAAATGGGGCCTGTCCCGCCCCGACTTCGGCATCGACCTGGAACGCGTCTACGCGGGCAACAGCCTGCCCAGCGGGCACACCACGGTCGCGGCGTCGGTGGCGGTGGCCCTGGTGCTCGTCCTACCGGCCAAGGTCCGGGCGGTCGGCGCCTTCATCGGCGCCGGCTACGCGGCGGTCGCCGGGGTGGCGACCCTCTCCGCCGGATGGCACCGGCCCAGCGACGCCGTCGCCGCTTTCCTGGTGGTGGGCGTCTGGGCGGCGCTGGCCGGGCTGGTGCTGCTGGTGACCCAGCGGGAACAGGCCCAGTTCTCCGCCGGCGACGCGCACCGGGCGGCCGCGACGGTGCTCGGCGTGGGCGGCGTGCTCGCCCTGGTCGCCTCGGGGGTCGCCCTGGCCTGGCTGGTGGACCTGCGCGGGGTCGACCCGGACGAGCTGGGCCGGCGCGCGCTCTTCGCCGGCTATGCCGGCAGCGCCACCGGCATCGCCGGAACGATGTCCGTGGTGATGGCACTGGTCCTCGCCGTGGTGCACCGGCTGGTGCCCCGCCACAAGGGTTGAGGCTGCTCAGCGGGCGTACAACCCCACCACGGTCCCGCTGGCGAACTCGTGGCCGGTGATGGCCTGGTGCACGTCCGCCGCCTGCGGCGCGTCCGGCAGGTCCAGCGGGCGGTTCAGCGCCCAGAGCCGGAAGAAGTAGCGGTGCGGGTCGTCGCCGCGCGGCGGCTGCGGCCCGCCCCAGCCGATCTCCCCGAAGCCGTTCGGCCACTCCCGGCCGCCCGTGGGCACCGCGCCCTCGCCGATCCCGCCGGAGACCGGTTGGATGCCGGTGACCAGCCAGTGCAGGAACGGCTCACGCCCGGCGTCGCGATCCTCCACCAGCAGGAGCAGCTCGTTCGCCCCCTCGGGCACCTGCCCCCACTCCAGCGGCGGCGACACGTTGCCGCCGTCGCGGGCGAAGCGGTCCGGCAGCAGGTCGTGGTCGTTGAACGCGGTGCTGCGCATCATGATCCCGGCCATCGTGGCGCCCCCTCACTCGGTCCCGGTCGCGCGTACCCGCCGGACCGGCGCCGAAACGGCCGGAGCGCGTGACCCGGCGTCGTGAGAGGGTACGGGCGGCAGCCGGACGGGGGGAGCAACGGTGGAGACGGTACGGGCGGCGTTCCGGGACGAGTGCGCGCGACTGGGCGAGGTGTTGCGTGGTCTCGCCGAGGCGGACCTGGACCGGCCTACCGACTGCCGGCCCTGGACCGTACGAGAGCTGCTCGCCCACGTCCGCAGCGGCGCCGGCCGACTCACCGACATGCTCGCCGCACCGGCCCCGGACCGGGCGGAGGTGGACGCCGCCGGCTACTTCGGCGCACCGAAGTTCACCCCCGACGTCGACGCGGCCCGGATCGACAGCGGGCGGCGGGAGGCGCGACAGCTCGACGGCCCCGCGCTGGTGGCCGACTTCGACCGGGCCTGGCGGGCCGCCGTCGCGGCGGTCGCCGTCGCGCCTGCCGACCGGGTGGTCCGCACCCGCCACGGCGACGCGATGAGTCTCACCGAGTTCCTGCGTACCCGGGTGGTGGAGGTCGGTGTGCACGGCCTGGACCTCGCCGCGGCGCTGCACCGCGCGCCGTGGCTCACCCCGGCCGCCGCGGAGGTGGTCGCCGAGCTGCTCGCCGGTGGGCGACCGGTCCCGGTCGAGCTGGGTTGGGACCGGCTGACGCTGATCCGCAAGGCGACCGGGCGGGCGCCGCTCACCGACCGGGAACGGGCGGTGGTCGACGCCGCCGGCTTTCGCTGGCTCTCCTTTGGCGGCTGACCTTCTGCCACAAGCACTCCGCCGCAGGTCACAGGTCGTCTCCATGCCTTTCGAAGACCCGTTGTTGACCGTCCCTGCGCGCCGGTGGTCATCTCGTCCGGCGGCGCCCGTAGGCCACGACGGTGATGACGGCTGCGGCACCGGCGGCCGTGACGACCGGAACGGGTTTCGCGCGCACGGCGGCGCCGACCTTCGCTGTCGCGGCACGCGCGGAGGTGATCGCGGCGGACCCGGCCTTACCGGGGGCCTGCGTGCCGGCGGCCGCCGAGGCTCGCACTCGGGCCACGGCTTGAAGGCTTTTCTGCTTCGCAACCGCGGCCCGCTGGGAGGTGTTCTGCCTGACCGTGGCGAACCTCTGGGCTGCCGAGGTCCTCACGGACTGACTGACCGTGGTCAAGCGCTGCCGGAGTCCGCCGGCGGTTGTGGTGGCCTTGGTGTGCAGGCGGGTCTTGACGTCGGTCTTGGCGGCCAGAGCGGCGACGGTATCTCCCAGCTCCGCGCGTGTGTGCTGGATGTCCTGCCGCGTCTTGTCCGGGTCGTTGGCTGCGTTTGCCGTGCTCATGGCTGCCTCCGACCCGCCGCGCCGCGTATCGTCTCGGTGTCTGCCCGCACGCTGTCCCTGGTTTCCGTCGGTGTGGGTGGCATGGCCTTTGTGACCTGCTTCTTTCCCCATTGCGCCGCTACCGCTGCGGCGATGAGCAGGATGACGGCGACGATGACCGCGGCCAGCGCATCCGGAATGACCGCGCCCAGGGCCAGCACGACTGCGGCGACGAGGACGCCGCCGCCGTAGAACCCGAGCGTGGCGCCACCACCGAGCAACCCGGCGCCTGCGCCTGCGCGTTTGCCCTTCGCCGTCATCTCCGCACGGGCCATCGTCAGCTCGTCCCGGACCAGGCGGGTGATCTGGTCCGTGGCGCGCTGCACCAGCTCAGGGACCGGGGTGTCAGCAGAGGCAGCGCCGGGGCTGCCGCCGGGTTTGTCTGCCATGAGTGCCCCCACTTGTTCTCGCGTTCTGTAATGGCCAGAGACGCCGACGGGTGACCTGGTCGGCCACGTTCGACTGGTGCTCCAGGATGGCCGCGTCAGCCTTGCTGCACCGCTGACGCGGCCAACGAGCCCTGCGAGAATCCGTCGGAACGTTCGACCGGAGACGGGAAGGCAGTGTCGCTTAGATGGCCGGCGGCGTCACCCGCCGGAATGTCGCTTCCCTGCCTGTGACGCCGCAGCATCAGCGCGCCCGCCGCCCCGGTCAACGCCCCCACCGCGAAAGCAAGGACCAGCGCTTGTCGGATGCTTGAAGTGCTCTTGCGCGCCATGATCGCTCCTTGGACCCAACGTGCCCGTAGAGCCTTGATTGTCTGACCCGCACGCTTGAGCCATGCACCGAATCGGTGGACTTGTATGGCAACCCACGCGGGCCCGGGGCGGTGAATGGCCGGGGGGCCGTCGGGTACGCAGGGGTTACACGCGAAAGGAGGACGACCCGTGCAACTCACAGAACAGCAGGTGCGTTCGCTGTTTGACCAGGACGTCCAGGACCAGGCGGATACCAAGATCGGCAGTGTCGGCCAGGTATGGGCCACTGCGGGCCACCCTGCCTGGGTCAGCGTGCACACTGGTGGTGGCCAGGAGCCGATGGCCCCGCTGGGCAACGCGCAGATGCAGGACGGGCGGCTGAAGGTTGCCTACGACAAGGCAACCGTTCAGAACGCCCCGAGTGTGCCACGTGGCACGAATACGCCGCTCAACGCGGAGCAGACCGCGCAGCTGTACGCGTACTACCGGATGCAGCCGCAGCAGACCTCGCAGAGCCGTGAGGAACTGATCCGCTCTGAGGAGCGGCTGCGGGTGGGCACGGAAAGCCAGCCCGCTGGCAAGGCGGTACTGCGCAAGAACGTGGTCACCGAGGACGTTCACACCACCGTGCCGGTCGAGCACGATGAGGTGTACGTCGAGCGCGAGCCGATCACCGCCGCGGGTGCGGGTGACGTTCGCGCCGAGATGGGCGCGGCGGAGCAGGAGATGCAGTTGCGCGCCGAACGTCCCGTGGTGGCCAAGGACCGGGTGCCCGTCGAGCGGGTCCACCTGGCCAAGAACGAGGTGGTCGAGGACCAGCCGATCGATGAGCAGGTCCGTCACGAGGAGATCGAGGCGAACATCCCCGAGCCCAGCCGCCGCCGGCGGTAAGAGCCTGGGCCCTGTGACAGGGTGCCGTGGGCGGGTGGGTCATCGGCCCGCCCGTCCCCGACCGAATTTGTGCTGGTCAGGTCCCGCTCGCACGTGGTGTCGGGTGAGGATCCGAACCCCTGGAGTTCACGGGTGACACAGAGCGAAGCGACCGCGGCACCACCGGATAGGTGACGAGCACGGAAGGGGCAGGTCATGACATCGGTTGGCCAACGAATCAAAGGATTCCTGAACAGCCCTCAGGGCCGCAAAATGATCGAACGCGGGCGACGCCAAGCGGCGAAGCCGAGCACCCAGCAGAAGCTACGGCAGTTCGCGGAGCGCATGACCGGGCGGCCATCCGGCCGTTGACCGTGCGAGAGCGGACCGGCAGAGCTCCCGGTCGGCTGTGTCAGCCATACCCAGACGGCTCGCCGGTAGGGGCGGGCAGGGTGAGCGCCCCTACCGGGAATTGCGAAATCGCCTGTGATCAGGACGGCCGTCTAATGATCGGGGCATGTGGGAGAAGGTCGACGTGCCGTGCGTTGGAGGTCCGGCCAACGGCCGGTCATTGCTGGTGCCCGTCGACGAAGGCGGTGTCCCGCCCGACGTGATCGACCAGAACTGGCTGTGGGTGGAGTTCGGTGGCGAGTTACCCGATGCCGAAATGGCATCGTCTAGTGCCTTCGTCTCACTTGTCGTCTCGTTCGTTGGCGTACGGGGCAACTGTAGATGAACGGCCGGCCGAGTTGGCCTGGGTGGCGAGCCGGCGTTCAGGACGATTAGGGCCTGTGTCGAAATCGGTTGGCGCCAGTCGTTGATCGCAGCGATCTGTACGGTGGCCGGGTGGCGCACGGCGAGTTTGTTGAAGCGGTGGCCACCGCACGGTTGCGCTCGAGCCGGTTGATGCCGCACTCGACCGCGTGGCGCTGCTTGTCAATCTCCGGGTCGAAGGTCGGTGGCCGGACTCCGTTGACCCCGGACCACGCTGCCGATGGTGATGACGACAGCGGAACGACCCCTGCCCGTAACCCCGGCAGATTGACGACGGAGGAGGCCATGGCCTTGCGGTTCGAGCATCGCGACACCGAGATCGACGTGAGCCTCGTCGACCGCGTGTGGCGCACCCGCTCTGACGCGGAGGAGACGATGACGTCCGCAGCACGCACCTGCTGGCATCTGATCCTCTCGCGGGCGCAGGGACGCCTACTCGCCAGCCTGCGCGGGCCGGAGACGAGGGCGACTACGGCACCGGTCCCGTCTGGCACCGAGTTCCTCGGGGTCCGGTTCGCATTCGGCGTGGTTCTTCGGCCGCATCCTGCCGCCTCGATCGTCGATGGATACGTGCCGTTCCCCGTGACGGAATCGGGCAGGATCGTCATCGGCGGCGAAAGCTGGGAGGTACCGACGTTCGAGAACGTCGAGCACTTCGTCCGGCGATTGCAGGACGCGGGTCTGCTGGTGCGATCGCATCTCGGGAACGAGGAGCGGGTCGCCGAGCATCCCGGAGCCAGCCCGACCGAGCGAACCCTGCAGCGTCGCTACCGAGCGATCATTGGACTATCGCGAACCGCCGTAAGGCAGATCGACCGCGCGAACGCCGCAGCCACGATGCTGCGTGACGGCCTTGACTGGCGCACAGTCGTCGAGACGTTGGGGTACTTCGACCAAGCGCACCTCGCGCATGCGCTGCGTCGCTACGTCGGGTGCACCGCACGCGAGCTGCAGGCGGGCCGCTTTGCCGCGATGTCGTTCCTGTACAAGACCCACCCTGGGCCCGGAAGCTAGCGTCCGTCTGCCAGCCAACCCTGGCCGGCTGTCCGCGACCCGAATTCAGAGGAAAACCGTGCTACTCAGCGTCAACATCTTCGTCAGTCTCGACGGCATCATGCAGGGACCCGGAAATCCCGACGAGGACCGCTCCGGCGGCTTCGACCGCGGTGGGTGGCTCGTTCCGCACGGCTCGACGCACACCAACGAGGTCGTCGAGAGCTGGTTCCGTGAGGCCGACGCGTTCCTCTTTGGCCGTACTAGCTTCGGCCTGCTCGGCGGGTACTGGCCGAAGGTCACCGAACCTGACAACCTGATCGCCACCAAGCTCAACACGCTGCCGAAGTATGTCGTCAGCTCTACGCTGACCGACGATGAAGCCGATTGGAACCCGACGACGGTCCTACGCGGTAACCCGGTCGACGAGGTACGCCGCCTCAAGGAGCTTCCCGGCAAGGAACTCCAGGTTCACGGAAGCTGGAAACTCGTGCAGACGCTGCATCAGGCAGGACTCGTCGATGTCTACCGGCTGCTCCAATACCCGGTCATCGTCGGCACGGGAAAGCGCCTGTTCCCGGACGGATCGACGCCCGCGACGTTCGCAACCGTCGAAGAGAGCTCGCGCGTACTGCCCGGCGGCGTCGTCTCGCTGACCCTCAACCCCACGAGCCTCGGCGCGATCTCCGCAGGCGCGTACACGGTCGACGAAGGGCGCTCGGCGACGGTCCTCGACTGACATCGGCCGGCTTAGGCCCTGACCTCCGGCTAGGGCCCGGCTCTCTTAAGGAGTGGACGCGGCGGCGGCACGATATTCGACGTACCGGGTGACTCAGAGCGCGGGCGTTCGGGCGAGGGGCGAGCGTCCGCGAACGCCTAGGCTGGCGGTGTGATCCGGCTGCGGATGGGTCTGGCGGATGTGGCGAGGATGCGACTTGCGTTCTCGCCGCTCGCCGAGGTGATCGAGAGCCTGTACCAACTGTCGTCGGGGCGGGTGTCGCCGCTGCACCAGGGCTGGTTGGCGGCGACGTGGGACGGCCTACGCGCGGTGGACATGGCGTTGTTGGGCGCGGTGGTGCCGGCGAGTGCGTACGTGGCGGATTTCCTGTTCGTGGCGGCCACCGGCGCCAGCACCATCGACGATCAGCTGCGGTTGGTTGCCGAGTCGCCCGTTCCGGGAATCCGTGCCGACCTGGCGGCGGTGTGGGAGCGGGAGCCCATGCCGGCGCCGGCCCAGGCGTTGGTTGCCGAAGGGGCGGCTGGCGCGCGACGGTTGGCCGACGAGCTGTGGCGGTACTGGTCGGTGGCGATCGAACCGCATTGGCGGGAGCTACGCGCGGTGCTGGAGGATGATGTCGCGTACCGGGCTGGCCGGCTGACCGGCGGTGGTGTCGACGCGCTGCTGTCGAGTTTGCACCCGGAGATCAGCGTGCGTGGTGAGTTCCTGCGGATCGACAAGCCCCGACACTCGGTGGAACATGACCTGGCTGGTGACGGGCTCGTGCTGGTGCCGTCGGTCTTCGCGTGGCCGAACCTGGTAGTGGACAAGAGCCCCGACCGACCGGCGAGCCTCATCTATGCCTGCCGAGGAGTTGGCACGCTGTGGGAAGGCGATTCGCGGGACGCCGACTACGACGACGACGCGCTGGGTGCGCTGCTGGGTCACAGCCGCGCGGCGATCCTCAGCTGTCTGACGCTGCCGAAGTCGACCACCGACCTCGCCCGTGAACTCAGTCAGAGCGCACCGTCGGTGAGCTTCCACCTGTCGGTGCTGCGCCGCAATGGCCTGGTGATGTCGTGGCGTTCCGGGCGCCGGGTGTTGTACCGGCGAACGCCGCTGGCCAGCGTGCTGGTCACGGCTGGTCCGGGGCGCGGGCGGGGCTGGCCGGATCCCGGGTGAGGTGCCGACGGCGACGCCGGATTCCAGGGCCATCGAATCGTTGGTGACTTCCCTCCAGGGCTGCGACGGTGACCGGACGCAGGCATTCGACGCGCTACGGTGCCCGGTCGAGTCGCAATCTGGCCTTATCGCGACCATCACCGCAGGCCGTCGATCCTTGCCGATCACTCGACAAGGGAAGGCAGGAATTGTGCTGAACGAAGATACGCGTGGCCTGACCCGACGCACCGTCTTGCGCGGGGCCGCCACGGTCGGCGCCGTCGCAGGCCCGCTCGGGGTGGTGGGAACAGCGGTATCCCCGGCGTCTGCCGAGCCCGGGGCGACGTTGCCGGCGGCCACAACCGACGTGACACCGTTCCAGTTGTCGGTGCCGGACAGCGCGCTGCGCGATCTGCAGCGGCGGTTGGCGGCGGCCCGGTTTCCGGAGCGGGAGACCGTCCCCGACGGGTCCCAGGGCGTGCCGCTGGAGCGGGTACGCGGCCTTGTCGAGTACTGGCGGACGCGGTACGACTGGCGTCGGGTCGAGGCGCGGCTGAACGGGTTCGGCCAGTTCCGCACCCAGATCGACGGGTTGGGGATCCATTTCCTGCACGTACGTTCCCGCCACTCCAGTGCCATACCGGTGGTGCTGACCCACGGCTGGCCGGGTTCGGTGGTGGAGTTCCTCAACATGATCGGGCCGTTGACCGATCCGACGGCGTTCGGCGGGAGCGCCGCGGACGCGTTCCATGTCGTGGTGCCGTCCCTACCGGGCTTCGGGTTCTCCGACAAGCCGGCCACGACCGGGTGGAACATCCAACGCACCGCCAGAGCCTGGGCGGTACTCATGTCCCGGCTCGGCTACCGTCGCTGGCTCGCACAGGGCGGCGACCTGGGCGGCTCCGTGACGCACGAACTCGCCAAGCTCGGGCCCGCCGGACTCGCCGGGATCCACCTCAACTTCTTCCCCGTGTTCCAGCCCCCGGTCAGCGACCCGCCGACGCCACCAGAGCAGGAAGCGCTGGACAAGCTGCAGCGATTCTTCGACGACGGCGCCGGCTTCATCTACCAGCAATCCACCCGCCCCCAGACGGTGGGGTATGCGTTGACCGACTCCCCGGTGGGGCAGGCGGCGTGGATCTACGAGAAGTTCATGGAGTGGACCGACAGCGACGGCAATCCCGAACGGGTCCTCGGTGTCGACCGGATGCTCGACGACATCATGCTGTACTGGCTGCCTGGCACCGCCGCCTCCTCGGCCCGGATCTACTGGGAGGACGCGCGGGCCGCCGGCACGGCCGATGACTTCGCGGTCCCAGTCGGGTTCACGGTCTTTCCCCGCGAGATCATCCCAACTCCGAGAATCTGGGCCGAGCGCGTCTACAAGTCCAAACTCGTCTACTTCAACACGGTCGCCCGTGGTGGCCATTTCGCCGCGTTCGAGCAACCAGAAACCCTCACCGAGGAGCTGCGGAGGTTCGCACGCCTGGTCCGTTGACCCACCAGGCGGAGGTGGGGTGACCCAAGCTGTCGCGGGACGGTAGAGGATCCGCTGAAACAGGGGCTCCGGACAGGGTGAACCCGGTGGGTGCGGGCCGGCAACTTACCGGCCCGCACCGCGCCGTCGGGCGCACGCGGGCTCGACTCAGCGCCGCGCGGGCTAAGATCCAGCCGTGCCCTTGACGGCGAACGACGTCGACCGGTTCGAGGCCTTCAGGCCCCGCCTGGAGGCCATCGCCTACCGTCTCCTCGGCTCCTCCGTGGAGGCCGAGGACGCCGTGCAGGAGACGTTCCTGCGCTGGCAGGCTGTCGACGTCGACCGCATCGAGGTCCCCGAGGCCTGGCTGACGAAGGCCCTCACCAACCTGTGCCTCAACCAGCTCACTTCCGCGCGGGCGCGCCGCGAGACCTATGTGGGCGAGTGGCTTCCCGAGCCGCTGCTCGGCGGGGACCCGATGCTCGGCCCGGCCGACTCCGCCGAGCAGCGCGAAACGGTTTCGTACGCGGTCCTCACCCTCATGGAGCGCCTCTCGCCCAACGAGCGGGCGGTGTACGTGCTGCGGGAGGCCTTCGACTACCCGCACCGGGAGATCGCCGAGATCCTCGACATCAGCGAGGCCGGCAGCCAGCAGATCCTGCACCGTGCCAAGAGGCGCATCGCGGACGGCAGGGCCCGCACCGAGATCGACAAGGCCACCGCCCGGCGGATCGTCGAGGAGTTCATGACGGCCACCACCAGCGGCCGGATCGAGCCGCTGGTACGCCTGCTCACCGCGGACGCCGTCTCGGTCGGCGACGGCGGTGGGAAGGTGCCGGCCCGTGCCCGGGCGATCGAGGGCGCCGTCGCGGTCGCGAAGTTCCTGCGGGGCCTGTTCAAGCCCGGCGAGGCCAAGCGCGCCCTGCTCGGCGGCGAGGTCGAGATCTACGCCTGGACCGCCAACGGCGACCCCGCCGTCCTGGCCGTCGTGGACGGCCGGGTCGTCGGCGTCATGTGCCTGGAGGTCACCGCCGAGGGGATCGCGGCGTGCCGCAACCAGGTCAATCCCGACAAGCTCGCACGCGCGACCGCGCACTGGGCGGCCGCCGAGCACGGGGAGCCCCTGTTCCGGGCCTTCTGACCCCTACGTGAGCTGCTTCACATCGCGCTGCTGTCAGGAAACGGCGGGCCGCCCGGTTCAAAGGGCAATCCCGCGCAGACAGGAGCAGCGAAATGCAGCACCGGATCATCGTCCTCGGAGCCGGATACACCGGAGCCATCGCCGCCGGCCGTCTCGCCAAGCGGCTCCGCCGCGAGGACGTCGCCATCACCCTCGTCAACGCCGAGCCCGACTTCGTCGAACGCGTCCGCATGCACCAGTTGGCGACCGGCCAGGACCTCAAGCCCCGGCCATTCCGCGAGATGTTCTCGGGCACCGGCGTCGAATTCCGGCTCGGGAAGATCACCGGTGTCGACGTCGACCGCAGGACCGTCGCCGTCGTCGACGCGAACGGCGCCGAGGAACTCGCCTACGACACGCTCGTCTACGCCCTCGGCAGCGGCTGGAACGCCCAGGGCGTTCCCGGGACCGCCGAGCACGCCTACGAGATCGCCAGCCGCCCTGGAGCGCGCCGGCTGCGCGAGCGCCTGGCCCGACTCGACGCCGGGCAGACCGTGGTCGTCGTCGGCGGCGGGCTCACCGGCGTGGAAGCCGCGACCGAGATCGCCGAGGCCCGCCCGGACCTCGACGTCGCCCTCGCCGCCCGCGGCGGCCTCGGCGACTGGCTCTCGCCCAAGGGCCGCGCGCATCTGCGGAAGGTCTTCGACAAGCTCGGGATCACCGCGCACGAGCACGCCGCCGTCACCGGCGTCGAAGCCGGCCACGTCACCACCGCCGACGGAAAGGCCATCCCGGCCGCGGTCACCGTCTGGGCCACCGGCTTCGCGGTCCACCCGATCGCGAAGGCGACCGCCCTGGAGGTCACCGGCACCGGCCAGATCGTGGTCGACGGCACCATGCGCTCGGTCTCGCACCCGGACGTGTACGCCATCGGCGACGCGGCCATGGCGATGGGCCCCGGAGACAAGCCGCTGCGGATGTCGTGCGCCTCGGGAACTCCGGCCGCGTGGCAGGCCGCCGACGCGATCGCGGCGCGCCTGACCGGCGGGAAGCTCCCGAACACGCCGATCCGCTACTTCAACCAGTGCATCTCGCTGGGCCGCAAGGAGGGGCTGATCCAGTACGTCACCGCCGACGACCGCGCCGTGCAGGCGGTCCTGACCGGACGCCTCGCCGCCGTCTACAAGGAGCTGGTCTGCAAGGGCGCCGCCTGGGGCGTGGCCAACCCGACGCTCGGGCTGCCGACCCGGCGCCGCCGCGTCACGGGGGAGCGGGCGGCGGGCCCGGCCGTCCGGGCAGAGGCCTGACGCACCGAGCGAAACGGGTGCCCTCGACGCGAGGGCGCCCGCGCGTTCCCGGGCTCGCGTGCCGCACGGTGGGCCGGCGGCAAAGGCCCTGACCTGGTGTTCTGCATCGGTCCGGCGCCTTTCACATTCCGGGTCGGAGCGCCGGGCCGTCGGGATGCCGACCAGAATGAGGGCATGCGAGCCGCGTACATCGAGCGTCCCGGGTCCGCCGCCGACATCCGGTTCGGCGAGCTGCCGGCACCCCGCCCGGGCCCGACCGATGTCCTGGTCGACGTGGTCGCCACCACCGTCAACCCCGTCGACACCTTCGTACGCTCCGGGGCCTATCCCACGCCGCTGCCGTGGCCCTTCGTGGTCGGCCGCGACCTGGTCGGCCGGGTGGCCGAGGTGGGCCCGGGCGTCGCCGGCTTCCGCCCCGGAGACCTGGTCTGGTGCAACAGCCTGGGGCACGACGGACGGCAGGGCAGCGCCGCCGAGCAGGCCGTGGTCGCGGTGGACCGGCTCTACCGGCTGCCCGCCGGCGTCGAGCCGGCCACCGCGGTGACCGTGGTGCACCCGGCCGCCACCGCCTACCTGGCGTTGTTCGTCCACGGCCGGCTCCGGCCCGGGGAGACCGTGGTCGTCGCCGGTGGCGCCGGCAACGTCGGGGCGGCGCTGGTGGCCCTCGCCGCCACGGCCGGTGCCCGCGTCGTGGCGACCGCCTCGGCGGCGGACGCCGACTACTGCCGGCGCAACGGCGCCAGCGAGGTGCTCGACTATCGCGCCCCCGACCTCGTGGACCGGCTGAGATCGGCCTGCCCCGACGGCGTCGACGTGTACCTGGACACGGCCGGGCGCAACGACGTGGAGTCGGTGCTCGACCTGCTCGCCCTACGCGGACGGATCGTGCTGTTCGCCGGGGGCGCCTCCCGGCCGGTGGTGCCGGCCGGCGCGCTCTACCAGTACGACCGCGCCGTCATCGGCTTCGCGATCTCCCGCGCCACCGTCGCGGAGTTGGCCGAGGCCGCCGGCATGGTGAACCGGCTGCTCGCCGACGGGCGGATGGCCCCGCGCGAGATCCTGCCGCTGCCGTTGTCGGCGACGGGGGAGGCGCACCGCATGCTCGAGCGGGGTGAGCTGCGCGGCCGGCGGGCGGTGATCCGCCCGTGACCGCGGCGGGCGGCACCAGGCGATGATCGGCAGCGAGTCGCGGTGACGCGCAGGGGGCCAGGCGGCCCCGTGGTCATTTCGCCGTCACGCAGAACTCGTTGCCGTCGGGGTCGGCCAGCACGACGGCGCCGTCCGCACCGACCTCCAGCCGAGTGGCCCCGAGGGAAACCAGTCGATCGACCTCCGCCTGCTGGTCGCCACCGACCGGGGCAAGATCGAAGCGCTGCCGGTTCCGCACCTCTTTCGGGGTCACGGGCGGGCCGCCCCACGCGACCTTGGTGCCGCCGTGCGGCGACTGGATTGCCGTCTCCTGGTCCTGGTCCCACACTAGCGGCCAGCCCAGCGCCCGGCTCCAGAAGAGGCCGACCTCCCGGGTGCCGTCGCAGGCGACTTCCCCGAGAAAACCGCACCCGGCGAGGAAGGTGTTGCCATGCTCGATCACGCAGAATGCGTTGCCTTCGGGGTCGGCCAGGACTATGTGTCCCTCCTCAGGGCGCTGCCCGACGTCGAGGTGGTCGGCGCCGAGTTCCAGTGCCGTCGCCACCGTCTGGTGCTGATCCGTCGGGCCGGCGCTGGTCAGATGCAGGTGCATGGTGCGCCTCGGCCCTACCTGCTCCGCGCGGCTCGGGACGAACCGGAGGCTGAGCTGGGTGTCCGTGCCAGGCAGGAACACCCCATGGGCGTCCTCGACGATCTGCCGGCCGAGCAGGTCGGCCCAGAACTTCGCCAGGCGAGCAGGGTCGTGCGCGTCGTAGGTCACCGTCAGCAGTCGCGAGCGCATCACCGCACAGTAGATACGGGCCGGAAGGACGACAAGGCGAATTCGGTCGGACGTGCCGCGAGCTGCGAAGGGTGCCGTGACGGTCGCGCGCCGGATCTCCGCTCACAGATGTTGAAAGCTAAGCACCGGCGGCGAGCCGGTGCTGTCGGGGGCTCACCCCACGGCGGCGTTTGAAGGCGGTGCTCAGGGCGAAGGAGCTGCCGTAGCCGACGCGGTGGGCGACCGCACCGACTGTGGCGTCCGGCTCGCGGAGCAGGTCGGCGGCGAGGGCCAGCCGCCACTCGGTGAGGTACGACATGGGAGGCTCACCGACCAGCGCGGTGAAGTGGCGGGCCAGCGCGGCCCGGGAGACCCCGGTCTGGGCAGCCAGGGACGCCACGGTCCAGGGCTGGGCAGGGTTGTTGTGCAGCAGCCGCAGGGCCTTGCCGACCACGGGGTCGCCGTGTGCCGTGTACCAGGCAGGGGCCTTGGCCCCGGGTTGGGCGGACCACTCCCGCAACGTGGCGATCAGCAGCAGGTCGAGTAGGCGGTCGAGCACCGCTTCCTGACCGGGGTCGTCCTTCACGATCTCGGTGGCCAGCAGCGGGACCAATGGGGAGTCCCAGGAGTCGCGCCGCACGACCACCAGCGGCGGCAGCGCGCCCAGCAGCCGCTGGCCGACCGCACCCTGCATCGTGTACGTGCCGGTGAGCAGGATCGTCGGACCGTCCAGGCCATTGCCCCAGGTCCGTACGCCCAACTGGGTCATCTCGAACAGTTCCTGGCCATCGGGGGTGGTGCAGCGCTGGCCCGGATGGATGATCACTTGCGGCACCGTGGCCGGGTCGTCGGCGACGGTGTACGGGCCGGTGCCCCGGATGATCGCCACGTCCCCTGGGCCGAGCCGTGCGGCCGCGCCCTCATCGGGAACGATCCAGGCGTCGCCTCGGACGACGGCCACCAGGGTGAGGGGCGCCTCGTCCTTGATGGCCATCGACCAGGGCGGGGTCAGAATCGAACGGAGCAGGAACGCGCCCTGCGCCCGGGGTCCGTCGAGCAGACCGGAGACAGCATCCACGTAGACGAGTGAACACAAAGGTGCGCGTCCTGGCTATGTGCAGTCTCACCGGCCCGCACTTCAATGGTTCCTATGACGAACGCGCGAGAGCAGAAGACGATCCTGGTCCTGGGCGGCACGGGCAAGACCGGCCGTCGCGTCGTACCGCGACTGCGGGCCGGGGGAGTGCCGGTGCGGGTCGGTTCCCGGTCCGCCGCGCAGCCCTTCGACTGGACGGACCGGACGACCTGGGCGCCGGTGCTCCGCGACGTCGGTGCCGTGTACGTGTCCTTCTACCCGGACCTCGCCGTGCCGGGCGCCCCCGAGACCGTCGGCGCGTTCGCCGATCTCGCGGTGGCATCCGGGGTCACCCGGCTGGTGCTGCTGTCCGGGCGGGGTGAGGAGGAGGCCCAGGCTGCCGAGAAGCTGATCCGGTCCGTGGGGGTCGAGTGGACGATCCTGCGGTCGAGCTGGTTCAGCCAGAACTTCAGCGAGGACTACCTGCGGGAGCCGGTGTCGGGCGGTGAGGTGGTTCTCCCGGTGGGGACCGTGCCCGAGCCGTTCGTGGACGCCGACGACATCGCCGAGGTGGCGGTGGCGGCACTGACCGGAGGCGGACACGCGGGGCAGATCTACGAGTTGACCGGGCCGCGGCTGCTCACCTTCGCCGACGCGGTCGACGAGATCGCCCGGGCGACCGGCCGGCGTATCGACTTCGTCCCGGTCTCCGTCGAGGAGTACGCGGGGGCGTTGGCCGCCGAGGGTGCGCCGGCGGAGGTGGTCGAGTTGCTGACGTACCTGTTCACGACCGTCCTCGACGGCCGCAACGCCCAGGTGGCCGACGGGGTGCAGCGCGCCCTGGGCCGGCCGCCGCGCGACTTCGCCGACTACGCCAAGGACGCCGCGGCCACCGGCGTCTGGGACCGGGCGTAGTCGGCGACTCCGTCGTCGCCGCACGGGGTGCGGCACGGCGACGACGGATCGTCGCGCGGGTCACCGCGCCTCGGCCGCCAACCCCTCGACGAGGTCGCGAGGGAGGCCGTGCGTGTCGTGCAGGTAGCGGTAGTCGTCCTCGGTGAGCGGCCCGCCGGACAACTGGCGGGCGACGACCGGGCGACCGCGACGCAGCAACTCGCGGAACCGCCGCTCCTCCTCGCGCAGCAGGCCGCGCAGCTCGCCGACGTCGACGCCCAGCCGGAACCAGTCCAGCGTGTGCGTGATCGGCTCGGTCGGCAGGTCCGACAGGGTACGCGTGGAATCGTCCCGCCACAGGATGGTGAGCACCCGCCGGACCAGCCGGCGCAGCACGTACCCGTGTCGGGTGTTCGACGGCCGTACGCCGTCGGCCACGACGACGACGCTGGACCGGAGGTGGTCGCAGACGCGCCGGAGCGAGTGCTCGTCCGGACGCCACAGGTCCGTGACGGCACGGACCCACGGGCCGAAGCCCTCGCCCTCGAAGACCGAGCGTCCGCCCCGCAGCACCAT
Organism: Micromonospora sp. NPDC051006; assembly: GCF_044456245.1. NCBI lineage: Bacteria > Bacillati > Actinomycetota > Actinomycetes > Micromonosporales > Micromonosporaceae > Micromonospora > Micromonospora sp. NPDC051006. The sequence goes on from NZ_JBITFP010000005.1 coordinate 185,110, forward strand.
CTCCATGCGCTCCAGACCCATCCCGGTGTCGACGTTGGGCTGGGCCAGCGGGGTCAACCGGCCGTCATCGTGGCGGTGGTAGCGCATCTGGACGTGGTTCCACACCTCCATCCACCGGTCATCGGTGGTGGGGGTGCCGCTCGGTGGGGCCTCGCCGGTCCAGACGAAGATCTCCGAGTCGGGTCCGCACGGTCCGGTAGGTCCGTTGGACCACCAGTTCTCCGGCCCGGTCAGCTCCACCGGCACGCCGAGCTCCTGCCAGACCGCCAGCGAGCCGTCGTCCGGTCCCACCTGCTCGTCGCCGCCGAACACGGTCGCGTACAGCCGGTCCCGGTTCACGCCGAAGCCGTCGCGGAGCAGGTGGTAGCCCCACCGCAGGCTCTGCGGGCCGTCGTAGTCACCCAGCGACCACGAGCCGAGCATCTGGAACACGGTCAGGTGAGTGGGGTCGCCGACCTCGTCCAGGTCGGTGGTGCGCAGGCAGCGCTGGACGTTGACCAGGCGGTCGCCCAGCGGGTGTGGGCGTCCCTCCAGGTACGGGGTCAGTGGGTGCATCCCGGAGCTGGTGAAGAGCACCGGATCGTCGGACGGCCGGATAAGCGAGCTCTCGGGCAGCAGCAGGTGTCCGCGCTCGCGGTAGAAGTCCACGAAGGTGTCGATGATCGTTTGCGGGTTCACGGCAGGAGGGCCTTTCGGGTCAGGAAGACCGGAAAGGTCCGCGTGGGCGCGGGTGGTGGCAAAGAGGACGTACGGCGCCGTCGGACCGTTTCCGGTCGCCGGCGGGAGTCAGGAGATCAGGCGGCGGCGACCGTCGAGCGGGTAGCTCGCGCGGTCGCGGCGGTGGACAGCCTGGTGATCTCCATGGCTGCACTATATCTCGCGGTGGGGCCCGCACCCACCGCGTTCCGGGCCGGGCCGGTCGCCGGCACGGCTCGGGATCGGCCCCCGACGCCACCGCTCCGGGGGCGGTGGCGACTATGCCCCGCCACCCTGCCCGGCGTCGTGGCCGCCCTGCGAGGCGCCACCGTCGGTCTGCCCTTCAGCGCTGCTCCGGGTCGCGCCGAAGGCGATCGCGAAGGCGATGCCGATGGCGATGCCGAAGGCCACCCCGCCTGCCGGACCGAGCAGGGGAATGCCGATCACCAGACCGAGCAGGATGCCGACCGGCCACGCCCAGGCCTTGGATTGGCTCTTTTCCGTCTTCGGTTCTGCTGCCATTCCTCGATGTTATTCGGCCACCGCTGCGGTCCAGCCAACGGCGAGCGGCAGCCACCGAAGGCGGTGGCCAGCGTCGCCGGGCGGTCACGCCTGCGGCGTCGCCTCGGGGGCCTCGTCGGCGTCCTGCTCCTCGGCCGCGTCGTCGTCCTTCGCCGTCTTCTCCTCGTCCGCCGCCTTCACGGGCGCGGGCTGGGTCCAGGAGAACTCGATCTCGACGGAGAACTCCGTCTCGCTCTCGCGTTCGATCTCCAGCTCGCATCGCACCTTGTCCGCGACCGCGACCGCGCCGGCGGCGCCGTAGTAGACCCGTCCGTCAGACTCCAACTGGTTGGCCAGCTGACGCAGCCAGGCGGCCAGGTCGGCCCGCGACACCGTGCGGGCGTCCTCGTAGATATCCATATGGGCCATGCTCGCATTCCACAAAGGACGGTCGGGGAACGGGCCCGATCACGCGAGGGTCGGCGGCAGTGATATGGATCTTGTAAGGGCGCCGGCGGCCCGGCGGTCAGCTGGCGGAGCGCGGCGCCGGCACGTGCGGGGCGGTGCGGCGCAGGTGCTCCAGCACCACCGGGTCGATGCGCCCCGGCACCAGCCGCTCCTCCAGGTTCTCCATGCCGGCCCAGGAGACCAGCGCCTGCTCCGGGCCGGCCGGGTCCTGGTGACCGAGGGCGGCGAGCAGCGCGCCCACCTCGGCGGCGAGCGCGCCGGTGAGGTCGAGCAGGGTGGCCGGGTCGGGCCGGGTGAAGAGCAGGCTGTGCACGGCCAGCAGCCGGTCGAGCTCGGCGACCGGGTCCGGGTGGTCGTCGACGCGCAGGTCGACCACGACGTCGCTGCCGCCGCCGTAGCCGCCGCCGCGCCGCACCACCAGCAGGCCGGCGCTCTGCCGGCCACGCCGGTCGCCGCCGGCCTCGTCGCCGGCGCGCAGGGCGGCCAGCAGCCGCTGCGGGAACGGCAGCGTCGAGCCGGCCAGCCAGGTGTCGCGCAGCGCGTCGACCACCTGCGGCCCGGTGAGGATGTTGCCCTGCGCCGCCCAACCGTCGCCGGCCTGGCCACCGGCCCAGTCGTGACACTTCGGGCCGGTCCAGGTGGCGCCCGGGCCGGTCGCGGCGACCACGCCGAGCTGCCGGTGGTCGCGCTCGCCGTCGGCGGCGACCAGACCGGCCACCACGTCGGCGGCGGCCACTCCGGTGCGCAGCATGGTCAGCCCCTGCGGGCGGTAGGCGAGATTGGCGCTGGCCTGGGTGGCCAGCGCGCCGACGTCGGCCTCGGCTGCCGGGACGAGTGCCCCGGCGGCGAGGAACTTGCTGGCGACGGCGACGCCGTGCAGCTGGCCGTCATCGGAGCGGGCGACGATCGAGAAGGTCACCGGCAGAGACTATCCGGGCCGCGGCGCGGTCGTCGTACCTCGATGCTCAGCGCGGTGGGGCGGCGGCCTCCGGCGGGCGGCCGTGCGCCCGGCGGGTGTCGGCCACCGCGACCGCGATCAGCACCACGAGGGCGGTGGCGGCGGCGAACAACCCTGGCGCGCGCACCACCAGCGGCGTCGACGCCAGCAGTACCAGGATCGCGATCCACCGCGACGGTGAGACCCGGCTGAAGACCTCGTACTCGAAGCGGGCCCGGCCGGCCAGGAAGAGCACCGGTCCGCCGATCACCATCGCCACCCAGGCCATGGGGAGCCGCTCGACCGGATGGTCGATGACCAACTCGTACCCGATCGCCACGGCGGTCAGGCCGATCACCATCACCAGATGGGTGTCCGCCGAGGACCGGCCGACCGTCGCCGGGTGCCGGGCCTTGCTCACCGCCTCGGCGAGGATCTGCCCGGCCCGCTGCATGTAGATCCGCCACAGCACGATCGACGTGGCCAGCGCCAGCCCGAACGCGGCGGCGTGGCCGGCCTCGTACGGCCCCTTGCTGTACGCGAAGCCGGCGACCAGGATCGTCTCGCCGAGCGCGACCAGGAAGAACTGCTGGTACCGGTCGGACAGGTGCTCCGGGGCGATGTCCCAGCGCGAGACGGTGGACCGGCCGAGCCCGGGCACCGGCCAGCCGCAGCGGGCCGCGAGATATTCGGCGAAGAGCGCAACCGTCCAGAGCACCACCTTCGGGTTGGTGGGCAGCAGCGCGCCGCCGATCCAGAGCACCCCGGTGGCGGTGTAGATGAGGGTCATCCGCAGCTTGAGCCGCCGGTAAGGGTGCGGGCCGAGGGCGATCATGAGGATCAGCGGCCGGGACACCTGCGCGACCACGTACGCCACCGCGAACATCACGCCCGTGGCGGTGAACGCCCGCGGGACCGCCACTCCCATCACCATGCTGCACACCAGCGCGGTGATCACGATGGCCTGCAACCAGGTGTGCTGCGGGTCGTACCGGCTGGTGGTCCAGGCGGTGCCCTGCCACACCGCCCAGAGCGCGAGGAGCAGCAGCAGCGTCTTGCCGCCTCCGGTGACCGCGGTCCAGCCGTGCGCCATGCCCTTCTCGACGGCGAGGTCCTCGAAGGCGCGCGCCGAGATGCGGGTCAGCGCGAAGACGTAGACCAGATCGAAGAAGAGCTCCAGAAAGGTGGCCCGCCCCGGATCGCCCGCCGTCGGTGCCAGGCGGCTCCTGCCCCCGTTGGCCACGGTCAGCGCGTTCCGGCGTCGGCGCAGCTCACCCGGCATTCGTAACACCGGCGGCGGCACGGCCGACCGGCAACCGGGAAACCGGGTTCCGTCCGGGGCCGCCCGGCTTGGCCTCGGCCGGGATCTTGCTCCGGGCGGAGGTTACCGGGCAGTATCGACGGGTGACGACGCGATGGGGCATGACGGTGCCGCTGGGCGGGATTCCGCTCGCCGACCACGCCGCGGTCTACGCGACCCTCGACCGGGCCAGTTTCACCGACGTCTGGTCCGCCGAGGTCGCCGGGACCGACGCGTTCACCCCGCTGGCGCTCGCCGCCGCCTGGCAGCCGGGGCTGCGGCTCGGCACCGCCGTGGCGCCGGTCTTCACCCGGGGGCCGGGGCTGCTCGCGATGAGCGCGGCGGCGCTGGCCGAGACCGCGCCGGGCCGCTTCGCCCTCGGCATCGGCGCCTCCTCGCCGGTGGTGGTGGGCGACTGGAACGCGGTGCCGTTCGCCGAGCCGTTCCGGCGCAGCCGGGACATGCTGCGCTTCCTGCGCGCCGCGCTGGCCGGGCAGACCGTCGACCAGGCGTACGACACCTTCACCGTCCGCCGGTTCACCCTGGAACGCCCGCCGGCGGTGCCGCCGCCGATCCTGCTCGGCGCACTGCGCCCGGGCATGCTGCGGCTCGCCGGCGCCGAGGCCGACGGGGTCATCCTCAACTGGCTGGCCGCCGAGGACGTGCCGCGCGCCCTGACCGAGCTCGGGCAGCGCCGCCCCGGCTTCGAGGTCACCGCCCGGATCTTCGTCTGCCCCACCGAGGACGCCGGGCACGCCCGGGCGCTGGGCCGCCGGATGATCACCAGCTACCTCACCGTCCCGGCGTACGCGGCGTTCCACCGCTGGCTCGGCCGCGACGAGGTGCTGGGGCCGATGTGGGCGGCCTGGGCGGCCGGCGACCGGCGCGGCGCCCTCGCCGCCGTGCCGGACGAGGTGGTCGACGCGCTGATTCTGCACGGTTCGCCGGAGCAGTGCCGGGCGCAGGTGCGCCGCTACGCCGACGCCGGTGTCGACGTGCCGGTGCTGGCGCTGCTGCCCACCCCCGAGCTGACCGCCGGCGGGCCGGCGGCGCTGAGCGCGCTCATCGCCCGGCTGGGCCCCAACGGAGCGGAGGCCTGAGGGTGAACCTCACCGACCGGGTTGTCGTGATCACCGGTGGCGCCGGCGGCATCGGCGCGGCGCTGGCCCGCCGGTTCACCGCCGAGGGCGCCGCCGCCGTCGTGCTGGCCGACCTGGACGCCGACGCGGCCCGCGCCGTCGCCGCCGGCATCGGCCCCGCCGTGCACCCGACGGCCGTCGACGTCACCGACGAGGAGCAGGTCCGGGCCCTGGTCGACGACGCCGAGCGGCGCTACGGGCGCATCGACCTGTTCTGCGCCAACGCGGGCGTGGCCAGCGGCGGCGGGCTCGAGGTCGACGACGCGGGTTGGGACCGCGCCTGGCGGGTGAACGTGCTGGCGCACGTCTACTCGGCCCGCGCGGTGCTGCCGGGGATGCTCGCCCGCGGCGGCGGGCACCTGCTGCACACCTGCTCGGCGGCGGGTGTGCTGACCGCCGTCGGGGACGCCCCCTACACCGCGACCAAGCACGCCGCGGTGGGCTTCGCCGAGTGGCTGTCGATCACCTACCGGGACCGGGGGATCCGGGTGAGCGCGCTCTGCCCGCAGGGGGTGGACACCCCGATGCTCGCCGACGGGATGGCCGCCGGCCACCTGGGCGCCCGGGTGATCGCCGCCTCCGGTGACGTGCTCACCCCGGACCAGGTCGCCGAGGCGACCGTCGAGGGGCTGGCCGAGGAGCGGTTCCTGATCCTGCCGCACCCCGAGGTCGCCGGGTACGCCCGCCGCCGCGCCGAGGATCCCGACGGCTGGCAGGCCGGCCTGCGCAAACTCGTCCGCCGACTCACCAGCTGATCCACCACCGCCCGTACGTAATGAGCTACGTCGACGGCCGCCCGGACCAGATCCACTTCACCGGATTCTCGGGCGACTGACGACACCACGCCTCCTGGCCGATCGGCGGGCTCAGCGGCGCCAGCGCAGCGGGCCGGGGTGGATCGCCCAGAGCAGGCGGCGCCAGCGGGGACGCGTCCCGCGCAGGGCCGCGGTGTAGCGCCGGGCGATGCCGACGGCGTGGGTGGCCTGGTCAGGGGTGGCGGTGCCCGGTGCGAACCCGACCTGGTTGAGCAGGCCGGCCAACTCGTCCACGGCGGGCACCGGCCCGCTGGTGGCGGGATCGGCCGTCGGCGGGGCGACAGGCGCGACGGCACGGCGGGCACGCGACGCCACTTCGGTGGCGGCCAGGTCGTCGCCGACCGGCTGGCCGGCCAGCCGCAGGGCGTCGGTGACCTCCCGCCAGGCGCCGGCGATGCGCTGGCCGGGGTCGCCCCGTTCCAGCCGGGCCCGGGTCAGCGTCCGGCGCATCGCGAGCAGGGTGAGCAGCAGCGCCCCGACCAGCAGCAGCAGGCCGCCGGTTCCGCCGCCGACGAGCACCGTGGTCGACAGCCCGCCCGAGTCGGCTGACCCGTCGGGCGCGGCGGCCGGCTCCGGTGACGCGGTCGGTTCCAGCGTCGGCTCCGCCACCTCCGACGGTGGTGGCTCCGACGGTGCGGGCCGGAAGTCCTCCTCGACCGGCCGGGGCTCCTGGATGGGTTGGGGCAGCGGGTTGAACGGCACCCAACCCAGCCCGTCGAAGAGCACCTCCGGCCAGGCGTACGCGTCGCCGGCCCGGACCGGACCGTCCCCGGTGGACTCGAAGCCCACCACCACCCGGGTCGGCAGGCCGGTCAGCCGCCCGAGCACCGCGAACGCGGCGGCGAACTGCTCCGAGGTGCCGCGCTGCCCGCCGCCGTTGCGCGGCCCGAACAGGAAGAAGTTCAGGTTGGGGTAGGCGTGCCCGCTCGGCGCGTCCGCGACCATCCGGTAGTGCTCGGCGAGGAACTGCTCGATCGCGGCGGCCCGGGCGTACGGGGCGCCGTTCTCCTCGGCGAGCTGGCCGGCAAGGCGGGTCAGCGGCTCGGGCACCCCGTCGGTGACCCGCAGCACCCGGGCGACCGCCTCGCCGGCCGGCACGTTCGCGGTGGCGAGCAGGTTGTTGTCCGGGCGTTCCCGGGCGGAGGTGACGGTGTAGCTCAGGCCGGGGGTGAGCCCTTCGGGGCGGATCAGGGTGCCGGTCGCCGGGTCGTACGCCACCCGGGCGCCGCTGACCTCGCGGGGGGTGGCGACCGCGGGCAGCAGCCGGCCGGTCAGCTCGGCGATGGTGATCCGCTGCTGGACGGTCTCGACGCGGCTGTCCGGCGCCGGGGTGGCGGCCGGCAGGATCCGCCCGGCGTTGCGGTACGTCGCGCCGACCCGCCAGGTGACTCCGTCGTAGTCGCTGAGCACCGCCAGCCGGATCCGCACGCTGTCTTCGGCGGGAGCTTCGGGCCCGCCGTCCGCCGGGTCGGCGCTCGGGTCGGCCGACGCCGCCCCCGCCGGATCGCCGGTCGCGCCCGGCACCGGTCCGGTCCGGTCCGTGCGTACCTCCAGCAGTTGCTGCTCCGGGTGCAGGGCCCACCCGGAGATCCGGATCAGCGGGTTCTCGTCCAGCGTCTCTACCTGCGGCGGCTCGACGTACCGGCGCGGATCCACCGGCCGGCCGTCGACCTGCCCGACGATCGCCGGTCCGAGCAGCGCGACCAGGCCGACCACCACCGCGACCCCGACCACCGCGCCGCCGGCGAGCCGCAGCCGCACGACCGTCCGCACGCCCGGCGCCAGCCCGGCCACCGGGTCACCGGCGCCCGGAGCGGGCCGGGCGGAGACCGCCAGGCCCAGCGCCGCCGCGGCGACGAAGAGCACCGTCGGCCAGAGTGCCGGCCCGGCGTTCGGCCCGACCACGTAGAGCGCGCCGGCGAAGAGCGCCACGGGTGGCAGGTAGCCGGCGAGCACCCGACCGGCGCGCAGCGCCACCTCCGCGCCGGTCAGCCCGGCCAGCCAAGTCGCCACCAGCGGCACCAGGACCGTGTCCGGGGTCGGCTCCACCGGGATCATCGCGGTGAGCAGCCGGGGGATGCCGTTGCGCGCCGCGTCCGCGGTCACCTCGGCGAGGCTTCCGGGCAGCTCGGCGTGCGCGGCGGCCAGCCGCAGCGACCACGCCGTCCAGGCCGCCATGGCCAGCACCGACACCGGCGCGACCAGCCACGAGGGCAGCCGGCGGGCGGCCACGCTGACCAGCACCGCACCGACCGCCGCGCCGGCCAGCAGCCGGGGCAGCAACGGCCCGGCGTACACCCGGCCGAGCACCACGCCGGCCAGCGCGGTCATCGTGACCAGCGCCAGCGGCACCGGCAGTGCCCACAGCACGGCGGTGACCCGCCGCCGCCCGCCGCCGCCGGCGCCGGCCACGCCAGGGCCACCGGCTGCCGCGGTGGCGTCGGCCGTCGGCCGTGCGTCGCGCACGCTCACCACCGCCGGACCCCGTCCCACTCGGCGGCGAACTGCTCCCCGTCGGCCGCGTCGATGACCACCAGGCCGGCCGCGTCGGACGGCACCGGATCGGCCGCGCCGAACACCCCGACCACCACCGACGGGTACCCGCCACGCAGCGCGCCGACATGCCCGAGGTCGCCGCGACCGCCTGGCCCGGTGAGGAAGATCAGCGTGTCGCCGAGCCGGTCGCGGCGCAGCCGGGTCACCGTCGCGGGCAGCGCGTCGTCCTCCTCGTCGGCCAGCTCGACGGCGGCGAGCCGGTCCAGCGGCCCGCCGACGGATTCGCCCCCCGGGCGTGCGTCCGCGTCGTCCGCGGCTGCCCGCCGCCGGCCGCGCAGCGCCCCCCAGATCCGCGATGCGGCACCCCGGCCCGCCGCCGCGCCGCCGTCCGGGCCGTCGGAGGCCGGCGAACCGGCAGCCTCCGGTACGACCAGCAGCAGGAGCACCGGCAGGTCCGCCTGGTGCGCCGCGGTCACGATCGACGCCGCCGCCTCGCAGCTCGACTCGAACGACCCGGCCACCCCGCCGTCGCGCTCCGGGTGCGCGGCCGCCCGGTTGTCCAGCAGCACTACGATCTGCGGCAGGCTGGTGTCCACGTTCTCCCGCACCATCAGCTGCCCGACGCGGGCGCTGGTGCGCCAGTGCACCCGGCGCAGCTCGTCGCCGACCACGTACTCCCGCAGCGAGTCGAAGGTGATCGACCCGTGCGGCACGGCGTCGACCCGACCGTCCAGGCTGCGCCCGGCACCGGTGGGCACCGCGCCCATCCGGTGGATGCGCGGATGCACCCAGACCGGCACCGTGTCCCCGTAGGGGCGGGCCAGCGCGACCAGACCGAGAGGATCGCGGCGGGTCACCCGCAGCGGCCCGACCGCGACGATGCCCCGGCGCCGGGTCGGCACGTCGTAGCGGACGGTGGTGTCCCGCCCGGGTCGCAGCCGCAGCAGCGGCACGGGCACCGTCTCGTCGCCGCAGCGGTCCTCGGCGAGCAGGTTCGCCGCCCGCAGCCGCCCGGTGTTGCGCACGGTCAGCGTCATGCTGGCCGGCTTGCCGCGGGCCACCCGGTCCGGGTCGGCGTGCCGGCCCACCGCCAGCCGGGGCCGCCACGCCGCGACCAGCGCGGCGTAGCCGACCGCGGTCGCGGCCGCCGCGCCGAGCAGCGTCAGCTCCGGGTACGCGAAGCGCAGGCCGGCGCCGAGCAGCAGCACAGCCGCGACGAGCAGCCCGACCCCGCGGGCGGTGATCCCCATGCCGGTGCTGCCGGTCAGCCCTGCACCGGGGCCGGTTGCCCCGACGGCAGCGGCACCGGCACCGAGGCGATGGCCTGGCGCAGCACCTCCCCGGCGGTCACCCCGCGCACCTGCGCGTCGGGGGTGAGCAGCAGCCGGTGCGCGAAGACCGGTTCGGCGAGCGCCTTCAGATCCTCCGGCATGATCCACCCCCGCCCGTCGATCAGCGCGTACGCGCACGCGGCGCGGGTCAGCGCGATCACGCCCCGGGGGCTGACCCCGACCCGGACCTGTGGATGGGTGCGGGTGGCCGCGGCGAGGCGCACCGCGTACGCGTAGAGCGGTTCGGCGATGTGCACCCGCAGCGCCATCCGGACCATCTCCCCGACGGTGGCGGTGTCGGTGACCGCGGTCAGCGCCTCGGGGGAGCGGACGGTCGCGCCGCGCAGCACCTCCACCTCGACCGCCTCGTCCGGGTAGCCGACGGAGAGCTTCACCAGGAACCGGTCCAGCTGGGCCTCCGGCAGCCGGTAGGTGCCGTCCATCTCCACCGGGTTCTGGGTGGCCACCACCAGGAACGGCTGCGGCACCGGATGGCGGACGCCGTCCACGGTGACGGTGCGCTCCTCCATCACCTCCAGCAGCGCCGACTGGGTCTTCGGCGAGGCCCGGTTGATCTCGTCGGCGATGACGATGTTGGCGAAGACCGGGCCCGGGTGGAACTCGAAGCCACGGGTGGCCTGGTTGAAGATGGTCACCCCGGAGACGTCCGAGGGAAGCAGGTCGGGCGTGAACTGGATCCGCCGCCACTGGCCCTTGACCGTGGCGGCGATCGCCCGGGCCAGGGTGGTCTTGCCGACGCCGGGCACGTCCTCCAGCAGCACATGCCCCTGGGCGAAGAGCGCGGTGAGCGCCAGCCGCACCACCTGCGGCTTGCCCAGCACGACCGCGTTGACGTTCTCCGCCAGCCGGGCGGCGAGGGCGGCGAAGCCCTGCACCTCCGCCTGGGTGAGCGGCTCGTGGGTGTTCACGTGGTGGTGCTCCTTGCTTGCCCGGGGGTGGATCAGCAGGTCGGCAGGACGTTGATGTTGTCGCCACCCTCCAGGTTCAACCAGGCCCACGGGATGTAGTTCTTCCCGCTGTACTCGACCTGCACCCACCAGGTGCTGCGCTTCTCGTTGTTGTAGATGTAGGCGTACACCTCTTCGCCCGACTTCTTGCAGTACGCCTTCAGCCGCGTGCCGGGCTTCGCCCAGCCGACCTGACGGTCGTTGTCCTGCCGGGCCACCGAGAAGACCTCGTTGCCGTTGCGGCCGCTCACGTCCTTGTCGCAGTAGGTCGCGGTCTCTCCGGCCGCCCCGTTGCGGCAGGTGGCGATGCCGTAGAGGGCGTCGGTGCTCTGCGCCCTGGTGACGGTGTCCTTGCCGGCGGCGTTGCTCGCGGTCACCGTGAACGTGTACGCCGTGCCCGGGGTCAGGCCGCTCATCGTGATGCTGGAGCAGGCTCCGGTCTTCGCCGGCTCACCCGGGGTGCTCAGCGAGCACGCCGCCTGCCCGCCGCCGGCGTCCACGGTGAAGCTCACCGTCGCCGCGGTCGCGGTCGCCGACGAGCCGGTCACCGTGATCCGCGGCTCGGCCACCGTCCGCGCGGTCGCGGTGGCCTCCGGGCCCGGCCCGGCCTCGTTGACCGCCTTCACCTTGACCGTGACGTTCTGCCCGTTGCCCAGGCCGCTCACGGTGGCCTGGGTGTCGGTCACCTCGCTGCTGCGCCCGCCCACGTCGAGCAGGTACTTCGTCACCGGGCGGCCGTTCGGCTCGGCCGGCGACCACTGCACCGCGACCGTGCCCGGCTGGTTGGGCACCGTGCTCGCCCGCAGGTCCGCCGGCCGCTGCGGGGCGGTGTAGGGCACCACCGTGTTGCTGACCGGGGAGGCCGCCGAGCCGGCGCCCTTGTTGTTGACCGACACCACGGTGAACGCGTACTGGGTGCCGTACTCCAGCTCGCCGGCGGGCACCACCAGCTCGGTCTTGGCCGACTCGCCCACCGGGGCGTTGGCACCGGCCGAGGTGGCGGTGACCGCGTACTTCGCGATGGTGTTGCCCTGACCGTTCGCCGCGGGCCAGCGCACCAGCACCGTGCCGTCCGGCCGTTCCTGCGCGGTGACGCTGGCCGGCGGATCGGGCACCGCGGCGGTCGGCGTCACCGGGTTGCTGCTGCGCGACGGTCCGGCGCCCTTGGCGTTGACCGCGTGCACCGAGAACCGGTACGTCTCGCCGTTGGTCAGGCCCTTGATCTCCACGGCCCGCTGGTTGGCGCCCACCTCGTGCCGCTGACCGGCGCCCTCCACCACGTAGCGGATGATCGCCGCGCCGTTCGCGGCGGCCGGCCGCCAGCTCACCCGGGCCTGCGCGTTGCCCGCTGCCGCGGTGACGGCGCGCGGCGCGCTCGGCTTGCCCACCTTCGGCTTCTTCGGCGGAGGCGGCGGCGGGGGAGTCGGCGGCGGGTCACCACCGAGCACGTCGTTGGCGTACTTGTCGACCTCGCGCACCTGGTGCTTGTCGTCGACCACCCGGGCGGTCGCGGAGTCCGGGGAGTTGATGAAGAGGTGGTTCTCCCGCACCTCCAGCTCCAGCGGGCCGGGCCGCTTGCCGCGGATGGTGTCGACCAGCTTGCCGTCGGCGTCGAAGGAGTAGACGGTGCCGGTCGCCTCGTCGGCGCAGTAGAACCGGGCCCCCCAGGCGACGGCCGGGGTGAGCCGGTCACCGGCGCCCGGCACGGTGAACGCCCGCACCTCGCCGCCACCCTCGGCCACCACGTGCACCCGCCGCTCGCCGGGCACCGTGACCGGCACCCTCGGCCCGGTGGTGCGCGCCGGCAGCGCGCCCGGCGAGGTGAGCGTCAGCGGCGTCGGCTTGACGGCGCCCCGCTGCACCGTGACCAGCGCGCCGGCGGTGCGGTCGAGCACCGCGACGCCGTCGTCCAGGGTGGAGACCACCAGTTCGTGGCTGGGCTCGGCCACGTCGTACGTCTCGACCTGCTTCGGGCTCAGCCCGCCGCCGGCTGCGGGCGACGCCGGCGTGACCGGCAGCACCGCGGCGGTGATCGCCGAGACGGTGCCCTCGCTCGGCACCGCGATCCAGAGTCGACCCTCGCCGTCGAACGCCCCGCCGGTGATGCCCGGCGGGTAGCGCACCGGCTCGCCCACCGGCGAGAGGGAACGCGGGTCGAGCTGCCGGACGACCCCCTGCACCGCGTCGACCACGAAGGCCGCGTCCTCGTGCAGCGCCACGTTCACGCCCAGCCCGGGTGTGGTGCGGGTGGTCGCGGTGATCTGCAGGGTGGCCAGGTCGAGCGAGCTGACCTGGCCGGTGTTGAAGTCGCGCAGGATCAGCAGCCGGTCGGTCTGGGTGACCTGCATCGGGTGCCGCCGCGCGCCGGGGACCTCGGTGCGGGTGTCGACCCGCGCGGTGACCCCGTTGACCCGGGCCAGCTCGCTGCGCGCCGCGCTCCACAGCCAGGAACTCGCGTCGTAGCTGGCGACGGCGTTGTCGGCGGCGCCCAGCCCGAGCACCGTGAGCCCCATCGCGGCGAGCAGGGCCGTCACCGTCCCGATCGTGACCAGACCGCCACGCAGCCGCGACCGGGGACGGGAGGTGCCGGGCCCGGACTTCACGGCATCGTCGATGGTGGCCACAGCCGGCTGCCTCCAGTGTCGTCAAGCCAGGTGGCGCGCCCTACCGGCGACCCTCCCCTGAGCCGGGTGCCATCATATGGGCCCGGTCCGGGCCGGGGGAACCCGTACCGTCCCGCTGTGGACACCGAGCGTGTGCGGTGTGGATCCGCAGGTCAGCTCGTCGGAGTGGCGCGCTCGCGCTCGGTGCAGACCTGGCCGGAGGTGGCGAACGTGTCCGTCGACCAGACCGCGAGCACGGTGAAGCAGTAGTCCACCCGCGAGTTCAGCCCGTTGACCGTGTAGCTGGTCTGCCCCGGGTCCACGGTGGCCAGCACTCCCAGCGCCTGACCGGCCCGACCGCCGGCGACCATGAACGGCACCGCCCCACCGGCCGGATCCGTCCAGCTCAACGTGATCGTCGTCGAGTCGTCGCGCAGCCGCAGGTCACCCGGGGGTGGCCCGCTCGCCGTCGGCCCCGCGACGCCCGACGCCGTCGGACCGGCCGCCGGCGGCGGCGCGTCCCGCCCCAACGCCAGCACCCCCACCGTGGCCACCGCCGCGACCGCCACCCCTGCGGCGGTCACCGCCACGGCCACCGCCGTCCGGCTCCGGCCGCGCGGCTCCGGCTCCTCGATCATCGGGTACGCCGGCGGCGCCGCGACCGGGTGCGCCGGAGACGGGTGGTACGGGGCGGGCTCCGGCCGGGGCGGCGCCACCGGGTGGGGATGGACGGGCGCCTCCGGCGCGATGGACACGCTGGGCGGCGTCGCTGTGGTGACCGGGTCGGCCGGCAACGGTGCCGGCGTGAACGCCAGCGGACCCGGCGGATCCGTCGGGGTGGCGTCGGGCCAGCCCTCCGGTATCGGCTCCATCGCCAGCTCCCGCGGAACCGAAGACGGCCGGTCAGCCGCCCGCTCGTCGTCGTCCGGGTCGGGCAGGTCCGGCGCGAGCTCCGGCGCCGGGCCGGCCTCCTCGGCCGCGCCCAGCGGCTGCGGCGGTGCCGTGGTGCTCCACGGCGGCGCGGTGAGCCCCCACGGCGGCGCCGGCGGGGCACTCACCGGTGGCGGCGCCACCGGCGGGCCGCTGGTCGGGTGCGGGTAGCCGGGTGGAGCACTGACGGGTTGCGGGTATCCAGGCGGAGCGCTCACCGGGTGGCCGGGTGGCCCACTGACCGGTGCCCGATGGCCCGGCGGGGCGCTGACCGGGTGGGGATAGGCGGGCGCGGCGCTCACCGGAGAACCCGGTGGGGCGCTGACCGGCGGTGGGATGACCGGCGGGGCGCTGATTGGCGGGGCGCTGATTGGCGGCGCGCTGACCGGGGCCGGCTGCTCGGGCGCCGGAGGGGTCGGCCTGGCCGCCGGCGGCCCGCTCACCGGCGACACCGCCGGGCCGGCCTGCGCAGGCGAGACCGGAGCGGCGGACGCGGGCCGCCCACCGTCGCGTCGTACCCCGTCCTCGGTGTGCTCCCGCTGCTCGGCCTTGACCCGCGCCACCTCCTCCTCCAGCAGTGGTCCGATCTGCTGGACCTGGATGGTCGGCTTGTCCCAGCCCGGGCCGTTCCCGCCCGGTGCCAGCGCGGCGGTGACGTTCCCGCCCGTCTCCCGTGCCGGTCCGGGGGAGGCCGGGATCACGCTTGACCGCGCCGGCGCGGTCGCGTCACCGCCGGGCTGCCGCTCGGGTACGCCCGGCTGCGACGCGGCCACGGGCGGCGGTGCCGGCACGGCCGGCGCCGGCGGCACCCGCGGTGGCGCTGTCGGAGCGGCCGGGGACGTGTGCGCCACCGGTGGCGGTGGCGGTGGCGCGGGAATGTGCGCGGCTGGCGGTGCGGACGGCGGCGTGAGGGTGCGTGCGGATCGCGGTACCGGCGGTGGCGGTGGCGGGGCGGCCTGCGCGGCTGGCGGTGGCGTGGGGGCGTGCGTGGCCGGCCGTGGCGCGGCGGTCTGCGCGGCCTGCGGTGCCGGCGGCGGGGGTGTGGGTGCCTGCGGCCGAGGGGCGTGTGAAGTGTGCCCCGGCGGTGCCGACACGGGCATGCCGTCCGTCGGGAACCCGGAGGCGCGGGCCGCCGGGGGAGCGGGGGGCGGTGGCACGGGTCGGCGTGCCGCCGGTACGACGGGCGGCGCGGGTGACGGCGGCACCTGGGGAGCCACCGGGGGAGGCGGCGGCGGTGGGATCGGCACCGGCGGTGGAGCTACCGGCGGCTGCGGAGGCGCCCACGGTGACGTCGGCGGGGGTGGTACCGGAGCTGCCGCGTTCGGCTGTGGCGGGGGCGGCACTGCGGCTGGCACGCCCGGCGCGGTGCTGCTAGCCGACGGCGGGATCCGGGTCGGCGGCGGGGCCCACGGCGACGCGGGTTGGCCCGGTGGGGCGGGCGGCGCGGAGTGACCGGGCGATACCGAGGGCGCCTGCTGCCCGTGCCGTGCGGGCGTCGGCTGTTGGCCCGGCGACGCCGAATGGCTTCGCGGTGGCGGCGGCGCCTGCTGGCCCGGCGGTGGCGGCGGCGCTGGATGGGCGAACGGCGCCCGTGCGGTCGGTGCGTGCCCGTCCGGGGCCGGCGGGGGCGGCACGGCACGTGGTGCGGCGGGCGGTTGCCCGGCGGGGGAAGGCGTGGGCTGAGGCGGCCGTCGGACCGGCGGTAGCGTCGCGAACGCCATCGTCGGCCCGGACAGCGCGCCCAGCGCACCGGCCTGCTCTGGCGCGGTCGGATGTGGCGTCGTCGGCGCGGGCTGGGCGGCGGGCTGCCCGAGGTAACGGCGTGCGGTGCTTACCGCCGGGTGGTCCGCGCCGAGCACGGCGGCGCCGGCGGTCGCGACCCGGCTGTAGTTGCGGCGGGCCTCGTGGCGGTTGCCGAGCTCCTCGGCGACGCCGGCCAGGTCGTAGGAGAGGGCCAGCATCAGTGGGTCGGCCGGGTCCCACCGTCGCTCGCCGGCGGCGTACGCCTCCTCTAGCAGTCGCCGGGCGGCGAGCGGGTCGTCGGCTTCCCGGTGCAGCCGGGCCAGCAGGTGCGCGGTGTTGAGCACGTCCGGGTGGTCCTCGCCGTACTGGGGGCGGGCGGACCCGAGGGCCTCGGCCAGCAGATGACGGGCGGCGCTCAACTCGCCCGCGGCGCGCAGGGCCAGCGCCTGCTGCGCGACGACGGCCAGGGGGGAGGGATGGGGCACGTGGCAATGCTGCCGGTAACCCGCGTCCGGACGCTACCTGGACCCGCCCCTACGGGCGGTACGTCCGGGTCTGAGCAGGAGGTCAGCGCTCCCAGCGGCACCCGGGAACGCGATGTGCATGATCCACCGCGGCCGTGTACAGTAACTCCCCGTGCGGCCCGCCGGGCCGGCTTCGGGTGGGAGATCACCCAAGCCGGCGAGGTAGGCTGGACACACCCGGTCCGGGTGGCGGAATGGCAGACGCGCTAGCTTGAGGTGCTAGTGCCCGTATAGGGCGTGGGGGTTCAAGTCCCCCCTCGGACACCACATTAAGCACACGGCCGAGATCGCTTGAGACGATCTCGGCCTTCAGTGTCTTGTGCCCGGGTCCCGTGGGTCTGCCTGGCGCAGTGAGCGCGGACTCGTTTTCATCCTGGCCGATCCCACGCGCGGCGGACTCATCGACCATCAGCTCTCTCGGGGACTGCTCCGGACCCTGCCGAGAAGCGGCGAGACGATCGTGCTGCGGTGGTGAGCTTCGGCATGCGTGTCCGGTCCCGATGGCGAAGATGGCGAAACGTCGGCATTGGCGCGTGGTGAACGACGGCTATCCCGGAGGGCGGCCCTGCGCCGATCATTGCCCGGAGATAGATATGAGTCACTCTCACCTCCGGGTGGAACGCCCGGGCGCGGAGGGCGAGGCGTCGGCACCGGAAGCCGGGCGTAACCGAACGGCCCGACTCCGCGTCCCCGGAGGATCGCCATGCTCCGTCCCGCTCTCCGTACCCGGCTCGCGGCGCTCACCGCCGCCGCCCTGACCGCAAGCGTCCTGACGGTGACCCCGCCGTCACCGGCGCTGGCCGCAAGCACGTTCGCCGCCAACGACTACTGCCTCGGCCAGTGCGCCGACATCCTGCCCCCCGGGCAGAACGGCAACGCCACGCTGGTCGCCATCCTGGCGCACCAGGCGCTCGGCACCCGCCCGGCGCACTCCAGCGACCAGCTCGACGAGTACGCGAACCTGGTCTACAACTACGCCGGGCTGACCGACGAGCAGATCGGCCACTTCTACAACGACGCCTCGTTCGGCGTCCCGGCCGCGCAGGTCGAGAGCACCGTCTCGCCGCGCGCGGACGTCACCATCGTGCGGGACAAGGCCACCGGCGTCCCGCACGTCACCGGCACCACCCGCGCCGGCACGATGTTCGGCGCCGGTTACGCCGGGGCCCAGGACCGGCTCTGGGTGATGGACCTGCTGCGGCACGCCGGTCGCGGCACGCTCACCTCGTTCGCCGGCGGCGCGCCGGGCAACCGTGAGCTGGAGCAGAGCATCTGGGCCAACTCGCCCTACTCGGAGGCGGACCTCCAGGCCCAGGTGGACGCGCTGCGCCTCAAGGGCCCCCGGGGCCAGCAGCTCTACACCGACGTGGTCGACTACATCGCCGGCATCAACGCCTACATCGACAAGTCGATAGCTGAGGACAACTACCCGGGTGAGTACGTGCTCGCGGGCGCCGGCAAGCCGACGCACTTCACCATGACCGACCTCATCGCCACCGCCGGCGTCATCGGCGGGCTCTTCGGCGGGGGCGGCGGCAGCGAGATCCAGTCCGCGCTGGTCCGGGTGGCGGCCCGGGCCAAGTACGGCGCCACCGAGGGCGACCGGGTGTGGACGGCGTTCCGGTCGCAGAACGACCCGGAAACCGTGCTCACCCTGCACGACGGGCAGAGCTTCCCGTACGGGGCGACGCCGCCGGGCGCGACCAGCGCCGTGCTCCCCGACGCCGGCTCGGTGGTCGCCGAGCCCCTCGCCTACGACGCCAGCGGCGGGGCCGCCGCCCGCACCGGCACCAGCACCGCCACCCAGGGGCTGCTCGGCGGCCTGTCCAACCTGCGCGCGCACGGCATGTCCAACGCGGTCATGGTCTCAGGACGGCACACCACCACCGGCAACCCGGTTGCCGTGTTCGGGCCGCAGACCGGTTACTTCGCGCCGCAGTTGCTGATGCTCCAGGAGCTACAGGGGCCGGGCATCAGCGCTCGCGGCGCCGCGTTCGCCGGGCTCAACCTCTACGTGCTGCTCGGCCGCGGCCAGGACTACGCGTGGAGCGCGACCTCCGCCTCCCAGGACCTCACCGACACGTACGCGGTGCCGCTGTGCACCACCGACGGCAGCGCCCCGACGCTGCGCACCAACCGCTACCTCTACCACGGGCAGTGCCTCGCCATGGAGGCGCTGGAGCAGCGCAACTCCTGGTCGCCGACGCTGGCCGACTCCACTCCGGCCGGCTCGTACACGCTGCGCGCGCTGCGCACCAAGTACGGGCTGGTGGCCTACCGGGGCCTGGTGAACGGGCAGCCGACCGCGTTTACCAAGCTGCGCTCGACCTACCGGCACGAGGCTGACTCGGCGATCGGCTTCCAGGCCTACAACGACCCGTCGGCGATGGGCAGCGCGGCGGCCTTCCAGGCGTCCGCGGCCAACGTCGGTTACGCGTTCAACTGGTTCTACGTCAACTCGACCGAGGCGGCGTACTTCAACTCCGGCTCGAACCCCGTCCGTCCGGCCACCGCCGACCCGAACCTGCCCGTGAAGGCCGAGCCGGCGTACGAGTGGGCCGGTTGGAACCCGGACACCAACGACGCCACCTATACCCCGACGTCGGCGCATCCGCAGTCGGTCAACCAGGACTACTACGTCAGCTGGAACAACAAGCAGGCGCGGGACTTCGGGGCGGCGGACGGCAACTTCAGCTTCGGCCCCGTACACCGGGGTCAGCTGCTCGACGGCCCGGTGCGCGCCGCGATCGCCCAGCGCAAGCTCGGCCGCGCCGACGTCGTCAGGATCATGGCGGACGCGGCGGTGACCGACCTGCGCGGCCAGCAGGTTCTCGGCGACCTGCTGCGGGTGCTGGACAGCACGCCCGTCACGGATCCGGCGCTGGCCGACGCGGTGGGCAAGCTGCGGGCCTGGCAGCAGGCCGGGGCCCGCCGGGTGGAGACGTCCCCCGGCTCCAAGGTCTATCAGCACGCCGACGCGATCCGGATCTTCGACGCCTGGTGGCCGCTGCTGGCCTCCGCGCAGTTCCGCCCCGGCCTCGGGCCGGACCTCTACGCCGCGCTGGTCGACGCCCTCGAGGTGAACGAGGCGCCGTCAGGCGGCCAGAACGGCGGACGCGACGGTGCCGCGAGCTGGGCGTTGCAGGGCCAGGCGCACAAGGGCTCGTCGTTCCAGTACGGCTGGTGGGGCTACGTCGACAAGGACCTGCGCACCGTGCTCGGCGACCCCGTCGCCGGCGGGCTGGGCCGCGCCTACTGCGGCAACGGCAACGTCGGCGCGTGCCGGCAGGCCCTGCTCGACACGCTCGTCCAGGCCGCCGCGGTGCCGGGCACCACGGTCTACCCGGGCGACAAGTCCTGCGGCGCCGGCGACCAGTGGTGCGCCGACTCGATCGCCCAGTCCGGGCTGGGCGGCATCACCCACCCGCTGATCGCCTGGCAGAACCGCCCCACCTACCAGCAGGTCGTCTCGTTCCCGGCGCGTCGGGGTGACGACGTCACCAACCTTGCGCAGGGTCGTCCGACCACCGCGTCCAGCACCCAGTTCCTGACCAGCCACACCCCGGACAAGGCGGTCGACGGCAGTCTCGGCAGCCGGTGGGCCAGCAGCTACAACGACAACCAGTGGATCCGGGTCGACCTCGGCGCGGCCCGCAGCGTCAGCCGGGTGGTGCTGCGCTGGGAGGCCGCCTACGGCACCTCGTACCGGGTCGAGGTCTCCGGTGACGGCAGCTCCTGGGCGCCGGTGTTCACCACGACCGCGGGCAACGGCGGCGTCGACAACGTGACGTTCGCCCCGGTCACCGCCCGCTACGTGCGGGTGTACGGGGTCAAGCGGGCCACCTCGTACGGGTTCTCCGTCTACGAAGTCGAGGTGTACGGACGGTGACCTCGCCCGGAGGGGCCGTGCTCGCCGGCCCCTTCGGGCGATCGGTAGTTGTGGTCAGAGCCTCCCCGGCGATTCTCGCCGAGGAGGCTCTGACCGTTGTTGGCGGATTGTTCGGCTATCTCACAGGCGCGGGTCCTGCTGGACCTTCAGGGCATTGAGGATCGGGTCGCTCTCGCCCTTCTCGCGGCTGAACTCGATCTTCAGATCGCCACCGGCGTGCTCGACGGTGACCGTGTTCATGTCCGCGGTCAGCGCGCCCACCTTCGCCTGCACGTCGTGGTCGTAGAGCACGACCTTGCCGTCGGCCAGGACATCGAAGGAACGCTTGCCGGCCTTGACCTTCTCGATCTCCGCGAAGTCGAGAGCGATCCGGTACGTCCCGGCGGGGGCGTTCTTGAACACGTAGCTGAACGTCTCGCCGGTCCGCTGGGTGCGGAACAGCGCGTCGTCCTCGGTGCCGGCGATGTCGGCCCTGGTGGTACGCGTCTTGCCGCCGACGTAGCCCCACGGCCGCGAGCCGAGTTGCTGGTCGGGCGACCAGACGAAGCCGTCAGCGCCGACGTGCCCGGACCCGCCCACGTCGACGCCCTTCCAGTAGGCCGAGGTCGCCAGGCGGACCGGCTTGAGCTGGGTCTCGCCCTTGCCGGCGTTCGACGCCACGAGCACGTCCCCGACGAGCACACCGGGCTCGACGCCGGCGTTGTCGGCCGTCGCCGTGACCGTGGTGGACGCGCCGGCCGCGAGCGTGACCGTGCCGGTTGCGGCCGCGCCCGTGAGGGTCAGCCACGGAAGATCGGCGGCCTCGTGCCCGCCGTCGCCGGTGCGCTTCTGCTCGCTCATCCGCACCTCGAGCGGGGCGGAGCCGGTGTTGGTGACGGTCACGTCGGCCGTCGCCTTCTGGTCCTTGTCGAGGAGCCAGTCGAAGTCAGCTCCGGTGACGGTGGCGATGCCCGTGGTCAACGCCGTGTCGACCACCTCGGCCTGATCCTTCCTGGCGATGGTCACAGGGTGGCTGGCGGTGACGTAGTTCGGCGCCGACACCTCCACGGTGTTCTCGCCGACCAGCGCCTGGGCCTTCCACCGGCCCTTCACGTCGGTCGTGATGACCCGCTCACCGTTCGGCCCCTTGAGCGTGACGATCGCGCCCTCGAGCGGCTTGCCGTCGTTCTTGTCGGTGACCGTGCCCTCGATCGTGCCCCCGGCCGGGAGGGTGTACTCCAGCCCCAGGCCGGCCTTCAGGACGGGCTGGTTGAAGGAGTGCTGGCCCGCGGGGTTGCGCGTGAGGCTCTCCACACCGACCGTCGCCGACGACCCCCGGGTGAGGGGGTTGTCGCCGCCGACGCCGTCGCCGTACCCGATCTGGATGCGGCCGTCCGCGATCAGGGTGACCGAGAAGCTCACGCGAGCCGTCTGGTCGTTGTAGAAGGTGACGTTGCGCCACTCGATGACCTGCGCCGCCAGGCCATCCACCTCGGTGGTGCCGAAGTAGATGCCCGCCTCGTCATCGACGACCAGGTCGTCCCAGAGCGGATAGATCGCGTCGAACGCGTATGGCGACGGCAGCTCCGTGTTGTTCCCCACGGCGCTGGCCTGGTCGAAGATCAACTGGCCGTTCGTCGTCACGCACACGCCGTCCCAGGCCGTGTCGTAGAACGGGAACAGGAAGCTGGAGTCGAACCACAGCACGCCGCAGACGTCATCGCCGTGCCACCCGGACTCCTCCGTACCCTGGCGGTAGAGCCCGTCGGTCACCTTCATCGAGTACGAGCGGCCGGCGGGGGCCACCGGCACGGGGCCCGGCTCCGGCTGCTCGGGCTGGGGCTCCGGCTCCGCCGTGTCCGCGCGCGGGTCGAGCGTCACACGCAGCGCGGCAATGGTCGGGGCCTTCAGGCCCTTCGAGCCCCGCAGCTCCACGGTCAGCGGACCGCCCTCGTGCTTCACGATGGCGGTGCGCCAGTCGGCGGCGTTCGGCCCGACGGCCGCGGCCGGGTCGTACGCGTACTCCGTCAGCGTTCCGTCCACGAGGACGTCGAACACCCGCTTGCCCTTGGCCACCTTCTCGATCTCGGCGAACCCGAGGTCGATCGCGTAGGTGCCCTTGGGCGCGTCGGGGAAGCGGTAGAACAGCTGCTTGTCCGGCGTGGTGCGCTGCGACTGGAACAGGGCGTCGTCCGTCGTACGTGCGATGTCGGCCCGCGTGGAGGTGACCTTCGTCTTTCCCTCGTAGCCCCACGCCTTCTTCCCGGCGGCCTGGTCGCCGGACCAGGTGTAGCCGGAGCCGTCGGTGAACTTCGGGCCGCCGGCGTTGACGCCGACCTGGTACTTCGTGGTCGTGAGCGTCACGGGGACGTAGGTCTTGGACTGGCGTCCGGAGTCGGACCGCACCACGATGTTCGCGCCGAGGACTCCCGGCTTGGTGTCCTTCGAGGAGACGGAAACCTTGACGGTCGTCGACTGACCCGGGGCGAGGGTGCCGCCGGTCGAGGAGAGCGCAAGCCACGGCAGGTCGGTGAGCAGGTCGTCCTCGACGTCGACCAGCACGACGTCATCGGCGAGCTGGTCGGCCGCCCACAGCGCCCCGGTCGAGTCGGTCTCGAGGCCGCCGCCCTGGCCCGCCTTCTGGCCCGGGAACCACCACGCGTTGACCAGGGAGCAGTCGTCGGGATCGACCTGCAGCAGGCGGGTGGGCCTGTTCGAGGTGAGGTCGGTGTACCAGATGGTGTCGGACGCCTGGTTGTAGGCCAGGCCCATCACCTCGGGCAGCGGCGGGGCGCAGAAGGACAGCAGCGCACCCGCGTTGTCGTGCGACGTCCCGGCGACGGTGCCGATCATGCCGTTGGCCCGGCCGCCGACGTAGAACACGTCCTCCGCCGGGTTGTAGGCCAGACCGGTCAGCTGCAGCGTGGACCAGTCACCCCTGATCTGCCGGGTCTCCTTCCCGGTCTCCCGGTCGAAGCAGTGGATGTAGCTGGCCGGGCTGTCCTCCATCTGGCACATGTCACCGGTCTTGGTGTCCAGCGCCATGTCGAACGCCCGGTACGCGGGGTTCCACGACGCGTCGAAGACCTTTCCGGTCGGCTTGCCCGTCACCGTGTAGGCGGTGTTGGTCCGCTTGTTGTAGTCGTGGACCCAGACGTCGCCGTCGTACCCGATGCCGGAGGGCTCCTTCTCCTGGATCGTGCCGGGGATGGGGATCCGGGTGATGACGTCACCGCCGGAGGTCGCGCCGACCTTGGCAGCCGCCTGTGCTTCCGCGGCGCTCGACGTGGCGGCCTTGCCGTCGACGTTCGACGGCTTCATGCCGCTCGCACCGGCCTTCCACGCGGTGAGGTCGATCGTGCTGGCCGCACCCGTCCCGGTGCGCGCGGTGGCGCCCGCGACGTCAAGCTCGGGGTGGCGCGCGGCCTCGCCCAGGTCGTACGTGAGCGGGGCGGAGCCGTTGTTGGTCAACGTCAGCGAGCCCACACCGTTCTGGTCGGTACCCAACAGCGCGTCGAGGCCGTCGGCCTTCAGGCCGGCGACACCCGTGGTCAGGCGCGCGTCGATCTTGGCATTCGCGTAGAGCTTGTCGAGGGAGAAGGGGTACGCCGCGGTCGTGTAGTTCGGCGCGTCGACCGTCATCGTGTAGTCGCCGACCGGAAGCTGGCGATGCACGATGCCCGTCCCGTTGGTCGTGACGGTCTCGACGAGCCCACTCTTGTTCGTGAACGAGACCTTGGCCCCGGCCACCGGCAGCCCGTCGTTCTTGTCGACGACGGTCGCGTCGAGGTACCCGAAGTCCGGCATGTCGTAGGTGACGATCATCCCGTCGCGCAGCACGGGGGCGCTGTCGGAGAACCGGATGCCGTCGACGCCGGCCCAGCCCTGGATGCCGGTGGTGGCGTGCGCGCCGGCGGTCACCGGGTCATCGGTCCCGATGCCGTCGCCGTACCCGAAGGTCACGGTGCCCGAGCGGGTGAGCGTGGCCGAGTAGCTGACCGGCTCCGTGTACTCCGACCGGGTCGGATAGGCCCAGAGCTTGGCGTTGCGGAACTCGACGACGAACGCGTCCTCGCCGTTGACCTTGGTGGCCGCCGTGAAGACGCCTCCGCCGGGGGCGAACTCGACGGGGGTCTGGACGTAGAACGGGAAGACGCCCGCACCGCCGCTGCCCGGCCCGGTGGAGGTGTCCGGGGAGATCACGCCGCGCAGGCTGATGCCGAGGGTGTCGTGGCTGCCGTTGTAGAGCGCGATCGGGAACGGCAGCTTCACCGTCGCCCACACGCCGCTGGTGAACGCGACCGGGTCGGTGCCGCGCAGGTACTCGCCCTCGGAGACCGCGCAGCTGTAGCCGCCCTTGTCGACGACGAGCCCGACGGGGATCTCGCGCGGCTCGTTCTGCGCGCCGACGGTCAGCGGGACCGTCGTGGGCGAGAAGCAGGCGTTGGGCTTGACGCTCAGCGCGTACCCGCCCTCGGGGACACCGCCGATCGTGAACGCGCCGTTGGCATCCGTGCGTACCGGCTTGAGCGGCGTGTCCTTGACGGAGACGTCGGCGTTCGGGACGGGCCGCTTCTTGTCGTCGACGACCCGGCCGCTGACGTCGTGCTTCGCGGCGGCCGTGAGCGGCAGCTTGACGGAGGTGTCCTGGCCGAGGGAGATCGTGACGTTGGCGCTCGCGGCCAGGTAGCCGAAGACCTTGGTGCTGAGCTGGTAGTCGCCGACCGGGAGGTTCGTCGTGAACCGGCCGTCCTTGTCGGTTCCGATCGACCGGCTGAACGGCCCGCTGATCGTCACCTCGGCGGCGGCGACCGGGGCGCCGTCGGCGGTGACGACACCGGTGAGGGTGCCGCCCTGCCGGGGCGCGAGCTCGAGCAGGCGGACGAGGTCGAGCCGGCCCTCGCCGTACTTGTTGTTGACCTCGGCGGTGCCGCCGCACTCGGTGTCGTCGACGTCGACTGCCGACTCGCCGAGCAGGCGGCGGGTCTCCTCGACCTGCCCGATGAGGGTCGGGTCGTAGCTCCACAGCGCCGCGACGGCGCCGGCGACGTGGGGCGCCGCCATCGAGGTGCCGGACATCTCGGTGTAGCTGTTGCCCGGGTAGGACGACCGGACGCCGTCACCCGGCGCGGAGATCTCGGGCTTGATCCGACCGCCTTCACCCTCGCCCTTGCGGGAGAACGAGGCGAGCGTGCCGTCCGACGAGTAGGCGCCGACGGAGTAGGCGCTCTCGGCGGAGCCGGGGGAGGAGACGGTGTCGCAGGCCGCGTACGGCGTGGTGTTGCCCGACGACCAGACGCTGAAGATGCCCGCGGCGCTCCAGGCCTCGTCGATGGTCCGGAAGAAGTCGTCGAAGTTGTGCTCGACGGTCTGGCCCCACGAGTTGTTGATGACGTGGGGGCGCTTGGACGGGTCCGGGTTGTTCCCCTGGACGTCGGTCGGGGCGAGCAGCCACCAACCCGACCGCAGCAGCGACTCGACGCCGGTGCTGTCGCAGCAGCCGTTCGTCGCGATCCACTGCGCGTCCGGGGCGACGCCGACGTGGTTGGTGCCGTCGTCGCCGACCATGGTGCCCATGGTGTGCGTGCCGTGTCCGTTGTCGTCGCACGGAGCGCCCGTGCACGTGCCCCGGGTGGCCATCCAGTTGTAGTTGTGGTCGACGGTGCCGTCGGGCTTCGTACCTCGGTACTGGTGCGTCAGGGCGGGGTGGTCGAACTGGACGCCCGAGTCGAGGTTGGACACGGTGATGCCCGCACCGGTGGCGCCCATGGCCCACGCCTCGGGGGCGTGGATGGCGTCCAGACCCCACGTGGCGGTGCCGTCCTCGGCCGCGGCCTTCGGGGCGGCGGGGCGAGCAGCCTGGTCAGCGGGGATCTTCTCGTCCACGGGCTCGACCAGCGCGACCTGCGGCGTCGCGTGGATCTCGGCGACCTGCACCTTCGAGGCCACGTCGAGGGCGAGCTTCTCGGTGCCCCCCTTGACGAGCACGGTGTTGGCGATCGGGTACGAGGTGTACTTGACGCCTGCCCGGTCGAGTTCGGTGGAGACGGATGCGAGGGAGTCCTTCGCCGCCGTGGTCAGCGCGTCGTAGACGAACTGACCACGAGCGGTCCAGTCGGCGATCTTCTTCGCCGGCCCGAGATCGGGTCTGGTGTCGAACGTGATCCAGAAGTCGGACGCCGGCTGCGCGCGGAAGCGGTCCTTCAGGCTCGACGCGATCTTCTCGGCGGCCGCGCCGGGATCCGGCTCAGCGGCGGACGCCGGTGTTGGCTGAATCATGCTCAGGCCGACCGCTGCGGCAAGCGTTGCCGCGAGGGCTTTGAGTCTCATGCGGGGTCCTTCTGCCTACAGGGGTTGGTAGGGGTCGTGGCTCTTGTGCTCTTCGGCACCGTCGGCACGGTCGACGTCGGAGGCGTCGGAGGCGCTGTCACGCGGCTCGAGCGACAGCCCGGGAGGTGGCTGGTGCTCGATGGCGGCGTCGTCGCGCGCGACAGGTCGCTCAGGCATGTATCGCCCTACGGCTATGGATCATGCAGTCATGCTCGGCGGATGAGTGACCGCTCGCTATCCAGTGGATACGTCAATTTTCACGACGCGTTGCCGAGGGTTTCCTCTTCGGCGAACACTCCGGCCTCCACTGCCTTGACCGCGAGCGCGGTCCGGGATGTCACCTTCAACTTGCGCATCGCCGCACGCAGCTGTTGATCCACCGTGGCCGGCGACTTGGCCAGGATCCGGCTGATCTCCCGGTTGGTCTTGCCGGCGACAACCAGCTGGACCACGTCGAGCTCGCGAGGTGAGAGCTGGTCGCCGTACCCTCGTCGGCCGCCGCGCCACAGTCGCGGGACCTCGGCGCCGTGTTCGCGAAGCCGCTGTGCGGCACGGTCCGCATCGCCGCGGGCTCCGAGCCGGAACAGTTGCTCGTACTGTGCGGCCAGCAGAACTCGGCCCTGTTCGATCTGGCCTTGCGCGATGAGCGCCTCGGCTTGACGCTCGCGGGCGAGCATGGCGTCGTAGGGGCGCGGCAACGCGCTCCAGGCGCGCGCCGCCCGACCGTATGCCGTCGCCGCGCGGGCGTGGTCTCCGGCCGCGGCGAGCAGCAGGGCACGGCATACGGTGAGGGCGGCGCGAGGCGCAGGCGCCGTACGGCCACGCAGTCCTCTGGCGAACTGGTCGCCCAGGCGTGTCGCGGCCTTCAGGTCGCCCGCGACGAGGTGTGCCTCGATCCGGGCGGGGACGAGGTCCGTCGCCCAGACCCAGATGCCTTTTCTCTGGACGGTGTCCATCGGCTCGTTCGTGATCTGCAGCGCCCGGCCGCTGTTTCCGTCCGCCAGCCACAGTCTGGCCAGCGCAGCGGCGGCCTCCATCGTGTCGTCGGCTGCGCCGAGACGGGCAGACTCCTCGAGGACCAGCCGGAACTGCTCCTCCGCAGCGCGCCGCCGTCCGGCTGCGGCTGCCAGCCGGGCCGCGAGGCGAATGCTGCCGAGGTAGTACGCCGGCCGGTCTCGGTCGGCATCGGCGAGTGCCGCGGTTCGCTCCGCGAGACCCTCCCACCGGCCGGTCAGCCACGCCAGGTTGGCCTGTTCGAGTCGGACGTTGTGCTGTAACCGGGACGCCTGCTCGGCCTCGGCAAGGCGCATGGCCACGGCGAGGTGTTCTTCCGCGTCGGCGTACCGACCCCAGATCAGTGCGCCGGTCCCGACATTTGCGTGGATGCGGGCCACGTCGAGACGCTCCGCCGAGGTCGCGCCGTCGACGGGCAGGTCAGCGACGACGTCCCAGGCCTCCTCTTCGCCGAGCATGAGCAACGCGGCGGCTCGGTTGCCGGCCAGGTTCAGCCGCTCCGCGGGGGAATCGAATTCGGCGGCGAGTTCAGCGGCGCGATCCAGCCAGCGCCGATGGGTCGACGCCGGCCACGGTCCCGCATAGGCCCATCCGAGATAGGTCATTGCCCGAGCCGCCTCGACCGGGTCATGGTCGAGGTTGGCCACCGCCTGCTCCAGCTCGCTGAGTGCGGCCTGCGCCTCACCCCCGGTGATCAGGAGTCGACCCAGGGGGTTGCGGATCTCGGCCTGCTGGCGGGCGGAGAGACCGGGGGTCTCCAGCACCGAGCGCAAGGTACGGATCACGCGGTGGTGGACCTCGTCGACCGGTTCACGCCGGCCCAGTGCGGCCACTCCGGCGATGCGCGCGACTCGTGCCCGATCCGCCGGCGGCAGCACCGCCCACGACAACAGATCCACCAGCACGTCGACCGCCTTGGTGTGGTCACCCGAGGCGATGGCCAGCTCGGCACCCTGCTCGGCGTACCGCGCCCAGGACTGACGCTCGCCCGCCTCACGGAAGTGGTGGGCAAGGCGTGCCACAGGCTGCGGGTGGATGTCCTCCAGGGCCCGGCCGGCCAGCAGGTGGAAATGTCTGCGGTCGGTCAACGGGATCGCTTCGTAGACAGCCGTGGCGGCCAGCACATGCCGAAATCGCCACCGGCCGCGGTCGTCTCCGTCCAGGACGCCGGCGTCGGCCGCCTCCGCGACAGCGCCTCGACACGCAGCTGGTGACAGACCGGCGGTCATCGCGATCGTGGTTACCGATGACCGCTCAGCCAACGTCGCCGCGGCTCGCAACACCTGCTGCGCCGTCGGCGACAGACGGCCCACCCGCTCCCGGGTGGAGTCGCGCACCGTTGGCGGCACCTGTAGCTCGCGCAGCTTCAGCCGGACCCACTGTCCGTCGCGGAAGACGAGGTCGGCACGGTCGCACATGAGGCGAACCGACTCCTCCAGGGCCAGCGGAACGCCGCCTGTCCGCTCGTGCATGAACGTCGCGAACTCCTGCGATACCGGGTTGCCGTCCAGCATCGAGGACACCAGTGCTGCCGTGTCGTCGGGTCGCATCGGCGCCAGGGCGATCCTCAGCTGGGTCACGCCGGCAGGCAACCGGGACGTCAGCCGCAGCAACAGCGATCCGACGTCCACTTCCTCCGGCCGATAGGAGACCACGAGGCTCGTCCCGTCCGACTGCTGTCGGGAGGTGACGAACAGCAGGAACTCCAAGGTCACCTCGTCTGCCCAGTGAGCGTCCTCCAGCACGAGGACGTCGACACGCAGAGCCCGCAGCAGCTCGTCCAGGGCGCGGAACAGGCGATGCCGTGCCGCCTTCGCATCGTCCAAGGGCGGCAGTGCGGGCGGCAGGTCCGAGGACCATTCAGGGAACAGGGGTCGTAACGCACCCGCAAGCTCGGTGAGCCGCAATCGCGACACCGGGCGGTCGATCCCACGGAACGCGTCGACGATCGGCCCCAACGTCAGCGACTCGCGAAGCGGTGGGCACACCGAGACCAGAGCCGTGCGCTGGTCCGGCGCGGCCAACCACTCTCGCAGCAATCGACTCTTCCCAATCCCCGCCTCGCCCTCCACCAGCACGATCGCCGGGGGCCGG
This sequence comes from Micromonospora sp. NPDC051006, assembly GCF_044456245.1. Classification (NCBI taxonomy): domain Bacteria; kingdom Bacillati; phylum Actinomycetota; class Actinomycetes; order Micromonosporales; family Micromonosporaceae; genus Micromonospora; species Micromonospora sp. NPDC051006. The sequence goes on from NZ_JBITFP010000005.1 coordinate 214,867, forward strand.
GCCAAGGCGCCGCGGAGCGCCGCCATCTCCCGATCACGGCCCACGAAATGCGGCGTGGAAACCGTCGGTGAAGTCCCGTCGTCCTCGGGCGAGGGGTCGAGCATGCGTGATGATCTCGCTTTTCGAGGCTCGTGCACAAGTACCATCGCGGCGACTCGCCCGCTGTTGGACGCCCGGGGCTGTACCAGTACGGGTCCGGACGCGAGCGCGCAGCGGCTGGCGCGGCTGATGGTCCGGTCGATCAGGAGGTGGATGACGTCGGTGTCGGCCCGGAACGTCGCCGTCACACCCGAGCGGATAGGGGCCGAGCCGGGCAGGTATTTCGCCGGCATGCTGTCGTGTGGCGACTGCTACGTGAGTATCAGCTGTCCAAGTTCCTGGGTGCATCGGGTGAGCGCGACGTAGAGGCCGTTCCAGCCGCGCGGTTCAGCGGCGATGCCCTGGGGGTCGATGAGGAGCGTCGCGTCCCATTCCAATCCCTTGGACTGGGTCGCGGTGAGCACCGGCACATCGCTCAGCACGGCTAGGAGTTCGGCGATGCGCTCGGCGGGGGCGATGACGCCGACTGTGCCGCCCTGCCACCGTTGCTGCAGCTGTCGGACAGCTTGCGCGGCGGCGGCGGCAAGCTGGGCGGATGTGATCGTGAGCTCCCAGGGGACGATGCCGGAGGCGCGCACCGCCCGTGGCGGCGTGTTGTGGCTGCCAGCCTTCTTCAAGACCGGTTCGGTGAGCTCCATGACCTCACGCGGGGTCCGGTAGCAGATGGTCAGTTCCGCGGCGGTCCAGCGGTCTCCGAAGACAGCCTGCACCGCTTGTGCCCAGCTGGTGTGCCGGTGCGCTGCCTCGGCCTGGTCGATGTCGCCGACGGCGGTGATCGAGCGACTGGGACAGCGCCGTACGACCATGTGCCACTGCATCTCGGACAGCTCCTGCGCCTCGTCGATCACGACGTGGCCGTACACCCAGCCGCGCTGCCGGCGAGCGCGGTCGGCGACGAACTCGCCCTGTGGTTGCGGGGCTTCGCCCTCGCCCAGCAGGTCGGCGAGAGCGTCGAGCAGGGCGATGTCGCTCGATGCCCAGGTGGCGGGCTCGGCCGAGACAGCGGTGATCTCCGGCGGGGACAGCTGCGGGGCGAACCGGGCCAGCAGGGTGCGGTCGGTCAGGAAATCACGCAGCAGGGTTTCGGCGTCGAGGGTGGGCCACCAGGCCTCGATGAACCGGGCGATGGTGGCGTTCTCGGCGATACGATTACGGAGGTGTTCAATCTCCTCCTCGGAGAGCAATCCGTCGATGTCGCTGCCGGTGGGCGTCCTGCCGGGGTGGTGGTCATGCCGCAAGTCCCTGTCGACGCGGGCGAGGATGTCCTCGAAGCCCTCCTCCATCTCGTTCATCAGCGCCTCGCGCTGCTCGGCGACGACTTCGGCAAGGAGGTGGTGCAGCTGCTCGGCGAACGCCGCGCGGGCGCGGTGGTACGGGCGTCCCTGCACCGCCGAGGCGAGCGCCTGCGCCACCGTTGCGGCTGTGATGACGTAGAACTCGCCCTCCCAGCGCAGCTTCAGCTCGCGGGGGCGGGGGAGCAGCGACGTGACGTAGTTTTCGAGCGCGGATTGCCAGAGGGCGCGGCCCTTGATCTCGGCGAGCAGCCGGCTCTCGTCGCGGCCCACCTGGATGCCGGCCAGCAGCGTGTCGCAGGTCGCCGAGACGACGGCGGTCTCACCGAGCGCGGGCAGCACCTGGGCGATGTACTCGAGAAACCGCGGCGAGGGGCCGAGCACCAGGACCGCTTGGTCGGCCATCGTTCGGTGCGCGAACAGCAGGTAGGCGACGCGGTGCAGAGCAACCACGGTCTTGCCGGTGCCGGGACCGCCCTGAACGATCAGCGGACCGGTCGCCTCGGCCCGGATGATGTCGTCCTGTTCGCGTTGCAGCGTCGAGATCGCCGTCGACATGCGGCCGGTACGCCGTTGGTCGAGGGCGGCCAGTAGAGCGCCTTCACCAACGAGTTCCGCCGTCATGGTCCCGTCCAGGGGCTCGTCGTCCACACCGACGACGGCCGATCCCCTCGTACGTATGTGACGGCGCCGTGCCTGACCCTGTGGGTCGACAGCCGTCGCGGTGTAGAAGGGCCGAGCTGCCGGAGCGCGCCAGTCCACCAGCAGTGGCTCACTGTCCTCGCCGTCGTTGCGGAGACCGATGCGGCCCACGTGTCGCACGGTGCCGTCAAGACCGTCGAGGCGGCCGAAGACCAGACCTTCCCGTGCTCGCCGTAGCTCCTCGTACTGATGGCGGAGCATGCGCTGTCGGGCCTGCTCCAACGCGTCCAGGGCCTCTGACGAAAGCTCGACCTGTAGGTGCTCGGCCAACCTGTCGCGCCGGGCCGTGGCCAGGTCGAGAAACGCCTGTTCCTCGGCGACCGCGGATCGGCGCGCGACGCCCTCCGCGGTAGAGCCCGGCGCTTCGCCGTCCGGTGCTACTTCGCTGACGCCAGCAGTGCCGTCGCTCGGAGCAGAATCTCGGCGCATTCGCAAATCCTTGCATTGGTGTTCCACTCGGGCCGGATACGCCGCAGCGCATTCCGGCGGCAAGCATAGAGCTGGTTCCTCCTCGTCGGCCCGGAACTTTGCCGGCAGAGATGGGAATCTCAATGCCTTGAAGTTCCGGGTCGCTTGTGGCCGCACCCAATCTTGATTCGCTTATTGACAGCTCGGCCCTTATCTGATCTGCGGGTGCGACACTCAGCGCACGGCGCTGGGGATCGGACCGCAAGCCCCGCCGTTGCTCACGCAATGCGCCGTCGCAGACCAGCCAGGAGGCCACCGCTCGAATTTATTCGATGAACACCTTCACGGAGTCGGCCAGCCCGTCGTTCCGGTTGACGCCGACGAAGAATTCGCTCCCCACATGGGTGACATCTTCGATCTCGTCGATCAGGTTGTTCCCCGGAATTCCGATGTCGCTCTCTACATCGCCTCCGGACCAGTTGTACTGGTACACCCAGTTCCAGCCGGTGGCGGGCGTTGAGGTGTTGATCGACTTGGTGTTCCAGACATAGTTCTCGGAGCAGTCAATGCCTTGGTCGGAACGATTATCGTGACTCGTCAGGTTGCTCTTGACCAGCGTCCATCCACTCGTCAGCGCACCGGCGCCGGGATGGGTCCACAGGCTACCCAACCGTCGGGCGGCATATTTTCCGGCTCCGCCGGCAGCCGTCGCGCTGTAGCAGAGGCCGCTGATGTTGCCTATCGGTAGCCGCACTTCCCCGGTTGTGCCAAGAGATCCGTCGGCGTTCAGGCGCACGATTGTCACCTTGTCGCTCAGGAACGCGGATTGGCTCCCTTGGGTGGCGATCAGGGCCGGGCCCTGACCCAGATAGTTCGCGTTGAAGGCGAGGTCGTTGCCGTGGCCGAGTGTGGGGATGGAAGTTGGCGCGCCGGCGCAGACCCAGCTGGTGCCGTCCCAGGTTGAGCCGTCGCGCAACCACCTGGACAGGACGGGCTCGGCGCCGGCCGCCTTCGTGAAAACGATGTAGAGCTGGCCGCCTGGCCCTGCCACCATGCCTTGCATGACCGTGCGACCCGCCTTGCACGCACTGCTGTTCGGGATGTTCAGCCGTTCCGCCCCGCTCCTGTCCGTAGCAGCGGAGGCAGAGGCTGCCGGGGCGATAGCGATTGCAATTGAGAGTGCGAGCACGGGCGCGACGCTTGACAGTTTCTTCACTTCGGTGTCTCTCCTTGAGGGGTAAGGCGAGAGCAGCGTATCAGTTTATGTCAACGTGTCTGTTTCATTGTTGTGGCGGCGAGCCGCGCTTCGAATACTGCGTGTCTCCGGCCTCAGTCCGTGCTGTCAGGTGTTTCTGACAGGCCCCTCGGAATCAATCATCTGCTCGCCGGCGCGGTACACGGCGAGCGGGCGGCGCAGTACCGTGATGTCGCTCGTCGGGTCGCCGTTCACGACCAGCAGGTCGGCGTCGAATCCGGGGCGGACGCGGCCCTTGCTCCGCCCGAGGCCACACACCTCGGCGCCGACCGAGGTGGCCGCGGCGAGGGCGGCGGTCGCGGGCATGCCGCACGCGACGTACTCGATGAGCGTCTCTGGCAGGATCCCGTGCGGCTTCGCCGGGCCGAGGCCCGCGTCCGAGCCGGCCACCAGGCGGACCCCGGCCCGGTGCAGGGTGGTGACGCCGTCGCGCAGCGCGGCCTCGCTGAGCCCGGCCCGCGCCGCCATCGCCACCACCTCCGGTGGCGTGACCACGGCCGGGTCGGTGCCGAGCGTGGCACAGACCGCCACCCCGGACGTGGCCAGACGGTCCGCGAGCTCGTCGGGGACGTGGGCGCCGGTCGCGGTCACGCACGTGCAGTGTTCGATGCCGTCGACACCGACGCGCAGCGCCTGCTCGACCGCGCTGAGCGCGTGCGCGTGCGCGGTCACCGGCAGGCCCAATTCGTGCGCCCGGGTCAGCGCGGCGGTCAGCTCCTGGTCGGTGAACTGAGGCCGGGTGGTGTCGGTGCCGGGGGTGAACACCCCACCGCTGGCCATGACCTTCACCAGGTCAGCGCCGGTCTCCGCCCGCAGCCGCACGGCCTCGCGGATCCCGTCGACGCCGCTCGCCTCGCCCCCCATCGACCAGCAGTGCCCGCCGACGCTGGTGACCGGCGCGCCCGCCCCCACCACCGTTGGCAGATCGTGGCGCACCTCCCGGTCCCGCCACCGGAGCACGGCGCCGCGCCGGTCGCCCAGGTCCCGAACCGTCGTGACGCCGGCCTTCAAGTGCGAGCGCAGCGACGCCTCGATGACCGCGTCGAGGTCCGGCTCGGGACGCTCGGCGAGCCGCCCGAGCGCGTCGAGCCCAGCATCGGCGCACAGGTGCACGTGCGCATCGATCAAGCCAGGCAGCACGGTGCCGTCGGGCTCCTCGCGCGCCGGCCAGCCCTCCGGCACCTCGGCCCGGCCCCGGTGCACGTCGGCGATGCGCCCGTCGTCCAGCAGGACCAGCACCCCGCCGTCCACCAGCCGCTCGCCGTCGAACATCCGCGCAGCCTGGACAGCATGCTTCGTCATCGACCCTCCCCGCTAGGTTGAACCGTTCGGCCGAACTCTCAGCTGACGGCACTCTGCGAACACGGGGCTCTGGTCAGCTTGACGCACGACGCGGAAGCCACCAGCAGTCCGACGTCCCAGAGTGGGTGGCCCCCTGTTTCCAGCAGCAACGGCAGGAACGGAGTGCCGAGATCACCGCGAACCGGGGCGCTCCTGAAGCGAGACCGCAGGCCGATGTGGACGGCAGCGCCATGAGGGCTCGCAGTCCGGAGCGCTATCGCGCCGGGGCTCGAACCAGGGTGACACGCCGACGGTAGTCGGCGGCCACGGCTAGGACGAGGGGACCCCATGCGACCAGTGGCACGTAGTAACGGAACACTTCCCAGTCGGGAGCCGGGTGCACGGGTTCGTCGCGGCCGACGCCGACCCATCCGCGCGGCACGAAGTGGAACGTCTGGTTCAGGACGAAGTAAACGGTGATGGCGACGAGCAGTGAACCGCCGGCCACAGCGAGGATCACGACCGGGCGTGCCGGGATCGGCCGGCCTCCGAGCAGCGGTACCCAGTGCGGAACCTGTTCTCCCCATCGATGCACCAGTCCGAGTGTCGACAGGGCAAGCACCATCGACAGAGCGGACAGGAAGATCATGTACCAGGTGGTGGCCTCCGCACTGAACAAGAGGGACACTCGCCAGACTGCGGACGGCAGGACGCAGAGCGGGACGGCGTAGGCGGCCCAGACAGCCCAGGGTGACGGCGCCGCGGCCCAGGCTCGTTCAGAGTCGGTGGAAGTCACGAGTGCTCCGATCCTCGAAGGCCGACGTCATCGCGGCCTCGGCCGTGGTCGGGCCGAATTGACGGCTCAGGGCGGCAGGCCGGTGGCCTGTTCCTGCGGCCGGTGGTGAGGGCGTAACCGGTGGTGGTGACGCCCAACGACACACCCCAACCGAGGAACACCAGCAGCGTGGCGGCCACCGCCCACCCCTCCCACACGTCTGACCGGTGCGTGTCGCCCGCAAGCAACTGCCGCACGAACACCGAGACGCTCAAAACGCCGTAGGTGACCAGCGTGAGCGCCACCACCCCGGCCGGGATCACCGCCAGGAGCCGGGGAACCGGTCGCCCCCGCAGTCCCGGCACCCAGCGCGGGAACTGCTGCCCCCATCGCTGTACCAACCCGAGAACGAGCAGGCCGGCGAGCGGCGGGACGAGGGTGATCGCCACACCGGTCCAGGTCGAGAGGCTCCGGTGGATGTCATCCAGTTGCCGCTGCGGAATTCCGAACGGAACGCCGAGCACCCACAGCCCGTGCGGCACGGCCCAACCGACCACCGGCAGAGCGACCGCCACGTACGCCCAGCGGCGGGTCCACCGCGGCACCGGCTGGTACTCGGCCTCCCGCGCTGCGCGCCGGGGAGCGCAGGCGTTGGCGAGCCCGGCGAACAGGAGACCGCCGGTCGCCAGCGCGAGCCGTGCGCCGAGGTCGCGCCAGTCCGAGGGGCGTCCCGCCAACGCCGCAGGGATCTCGAAGAGCAGATGCAGCGGGAACGCGAGGACCAGGAGCAGCGCGGCCGCCGCCCAACTGCCGGCGACCGGGTAGCGGCCGGGGAACCGGACCGCGCACACGGCCAGCACCGCGAGGGCGGCACCGACTCCCACCGCTCCCCACCCCGCCCAGAACGGCAGTGTCTCGACCTGGTTCGCGCCGCATCCGCCCGTCGGGTCGACCAGATCGGTGCGGTCGCAGGCGGTGTACCCCCACCGGTCACCCGCGATCCAGTACGCCCGCACAGTCACCTCGGCGACGACGAACACGACGCAGGCGACCGCCCACGGCCGGACCCGAGGAGCGGCAGTTGACCGGGGGGAGCGAGCCGAAAGGCCTGACTCGCCGACCTCCTGCGGAGCGTCCCGTGCCGGACCCGTGGCCGTGCGATCCGGGACCCGCACGCGCACGGGCCGTTGCCTCGCCGTCATCGCTTGACCACCTCGACCACGGCCGGGGTCAGCGGCCCGGTCCGGACCGGGAGCGGTGCCAACCACACCGCGAGACGCCGTCCCCGGCTTTTCAAGGGCACCGCGACGATCACCTCGTAGTCGAGGGCCAACCGTCTTCCGCTCCTCATGCGATCGGTCGACAACTCGACCAGCCACCCCGGGACTGACGGAAAAAGGCTTGATAGTCATGGAGCAATGCTCTGTGGCGACTGGCGGAGCTGTCCTCCCGGTAGAGGGGGACGCGCTCCCTCTACCGGGGGAGTGCGGACCTTGAATGGTCCCGTTGTATGGGGTTGGACTGCGACCACGCCGTCACCGTCGTCGACCCGCGTCTTCCGCCGCGCATCTGGTACCCGGCCCGGGCATGGCCACGGTCTGGCACACCGACGTCGACGTCGCGCCGCAGGCCCTGGCCGACCTGCTCGGCCGTACCCGTGCCCGAATCCTCACCGCCCTCGCACAGCCGGCCGGCACGACCGACCTGGCGCATCAATTGGGCCTGAGCCCTGGCACGGTCAGCCAACACCTCGGTGTCCTGCATCGCGCCGGACTGCTCACCCGGGCCCGACACAGACACGTCGTCCTGTACATGCGCAGCCCACTCGGTCACCGGCTGTCGAATTGACGGGGGCGCACACCTGACCACGCCCCACAGCCGGCAACCGGAGCGACACGAAGACCTCAACCGGATGCCCTGAACGAGGTCGCCGCGGTGCTTGCCCCGAGAAGAGCGCTCAGGCCCGGGAGACCGGGACAAGGCGCGGGTCGGTGGTTCCGTTCAGCCAGCAGCGCAGGACCTCGTTGAACAGGTCGGTGTCTTCGATGTTCCAGATGTGGTGCATTTTCGGTGCGAGCCGCAGCTGTGCTTGCGGTGCGGCATGGGCGATTGCCCGCAGGGAGTTGCGCACCACCGCGGGTTCCTTCTCGCCCGCGATCGCGAGCAGAGGGCCAGAGTAGCGACGTAGGTCCGCGGGCACGCCGCCCGCGAACACCTCGGCGTTCATCGCGGACGCGGTCTCGCGGCGTACTGACATTCCGTGCGCGACGTACAGCGCGCGTGAGTCGTGCGGGATGCCGAACGCCGCCGCTTGCGCGCGCCAGAACCACGCCGTCTGCCAGAACGCCAGCTGCAATCGGCAGATCAGGCGCACCCCGACGCTGGCGGGCTCGAGCGGCGCTCCGCTGAGGAGTGCCGAGCGCACCCGGTCGGGGTGTCGCGCCAACACGCGAAGCGCCAGCACGCCGCCCAGGGAGAGCCCGGCGAGGTCGAAGGGGCCATCGACGCCGTGGTCGGTCACCCGTGCCACCACGTCGTCAGCGATCGCATCCAGACCATGCCAGTCCTCGCGGACGCGCTCACCGAAGCCCGGTAGGTCGGGCGTGATGACTATCCGATCTGCGAGCGCGGGCAGCTGCGGCTGCCACATCCAGTTCGCGACGTTGCCTCCGTGCAGCAGCACCAGGGGGAGCCCGGCCGAGGTCATGGCGGGGACGTGCACCTCGGGAAAGCCGGTCATGCGAGTTCCTCCTCGACGGCGTCGAGCCAAGCGAGTTCGGTGCGTAGATGCGCGACGCCATTGTCGAGCGTGGCGAGCCGCAGCCGGGAGCCGCGATCGTGCCCTGTGGCCTCGGCGCGCACCTGCTCAAAGCGCGCGAGCTGCGCCTGGATTGCCACGCGATGCTGGGCGAAGAGTGAGCGGAGTGCGTCCTCGTCGAGATCGGCACCGAAGAACACCCGCGCGAGGAAGGAGTCGCGGTTGACCTGGCGCTCCGGCTTGGTCGCGAGCCACGCGGCGAGAGCCGCCCGTCCGGCGTCGGTGATGCGGTGCTCCTGGCGGTCGGGCCCAGCGGACCCGACCACCGTCTCGACCTCCGCGTACCCGTCGGCGACGAGCTGGGCGAGGGTGCGGTAGATCTGGGCCTTGTCTGCCGACCAGAAGTGCCCGACGGTCGAGTCGAAGTGTCGCTTGAGGTCGTAACCGGTCATGGGCGAGAGGGCAAGGAAGCCCAGGATGATGCGTGACAGGTTCACGTCACTAGTAGACAAGTCTCCCTATGACTTGTCAACTAGTCCCGTGCGCCGGACCGGCTCCGACCCACACCCACCCCGCTGCCGACCAGCCAAGGTCGTCGCCGTTGAGAAGGGATCTCTCGCCACTGATCCGAACGGACGCAGCCGGGTCGCCGTCCTGGGCACGGTTCTTGCCTCGGGCGAGCCGGACGGGGCAGCGTTCTCCTTGACCTCCAGTCGGCATGAGGTTCTACGTTCGGGGTGATCGTGCGTATTCGCGTTTGAGGGAGTGCCCTGTCATGTCTGTCAGCTGGGCCTACATCTATGAGCACCCGGGCACCGATCCGATCGCCGATCGCCGGTTGATCGACCGTGCCGGTCAGGTGACGTTTCTGGTGCGGGTGCCGGACCCGTCGGTGGCGCCGCAGGTCGCGGTGAGCCTGGTCGACGAGGGGATCGGGCTCATCGAGTTGTGCGGTGGGTTCTCGCTGGCGGCGGCGGCGCTGGTCGCCGAGGCGGTGGCAGGGCGCGTACCGGTTGGTCACGTCACCTTCGCCGTGGACTCGGTGCGCGGGGCGGCCGCATACGGTGCGCAGTTTGAGCAGCAGACGCCCGACGTCTGATCCTGCTCGGGCTGGACATGCCCCGAGGACATCTCGATGGGGCCGGCGCCGGTCCCGGGCCGTCTCAGCCCGGAGGCCGCCTGGGTCCGGCGGCGGTCAGGCTCGCGTACCTGAGGATCTCCACCTGTGCGACTGGGTCGTCGTCGGATTGAGGGCGGGCCGAGGCGCTGTCGAGAATGCGTACGGCCTGCCGGACATCGCCCCGTGAGTCGGCCTGTACGACAGCGTTCCCCAAAGCCTTGGCCAGACGCCCCGCCGGCGCGGGTTCAGCGGCCGATTCCCCGTGCGACGGAAGCCAGCGGACAAACGCGGTGCCGGCTCCGAGAAGGTGGGCCGGCCCGGCCGTCGCCGCAGCCCGGCCCCGGGCGCGGCAACGGCCGGTTCCGGCCGGACGGAAGGGTCCGCGGTTCAGCGGCCCGGCAGGCGTTCGGTGATCTCCTGCAGGAGGAATCCGTTGCCGTCCGGATCGGTGAACGAGGCGAACGACCCGTACGAGCGCCGGCCCGGGTAGAGGCCGGGCACCCGCTTGGCGGTGCCGGCGTGGTGGAAGACACCGTCCGCGTCGTGGAAGATCTCGCTGACCTCGACGCCCTTGCTGACCAGGTCCGCGCGGGCCTCCTCGATGTCCCTGACGATGAGGTGCACGTTTTCCACCGAACCGGGGGCGGCGGTGCCGATGCCCTCGCCGACCACGATCGAGCAGTGCGATCCGGGCGGGGTGAAGTGCACGACCCGGAAGCCGTCGCCGCCGGCGTAGTCGAGGTCCTCGCGGAACCCGAGCCGGCTGTAGAACTCCCTGGCCCGGTCGACGTCGGCCACCGGCAATACGATCAGCTCAAGCTGGTAGTCCACCATCATGTCCTCCTGGGCGAATCGAATGCCGTCCGGCATCCGGCACCCACCCTCGCGCGCCCGCAGGTGCCGTCGCCCCAGGGAGACACCCTGGGGCGGCCACGGGTCACCGGTCGCGCAGCGCCACGGCCAGTTCTCGGCGGGAGGTGATGTCCAGCTTGGTGAAGACCTTGCGCAGGTGCCACTCGACGGTGCGCGGGCTGAGGAAGAGCGTGGCGCCGATCTCGGGATTGGTCCGTCCCGCCACGGCCAGGCGCGCGATTCGCGCCTCCTGCGGAGTGAGGTCGACGGGCACGTCGAGGGCCCGCTTGCGGACGGTTTCCCCGGTCGCGGTCAGCTCCCGTCCTGCCCGGTCGGCGAAGCCCTCCGCGCCCGCCGTGGCGAACGTCTCGTACGCGTTACGCAGCTGCGCCCGGGCCTCACCGCGCCGGTTCTCCCGCCGCAGCCACTCGCCGTAGAGCAGGCGTGCCCGGGCCAGTTGCAGCCCCAGCCTGGTGTCGGCGAGCTGCTCGATCGCCTCACGGTAGTGCTCGTCGGCGTGCTTCGGAGCCGCCGTGAGCGCGTCGGCGAGGGCCTGGACACCGCGCGCCCATGCCGTGCCGGCAGCTCCGGTGCGCTCGGCCAGACGGTCACGGGTTTCGGCGGCCAGCCCGGCGTCTCCCACCCGGCTGGCGGCCTCGATCAGCTCGCTGAGTGTCCAGCTGAAGACGCCGAGGTCCGGATATTCGGCCGCGGACCGCGCGGCCGCCAGCGCGGCCGGGTACTGGCCGAGACCATTGGACAGCACGGCCTTGCCATAGCCGGCGAGGCCGAGCAGGCGGCCCTGCCCGCGCGCCTCACCCTCCCGGACCGTGGCGTCGATCAGTTCGACGGCGGGGAGTTCCTGGCCGCGGTGCGCGGCCAGGGTGAGCGCGGCGGATGGATGCATGGTCAGCCCGGTGGCCTGCTCGAGAGCGCAGGACTCGTCGATCAGGTCGGACGCGTCGGCGAACCGGCCGCTGAACACCAGCGCACCGGCGCGGAACACGAGCGCCGTCGGCAGCAGCGACAACGAACCGGTGGCCCGGGCGAACCGGACTGCCTGCTCCGTGAGCCGATACCAGGCCTCGTCGTCCCACACCTCGTGCGCCACCGGGGCGGCCAGCCACAGCAGGGACAGGTCCTCCTCCGCGGTCAGCGTGTCGAGCGCGCGGCGCAGCTGGGTGACGGCGGCTGCATGTCCGTCCAGGTTCAACGTGCTGAGTCCGGTCAGCAGCAGGCCGGTCACGTCGTCGCCGGCGGGCACTCCGCGGGCCGCCTCGGCGGCCCGGCGCAGGTCGTCGCCGCCGAACCGGCCAGCGTGCACGGCAGCGCCGACCGCGCTGAGGTACGCGGCGCGGGCGGCGTCCAGATCGAGGTCCGTGAGGCAGCGGGCGGCGGCAAGCAGTGGCGGGCCGGCCGCCTGGCCGGGGTTGAGGGTGAACGTGACCTGGGCGCGGAGCCGTTGCACCTCGGCGGCCTGCAACGCGTCGAGCGGACCGAGCTCGGCGGCGGACAGCAGCTGCGCCGCCTCGGCCGCGGCGCCGGCCTGCAGCTGGGCCTGCGCGGCGGCCAGGGTACGCGCGGCGCGCGACCGCGGATCCGGGGTGAGTTCGGCCGCCCGTTCGAGAAACGACGCGGCAGCAGCGCGGCCACCTCGGGCCAGTGCTCGACTGGCTGAGCGTTCCAGCTCACGCGCGACCTCCTCGTCCGGACCGACAGCGGCGTGCGCGCGGTGCCAGGCGCGGCGGTCAGGGTCGCGCCGTGGGTCGGTCACTTCGGCGAGAGCGCGATGCACGTCGCGCAGCTCGCTGGCCTCGGCCGCGCGCCAGGTGGCCGAGCGGACCAGTGGGTGGCGGAAGCGCACCCGGGCGCCGAACTCGACAAGCCCGGTGGCCTCGGCCGGCGCGGAGGCTTCGGGCCGGATGCCCAGGCGGTCGAGCGCGCGCCACAGCAGCGGCACATCGCCGACCGGCTCGACGGCGGCGGTGAGCAGCAGTCGCCGGGTGTCCGCCGGCAGCGCGGTGACGCGTCGCTGAAAACCCTCCTCCACCCGGCCGACCACGGGTGCTCCGCTCTGGGCTCCGAAGCCGAAGGCCAACTCCGTGGGGGTGAGGCCGCGCGGCAGTTCGAGCAGAGCCAGCGGGTTGCCTCGCGTCTCGGCGACGATCCGGTCCCGTACGCGGTCATCGACCGGCCCAGGCAGCACGGAGTCCAGCAGCGCCCGCGCGTCGGCGGCCGGTAGCCCGTCCACGCGCAACTCCGGCAGGCCACCCAGGATCCGCTCGTCGTCAGGGCTACGGACGGCGAAGATCAACGCGACCGATTCGGCGTCCAGCCGGCGGGCGACGAAGGTGAGGATGACCTCGGACATCCGGTCCAGCCACTGGACGTCATCGACAATGCAGACCAGCGGCTGGTCCGACGCCGCCTCCGCGAACAGCCCCAGGACGGCGAGCCCGACGAGCAGCCCTTCCGGCGGCTCTCCGACGCTCAGCCCGAAGGCGACTGACAGGGCGGCGCGCTGCGGCTCAGGCAACTGGTCGAGGTGGTCCAGGAAAGGCGCGCAGAGATGCTGCAACGCGGAGTAGGCGATCTCGGACTCCGGCTCCACCCCGCCGACCCGGGCCAGGCGGTCGGCCTGGGCGCGTTCGGTCAGGTAGTCGAGCAGCGCGGTCTTGCCGGCGCCCGCCTCGCCGCGCAGCACCAGCACTCGGCTGTTCCCGGCACGAACGTCACGGAGGAGGTCGTTGAGCAGGTTCTTCTCGCGCCTGCGGCCCCGTAGCGCCGGGCTGTCGGTGTTACGTGGCACGTGACCGGAGCCTACACGGAGCTTTCTTTCATTAGCCCAGCACAGTCCGCGACTGAGGTCTCCGAATGAGGGCCGACGAGACGACGGGTGGCGGAAGACGAGCAGAAATTTCTGGACCGCACGCGGACGCGGACCCATGTCATCGAGGAGCACGGCGGAGCCAGGCGGCGGCCCCGGAGCTGGTCCCGGGGCCGCCGCCTTGTTCCGGACCGGGTCAGGCGCGCACGCAGTGGAAGTTGGCGGCCTGGGCAGGATCGCCGTGGCCGGTGTAGCGGGCCACCATCGGGTAGCGGCAGACGTCCCGGGTGACGGTCTTGCCGTTGGTGCTGGTCGAGGCGGGCAGGGTGGCCGGGGCGTGGCCCTTCTCCACCCAGTTGACGAGGGCGGCCAGAGCATCGTCGTCGCTCACCTGCGGGCCGGTGCCGCCGCCGCAGTGGTTCACGCCGGGCAGCAGGAACAGCCGGTAGAAGTCGTCGACCCGCTTGTTGCCGCCGGAGGTCCGGTTGACCCGTTCCCGGTAGTCGACGGTGCCCAGGGTCGGGATCAGCTCGTCGGTCTGGCCGTGCCAGCTCAGCAGCTTGCCGCCGGCCCGCGCGAATCGCGACAGGTCGGGGTCGTCGGTGCCGATGACGTCGTTGAACTGACGCTGCGATGAGCGAAGCAGGCGTTCGAACGACGCATAGGTGATCTTGGAGGTGTCGAAGGACGGATCCCGGGTCACGAAGTTCTGGACCCAGGCGTTGGCGACGAAGAACGGCGCGCCGGGGGTGGCCAGGGGATCGAGGCTGGCGCCCTTGTTCGGGCCGTACCAGAGCTTCTCGCCCGTGCTGGAGACCGGACCGGCCCAGATCTTGTTGACCGCGTTGGCGGTGGCGCGGGAGATGGTGAACTCCTTGCCGTCGCAGACGACGGTGGTGCCGATCATCCGGCGGGCGTCCCAGTGGCAGTCCAGCGGGTTGTCGATGATGCCGTCGGTGACCCCGTCGAGGCCGTCACAGGCCTTGACCGCCGCCGCGGTGAGGGCGTCCAGCTCGCATTTGCTGGGTTGGACGTTCTCCTCATTGAAGACGGCCTGCGACCACAACGTCGCGACCGCGAACCGGTCCCAGTTGACCGCCGGCGCCTTCGCCAGGATGCCCTGGAAGTCGGTCGGGTGGTCCTGGGCCTCCGCGTAACCCTGGCGGCCGCCCGTCGAGCAACCGTTCCAGTACGCGTAGCTCGCGGACCGGTGGTAGAAGTTCCGAGTCACGTCCTTGCCGACGACGGCCATGTCGTGCAGTGAGCGCGAGGCGAAGTTCTGCAGGAGCGGAGTGTTCACGGTGCCGTCGGCGGTGCGTCCCCAACTGGCGTCCAGCGGGTTCTGGCCGACGCCGGCGTCGGTCGCCGCTCCCACGTAGCCGCCCTTGACCGCCAGCACCAGCGGGTGGAGAAACTCGCCGGCAAGGTACGCGCTGCCGCCCGTGCCCTGGAACCGGCCGTTCCAGTCCTGCGGGTTCTGCGGCAGCGAGACCTTGATGTTGACGTGGTCGTTCGCCCCTGGGTGGGTCACGGTGACGGTGATGTCGCACCAGGCCGGCACGTCGTCGATCGGGGGGTAGTCGAGCAGGGGAGGGGCCGGCGGGAAGGTGACGCGTCCGCCGGGGTTGGCTACCGCCGTCACCTTCTCCACCACGGTGCCGGAGGGCGCGGAGACGGGAACGGAGGCGCATGTGGTGGCAGTCGAAAGGCCGCGGGTGTGGACGGCGGTGGCGTTCGCGGCCATCGGCACCAGCGCGGCGGCTGCCGGCACCGCCGCCGCTAGCAGGACGATCAGGCGTCGTTTCATGCCGACACCCTCACCCGCGGCATGTGTAGCTCGCCCCAGGGAACCACCCTGGGGTGAGCCCTGGCGACTGGAAGCCGTGTCGCAACCGTCTCGGGCTGCGGCGGTCTACTGGCGGCGGCGGGCGTCGGCCTCGACGTCGAGCAGGTCGTTCAGCGCCAGCGCCGAGTTGATCAGGGAGAGGTGGCTGAACGCCTGCGGGTAGTTGCCGATCTGCTCACCGGTCGCGGCGATCTCCTCGGCGTACAGGCCGAGATGGTTGCTGAAGGTGAACATCTTCTCGAAGGTGAGCCGGGCGTCGTCCAGGCGACCGGAGCGGGCCAGCGCCTCCACGTACCAGAACGTGCACATGTTGAAGGTGCCCTCGTGCCCGGGAAGGCCGTCGGGGGAGTGGACCGGGTCGTACCGGTGGACCAGGCTGTCGGAGACCAGCTCGCGCTCGATGTTGTTCAAGGTGGACTGCCAGAGGGGGTCGCTCGGCGTCACGAAGCCGACCGCCGGCATGGCGAGCAGTGCCGCGTCCAGTACGTTCTCGTCGTACGCCTGCACGAAGCTGCCGCGTTCGCGATGGTATCCGCGGGCCATGACCTGGTTGTAGATCCGGTTGCGTTGCTCGGCCCAGATGGTGGTGTCTCCGGGTCGGCCGGTGCGGGTGGCGAGTCGGATGGCCCGGTCCAGCGCTACCCAGGACATCACCCGGCCGAAGGTGTAGTTGCGGGGGTGGTGGCGGCTCTCCCAGATGCCGGCGTCGGCCTGGTCCCAGTGGTGGCAGAGCCAGTCGACGAGCCGGACGGTGCTCTTCCACACCTGATGCGAGACGCGGATGCCCTGCTCGTCGGCGAGATGCATGGCGTAGAGGGCCTCGCCGTGGATGTCGAGTTGAAGCTGGTCGGCGGCGCCGTTGCCGATCCGCACCGGTCGGGAGCCGCGGTAGCCCTCCAGGTGGTCGAGAGTCTCCTCGTGCAGGTCGGAGGAGCCGTCCACCCGATACATGATCTTGAGCGGGTCCTGGTGGTCGCCGGCCTCGCGGATCCGCTCGTCCAGCCAGTTCATGTACCGGCTGACCTCCTCGGTGAAGCCGAGGCCGAGCAGCGCGTGCACCGAGAACGACGTGTCGCGTACCCAGGTGTAGCGGTAGTCCCAGTTGCGGGTGCCGCCGACCAGCTCGGGCAGCGCGGCGGTGGGCGCGGCGATCATCGCGCCGGTCGGCGCGTACGTCATGAGCTTCAGCGTGATGGCGGAGCGCTCGACCATCTCCCGCCACCGCCCGGTGTAGCGGGAGCGCTCGACCCAGCGCCGCCAGTAGTCCCGGGTCCACTCGAACATGCCCTGGACCTCTGTCGGCGGGACGATCCGTGGCTCCGTGGCGGCCGTCTCCAGGACCACCCCGCCGGTGTCACCCTCGTTCAGGGTGCCGTACGCGACCAGGTCGCCGTCCTCCATGCGGACTTCGCCTCCCTGGGAGATCATCTGCGCCACCGGGTCGATCGGGTTGAAGGTGAGCGCCGCCGATCGGCCGCGGAAGACGTACCCGTTGCGGTGGCGCTCCAGCTGGTGCTTCTCCCGGGCGTAGTCGAACCGGGGCCGGCACTCCACCCGGAACCGCATGCTGCCCCGGACCATGTTGACCATGCGGACCAGGCGGTGCGTGTCAGTGGCCAGATCGCCGGTGACCGGCATGAAGTCCATGACCTCGGCGACGCCGTCCGCGCTGATGAACCGGGTGATCAGGATCGGAGTGCCAGGCAGGTAGAGCTGCTTGGTGACGTACCGGACGTCATGTGGGGCGATGCGGAAGTAGCCACCGCGCTCGCGGTCCAGCACCGCGGCGAAGATGCTCGGCGAGTCGAAGCGCGGCGCGCAGAACCAGTCGATCGTTCCGTCGCACGTCACCAGCGCGGCGGTCTGCAGGTCGCCGATGAGCCCGTGATCCTCGATCGCCGGATAGCTCTCCACGTCGTCCCCCGGTCTCGACAGCCTCCTGGGCAGTAACCTAAGGGACGAATTGTCGAGTTCGGCACGATTACGTGCTCCGCCACCCTCTCGCGCGCCCCGGCGCGCCTCGACTGGCCCAGAGGTGAGAGACCCGCATCCGCAATGCCGTCCGCGCCCGCGGCCGCTTCTTCAGAGGGGTCTGTGGATCCAACGGATCGCGTTCACTTGCCAGGTCCTGCGTCGGGTGGCCTACGTTGCGTCCGTCAGCCGCGGGTGCGCCGTGTGATGCGGGTCTGGGCGGCGAGGCTGACGAGCACGAGGAGCACGGTCAACGCGGTGTAGCAGACGACCGCCGGCACCTCGCCGAGAGCGCCGACGAGTTGCCCCTCGATGACGATGGGTAGCCCGAAGGCGACGTAGGAGACGACGTAGATTCCGCCGACGACTCCCGCGCGCTGGTGCGCTGCCGCGAGCGGGAAGATGAGGCGCAGGGCGGCGGTGAAGGACGCGCCGAAGCCGACACCGGCGATGGCCTGCCCGACGATCATGACCACCAGGCTTTCGGCGAACACGCCGCCGATGATGCCGACGGCCCCGACGAGGGACGCGTAGATACCGATGGTCATCGCTCGCCGCGGGTTGATGCGGGCGAAGGTCAGTCCGACGACGGCCGACACGGCCGGTGCGACGAACCCGGCCAGGCCGTTGAGCAGTCCGCTGTCCAGGTGGAAGACGCTGCGGACCATGCTCGGAGCCAGCCCGCCGGAGAGACCTGCGAGCATCCAGACCGCGGCGACCACCGGCGCTGCGGCGGCGAACTCCGTTCGAGCGGCGGGCGGGATCGCGACACGCGGAACCATCGAGCGGAGCGCACCCGAGGTGCGGGGCATGGTCTCTGGCGACAGGGCAATGACGACGGCACCGAGAATCGTGAGGGCGATGAGGGCGGTGAAGACGATGGAGTTCGCCTGGGGCGTGAGCTGGATGGCGAGGCCGGCCAGGAGGGAGCCGACGCTCAGCCCGCCGGTCAGGCCGACGCTGCCGAGGATCGTGCCCAGCCTCTTCTTGTTCGGTGGGGCGAGTTCGACGAGCGCCGCGGTGAAGGCGGCTGTCGCGGCGCCGCTGGCGACACCTTGCACGATGCGCCCGGCGATCACCCACTCGATGTCCGGGGCGACGAGGAACAGGATGTTCGACGCGAGTTGGATGACCAACGCGCCGATCAGAACCGGGCGCCGGCCGACGTGGTCGGACAGCGACCCCAGGGTGAGGACGGCGGCGAGAAAGCCGATCGCGTAGACCGCGAACGCCAGCGTGAGCAGCGACGGGGCAAACTCCCACTGCTGCCGGTAGACCACCAGCAGAGGCGTCAGCACGCCGGCCCCCAGATAGAGGCTTGTGAACGCGAGCGCCGCGCCGGTGAGTGCAAGCCCGGCGGGGAGGGTGCGCCGCCGGCTGGCCGCGGCCGGATCGATGGTTCCCAGAATCGAGGACATGACAGCTCCATAGTCGGCCGCAGCGATGCGCGCGCCGAAGAATTGTGAAGGTGGGGCGGGGAATCCGCCGCCGGGCCACTGCCGTCGGGCCGGGATCTGGTCCACGGCCGAGTTCGGCGCGGCTCGGCGGCCGGATCGTGATCGCTAGTCGGTGATGACGACGACGCCTGACGGCGCGTCGATCAGTTCCAGCGTGCGCTCGGCGGCCCGGTCGATCTGGACCCGAGGCTCGGCGGGGATCTGCGCCTCGTTGTAGGTGCCGGGCCCATAGAACTGCCCGTAGCTCAGCACCACGCCACCCTCGGCGAGGATGGAGCGCTCCAGCTCGGCGACCGCCAGGGCATCGGGCCCGTCCGGCAACTGCCAGGCGACGGTCTGGGCCAGGATCTTCGGCGAGCCGCTCTGCCGGGCCGCCTCAATCAGGTTCTGGTTGCCCTCGGTCCGGATCCGGGCGTTCAGCTCCGCGTGCTCGCCGATCCTTTCCACCTCATCCGGCAGATCGGTCAGTTCGTTCAGGATGACGTCGGGTTCGAAGTCACGAACCGCCTGGATCAAGGCGTCGCGGTCGAAGACATCACACAGGATCGGCTCGGCGCCGAGCCGCGCCAGCACCTCGGTCTTGCTGGGCGATCGAGTCATACCACCGACCACGTGCCCGGCCTGAACCAGTCGGGGGATCAGCCGCTGCCCGATCACGCCGGACGCGCCGGCAAGAAATACCCGCATCATTTCTCCCAATTATTCATAGTTCGGTAGGTCGAGCTATGTGCGCTGCCGCCGCCGGACCGGACCGTCCTCGCGACGACTGGCCGCTACAGCGGTGCCGACAGCGCCCGCGCTGCGCGCTCTGGGGGCGTTATCCGTTTGCTGGTGCTTGGTTCGTGTTCACGGCCGCAAAGTTACGCGGCGGGTGGCACGGTGATCTGGTCCAGTTCTAGGGCAGATTCATGGGCCAATTCGGCAGTGATCCGGACCACCCATGTGTGCCAGCCGTTGCGAAACTCCGGTGTGCCAAGGCCAAGCGGCCGGACCCGTCACGGCTCAACCGATACCTCTCAGGCATCGGCCCTCTGCCAGATCGATCATTGCGCCTGCGTCCCGTGAGGCGCACTGGCGTGGCGGGCGGCCAACGACTGGCCGCTCACAGCAGCGATTCATGGGAGATCGAACGTTTTCCGCCGACCGGCCGGAGCGCCGGGGCGGCGAATGGGCGGTCATCACACAGGCAGAAGCTCGTGCCCGGGTCAGACGACGGTGAGCAACGCGTCGAGCGGCCGCGGCAGGCTATCCCGGGCGACTGCCGCCTCGACGAGCAGGCGTGCGTATCGCTGGTTACGCCGGGAGTTGCTGCGCAGGAACCGCCACATCTGCGCCTCGGGCTCCCGGCCGCGCCAGGCGGGCTGGCTCTGGAACGAGCGGAACGACCGCAGGTCACCCTGCGAGTCGTAGAGTGCTTCGACCCGCGCGGCGCCCAGGGCGCGGAGTAGCTCCTCCTCCAGATCCTTGACGCAGACGTAGAACCCTAGGCGCTCCATGTCGCTGCGTGCGCGGGGTGAGCCAACGAGGGCGGCTTCCAGTCCGCGCCGGAATAGCGCCTCCTCACGCACGTCGCACAGCCCGGCGAGTCGCACGCCGGGGCCCAGGGGGGCCAACCGTGTCAGGAAGTGGCCGATCGCATGCGCCCCGCCAATCGGCACGATCACGACTCGCTCCGCCTCGAGATCCCGGCCGCGGCCCACGGCGGCAGTCTCCAGTGCGATCTGGTCGCTGATGCCCTCGACGAGCACCACGGCCACGGCGGACTCGACCTTCGCCAGAGCGCGGGCCGTCGCCCGGATCGAGGCGGCATTGCCACCCAAGTGGCCATCGAGCGCCTCGGCGGGGGAGTCGTCAGCCTGTCGGGTCGTGGCCATGGCCGCATCATCGATGATGTGCCTGTCGGCCGACCAGGGATTTAGCCACGGCCTGCCTCGATGGGGAGAGGGGCCAGGCCGCCCGAGACCCGGCCCGTGGCCGACCCTGCCGGCACCGACGACACGGCAACCCTCTGACCGGGTCTGACCTACGGCATGACCCTGCACAGTGCGTCCAGCGCTCCCGCCCATGCGCTGTCCGAGGGGGCCGCGTAGTTGACCACCAGCGCGTCCCGCTCGGCCAACTGCCATCCCGAGTCGGCCAGCTCGTGGCGGAACTCGGCCATCCGGGCCACCGCCAGGCCCTGGCGGGCGGCCGCCTGGACGACCGAAGCCTCAGTGCCGGGCGGGAGCTCGAGGACCGCTTGCAGCCCGGCGGCCATTCCGGTCACGCGGACGTGGGGCGCCCGCTGAGCCAGCGCCGCGACCAACTCGTCCCGGCGGCGCCCGTAGCGGACGCGCATCGAGCGCACCTGACGGTCGTACGCGCCCGAGGCGATGAACTCCGCGAGCGTCAGCTGCTCCATCGCGCTCGACATGTAGTCGATGCCCCCCTTGGCAGCCGCGACCTCCGGGACCAGCTCCTTCGGCAGCACCATCCAACCGAGCCGCAGCCCGGGCGCCAGCGACTTGCTCGCCGTGCCGAAGTACACCACCCGCTCCGGGTCGAGGCCCTGCAGCGCGCCCACCGGCTGGCGGTCGTACCTGAACTCCCCGTCGTAGTCGTCCTCCAAAATCAGCCCGCCGGTAGCGCGGGCCCAGTCCACCGCCGCCGTGCGCCGCTGCGAGGTCAAGGCGACCCCTGTCGGGTATTGATGCGCCGGTGTCAACAGCGCCGCGCCCGCCGCGCTCAACCCCGCCAGGTCGTCGGTGCGCGCGCCGTGCTCGTCGACCCTGAGGGGCGGGATGCGCAGGCCGGCGCTGGTCAGCAGATCGCGATAGACGTCGAGGCCGTACGACTCGACAGCCAGCGCCGCCACCCGCCGCGCCCGCAGGACCTGCGCCATCAGCGTCAGACCGTGGTGGAAACCGGCGCAGATGACGAGCCGGTCGGGCTCGGCGTGTACCCCGCGAGCCCGCGCCAGGTAGTCCGCGAGGGCGGTACGCAGCTCCACCCGGCCGAGAGCGTCGCCGTAGCCGAAGGCATCGTTCGGGGCCGCCGTCAGAGCCCGGCGAGCTGCTTTGAGCCACTGCGTACGGGGAAACTCCGCGAGGGTCGGCGTGCCCGGCAGCAGGCCGTACGTGGGACGGCGCTGGGCGGGCCTCGCACGAGCAGCGGCTGGCGCCGCGCCGCGCGGTTCGGCCCGCTTGGCCACCCGCGTTCCGGAGCCCTGTCGGGCGGTGAGCCAGCCCTCGGCGACCAGTTCGGCGTAGCTGTCGGCAACGGTGTTGCGGGCGACGCCAAGATCGGCTGCGAGTGAGCGGGACGACGGTAGCCGGGTGCCGGGCACCAGACGTCCGGTGCGGATGGCCTCCCGCAGGGCATCCGTGAGCCCGGCGCGCAGCCCGGGGCCGGTCAGATCCAGGTGCAGGTCGGCGCCGAACACCGACGGTGAGTTGCCTTCCGAATTGGCCCGCGAATCTGCCACGAAAGCGGACGATATCGCAGGCTCATGGACCACGTAGCGTTGCGGGCATGACGTTCACCGACGGCACGCTGGGAGTGATTGTCACGCCCGTGGGTAGATGGTGGTTTCGTTCTGCCGTGTTGCGGGAGGTGTCATGGTCAGGCGTGGATCGTTCCGTGACGCCGTGGTGCTGATCACGGGGGCGTCGAGTGGAATTGGCCGCGCGACCGCGTTGGCGTTCGCTGACGAAGGGGCCAGGCTGGTGCTCGTCTCGCGCAGCCAAGAAGCGCTCGCGGAGGTGGAACACGACTGCCGGGCACGGGGTGGGCAGGTGCTGGTTGTGCCGACCGACATTGCGGATCCAGTGGCTGTGGAGCGGTTGGCCAGGCTGGCGGTGCAGCGGTTCGGGAAGATAGACGTCTGGGTTGAAGCGGTGGCCGTCGGCGTTGCCGGGCCGTTGGGCTCTGAATCGGTGGATGAGCTTCGTCGGCTGGTGGACACCAACGTATTCGGCACCGTGCTGTGCACCCGCGCCGCCCTAGCTGTATTTCAGGCGCAGGGCAGCGGCAACCTCGTGCTCGTCGGGTCACTGCTGTCTGTGTTCCCGAACCCGCTTGTGCCGCTCTACTCCATGACGAAGTTCGCCATCAGAGGGCTGGCCCTGAATCTTCAGCAGGAGGTTGCCCGGCATCCTCGGATACGGGTCTGTCTCGTGTTACCCGGCCCGGTCGACACGCCGTTCTTCCAGCGGGCCGCCAACCACTCGGGCCGCCAACTACGAGCTATCCCACCCGCGTACGCACCGGAGCGCATCGCTGCCACGGTCCTCGCATGCGCCCGCCGCCCGCGCAGGCAGGTGACAACCGGGGTGGTCTCGCACCTGGCGCTGTTCGCCCACCGGGTGGCACCGCGTGTCACCGAGTCGTTGGTCGCCCGGTGGAGCGCGACGTTCTTGACCAGGCCCGCCGCAGCCGCACCCGGGTTGGGGTCGCTGTTCGATCCACCACCGACCGGGGCGGTGCACGGCGGATATCGCCGCATCCGGGTCCGCCGTCGGCTCGGCGAGTGGCTGGGCGTGGCGCAAGCACGTAGGAATCGACCGACCCCAGGCTGACCGCCAGTACGACGCCCGCCAGGACGGGCCCGCCCGGCGCGGTGCCGGTCCGGCGAGGACCACGGTCACCCTGTCCGGAACCTCGTCGGACGACGTGCGCGTCAACCGGACCCCGTCGTGCGCTGATCGTGCCTGTGGAGGGGTCGTGGGCAGTGTCTCGCTGCCACACGGCCTCGTCAGACGGAAGCGGTCCTCTGCAGCGGCGGACCCGACAGTGGAGGTCAGTCGGTGGGGTGGCGGCCGGTGGAGCGGATTGACCGGCGAGCGCTCTCCTG
Source organism: Micromonospora sp. NPDC051006 (assembly GCF_044456245.1). Classification (NCBI taxonomy): domain Bacteria; kingdom Bacillati; phylum Actinomycetota; class Actinomycetes; order Micromonosporales; family Micromonosporaceae; genus Micromonospora; species Micromonospora sp. NPDC051006. The sequence goes on from NZ_JBITFP010000005.1 coordinate 238,341, forward strand.
ATCAGGCTCGTTGTTCGCCACCGGGTTGCCCAGCCGGGTCACCCAGTCGACGAACTCCGCGTCCTGCCTCGGCAGCGGCTCGCCGTCGGCCGGGGTGCCCGCGCCGTCCCCGTCGGCCCGGGACTTGTTGCGCCGGAACAGGCCCAGCCTGCTGCTGGCCCGCCCGCCGGCACGTCCCGCCTCGACGGCGGATGCCGGGGCGGCCGGCGCGGGGACCGCGGCGACCGGATCGGTCCCGGCGGGGGCGGCCGGCGCGGCGCCGGTCGTGGGCGGGGGTCCGGCACGCTGGGCGGTCGCGAAGGCGTCCCAGTTCGCGGCCTGGTTCAGGTTGGGCAGAGGCGGCCGGTGCCGAGGTGGGAGCGCCGGTTCGGGCCGCTCCTGCGTGCCGGCCGAGTGGGTCGCCTCGGCGCCCGGAGCGGGCTCGGTCGAGGGCGGCACCCGCCGCGCCGGAACGACCGGCCAGGTCGCCTGAACCGGCGTCCGGTCGGTCTTCGGCGGCTGGTATATCCGGCGGGTCCCCGGGGCGACGAGTCCCCGTTCGGGAATCCCGTCGGGTTCGGTGTTGTCGGCCGCCTCCGCCGTCCCGCAGCCGTCCCCGCCGGGGCCCGCGGGAAGGTAGGCCGCCGTCGCGGGGACCGGTTCCGATGTCTCCGGGGTGTCGTCGAGGTCGGCCGATGTGGCGGGTGCCGCGGTGACAGCCGGTGCGGCGGTCCGGGTCGCGGAGCCGGCCGGTACGGCGCTGACGTCCCGGTCGCCGGCCGGCGCACCGAAGCCCAGCGGTTCGGCCGCGGTCGGGAGCTTCGCTGCGGTCGCGCCGACGACCGGCCCCGTGCCGGCCAACTCGACGGGCTCCGGCTCGTCGGTCGTACCACTAGTGGCCGGCGTCATGGCCTGCGGCACGGCGGGGCCGGCGGACGGCGGACGGAGGATGTCGCTCGGCTCGACGACCCGCGCCTCGGCGGTGCGCGGCAGGAGCGGCCAACGGAACGACGCGACGGCGGCCGAACCGAGCACACCGGCGGCGACGGCGAGCAGCGCGCCGTAGTACGGCGTGATCTGGTACCGGTCGACGGCGTCGCCGGGACCGGCGGTCAGGTAGGCGAACGCGACCAGCACCGTGCCGGCCGCGCCGGTCGCGCCGTTCACCAGCGGCGGATGCCCGCGCCAGCGGGCCAGCCCGCCGGTCACCGCGCCGATGAGCAGGGCCACCGCCGGCAGAATCAGGATCGCCTGCCGGTGTGCCGTGTCGGCGTCGAGTCCGGCCGGCTGCAGCACGCCGAGCCGTACGGCGGGCAACGGCCCGGCGGTTGCGAGCGACGGGACGGCCGAGACGAGCGCCAGCAGCCAGACCACGCCGCCCACCGCCGCCATGTTCCAGCCCAGCGGCGGCTTCACCAGTACGGCGATCGCGGCACCCGCGCCGACGAGCGCGCCGAGCGTCGCGCAGATGCCGACGGCCCAGATCGGGTCCACAGAGAGACGCTCCGCGGCCTGGGCCGGCCGGACACAGAGCGGCGCCACGACGGTGGCGCCCAGCGCGGCGGCGGCGGCGACGGCCACCAATCTGCCCGTGCTCCCCAGAGCCCCGTACCGGCGGGCCAGGCGTGCACTGACGACGGTGCCGGCCACGGCGGCGTGTGCCGCGAACCAGCCCACCCAGACAAGCTGGGCGGGCCACTGGTTGACGGCGGCGCCGGTGGGAGCGCCGCTGAGCTGGACGATGCCGACGCTGAATGCGATGCCAAGCTGACCGGCGCCGGCGAGCGCGCCCATCCCGAGCGCTGTGAGCAAAAGGTTACGCCAGGTGCGAGAGACCATGTCGGGCACGTTACGCATTTGGTACACCGTTTTGCACCGAAATGCCGGATCCCACGAAACCGACCGGCGGCGTCGTCCACCGCGACCCGGCACCGTCCACATGCTCACCAGCGTGGGCGGTACCATCGCGTCGATCCACCGTGCTGACCCTGAGAGGCCCGCCTCTGTGGTGGGTCGATGGCGTCGGTCAAGCAGATCCAAGTCACCTTCGACTGCGCAGAACCTGAGCGCGTCGCTCGTTTCTGGTGCGAGGTGTCGGGGTACGCCTCGTGATGCAGGACATCGAGGGCAACGAGTTCTGTCTCGACTGAGTGGGGCACTATCGTTCTGGCGTGCACATCCGTTTTGACGTCCCAGCCGATCCCGCCTACCCAGGCCGCGTGGCCGCAGCGCTCAGCAGTGTCCGGCTGCGCAAGTACGGCTACATCGGCGCGGTGCTGGCGGCGGTCGGCGCGATCGGTTTCGGCGTCTCGCGGGGGTTCGCGTGGGGCGACCGGATCACGCCGTTGTGCACGGCGATGGTCGTGGGTGGCCTGCTGTCGATGCTCTACTCGCCGTGGGTGCGGTTGCGCGCCCGGCGCCGCTCCAGTCGCTACGCCGTCGAGGGCGCCTACGACATCACCGACGACAACATCATGATGCGCAGCGGCTCGGAGTCCGGCGGCATCGCCTGGGACGGGGTCGCCCAGGTGAAGGACACCCCTGAGTTCTGGATCGTGTTCGTCGGCCGGATGCCGGCGACCGTGATTCCACGCCGCTTGATGTCCGCCGAGGACGCGGAGACGTTGCGAGCCTATATGGCCGAACGCGGACTGCTCCGGCTCCGGTGAACTCCGATGACCGGGTGTCCGGCTGGCCGAACACTAGCCGACCGTCGCGGTCAAGCCTTCGCCTCCGCGGCCGTCTGCGATGAGCGCTTCGATTCTCGCCGCCACCTCTGGTAGTCCGCCATCGCCGAGCCGTCGGCCAACCCGCAGGTCGATGAGGTGGCGGACGACCGTCAGATGCTCGGTGAGGTCGGCGGGGCCGGGGGGACAGGTGGCCCGCTCCATCTCCGAGACGGTGGCGGACAGCCCAGCCACCACGTGGCCGAGCTGCGTACTCGCCGTGTGGGAGAAATCCAGCACGTCGATACCGGCGTCACGTGCCGCGTCAAGGGCTCGAAGCAGGCCGAGTTGGGCGTCGTACCACAGCCCGAAGAGGGCGAGGTCCCAGACCGCGGCCGCCTCCGGCGCCTCCCCGACGAAGCGAGGCCTGCTCAGCAGCTCGAGGGTCGTCCGGTGCTGCTCGAACGCGTGCCGCGAGCCGCTGTACAAGATTGTTGCGGCGTCGGTGCCGATCATCTCGGGCGAGGCCTGAATCCCCGCGTCGAGGTACTGCGCCTCCAGCCTGGTGACCCGCTGGGCGGCCGACCAAGCTTCGCCAGGCGTACCCGTGTACATCCCGACAATCGTCTGCCCGGACAGGTCCCTGTCGAGCTGGGTGAGGCACTGCTCCACCGCTGCGTAGTCCTTGAGGGTCAGGAAGATGAGGGTGCTGGAGGACACCGCCTCCCGGACGGACCGCGCCGGTAGCGCCCCCGCGGCGACCAACTCCGTTGCCCGACTTTCGGTGCGGTTCCACACCGTGACGTCGTATCCACCTCTGAGCAGTCGATGTACCACCGCACTGCCGATGGCCCCCGTGCCAAGGATCGCGACCCTGGGTGCTGACTTGTCGACTTCGACCATGGCGCGATCGTCCAACGTCAAGCTCGCTTGAGGTCAAGTCGGCTGCTCCATCGCAACGCCGGTAAATGCGGAGCGTGTTGCTGAGGGTGTCGGGATACTGCCTCGGTGACCCTCCCCGCACTGCCTCGACCGCTTCGCCCTCGTGCCCTGCGGACCGGAGATCTCGTCGTTATCGCATCGCTGTCCGGGCCGCTCCATGCCGTTTACGAGCCCGACCTCGAGCAGGCGGTGGTCGTGCTCGAGCGGATGGGATTCCGCGTACGTCGGGCACCGCTACTGGAAGCAGGGCGGCAGCACTGGTGGAGCGCGGGTACGCCGGCGGAGATCGCCAGGGAGTTCAACGCCCTTCTGCGTGATCCTGAGGTGCGCGCCATCATCGCCCATGACGGCGGCCAGACGGCACTCGGCTACCTCGACCTGATCGACGTTGAGGCGATCACTGCCGACCCCAAGCCGATCCTCGGCTACAGCGACATCTCGCTGCTGCACCTGGTGCTCTATGCGCGCACGGGTCTGGTCGGGTTCCACGCCGACCTGGCCACGCCTGGACTCGGCGGGGCGTGGCAGGCCGCGCCCGCGGCGCGCAGAGCGGAGCTTGAGAAGCTCTACTCGACGCTGTTGACCGGTACGGAGCCGATCGGTGCGTTGCCTGCCAGCCCGTCGTGGGAGTGCTGGCGTGCCGGTCGTGCGGAGGGCCGGCTGATCGGCGGAGTGCTCAATCGCATCATGCGGGCGCAGGCGACGCGTTTCGCGCTGCCGCTCGAATGGTTCGACGGCGCGGTGCTGTTCTGGGAGGAGATGGGCGGCTACGCGTCCTGGGTGTGGAGCGATCTGCAGGTGCTGCGGCACTGCGGCATCCTCGATCGGATCGCCGGCATGGTCGTGGGCGTCCCGCACGCGATCGATGGACTCGGCGCGCCCGACGCGTCCCCGACCCTCCCCGAGATAGTCCTCGACGTCCTCGGCGACCGTGACATCCCGGTCCTGGGCAACGTCGAGTTCGGGCATGCCGGCCCGAATCTGCCGATGCCGGTCGGCATCCGGGTCGCCCTCGATGCGCAGCAGCGGAGTTTGTCGCTGCTCGAACCGGCGGTACGCCCGATCGTGGCGACCGGACCGGGCGCCTGAGTAACGCGGATCAGTCAGCTGAGCTGTTCGGCCAGCCCGACGATGATGCCCTCCGGGCCGCGGACGTAGCAGAGCCGATAGATGTCCTTGTACTGCGCCAGCTCGCCGACGAGTTCGGCGCCGTGGGTACGCAGGCGGGAAACGACGTCCTCGATGTCGTCGACGGCGAACATGATGCGACGAATGCCCAGCGTGTTCGCCGGTGCATCCTTCGGCTCGGCGCTGATCGCCTTCGGCGTGTGGAACCTCGCCAGCTCGATCCGGCCGTGGCCGTCCGGGGTCCGCAGCATCGCGACGTCCTGTCGGACGTCGTCGATCCCGATGACACGCTCGACCCAGCGTCCCTCGATCGGCCCCTTGCCCTCCAGTTCCATGCCGAGCTCGACGAAGAACGCAATTACCGCGTCGAGATCGTCGACAACGATGAGGACGTTGTCCATCCGCTGGATCGTCATGCAGGGTCTCCTTGGACTTGTGCGGCCACGGTGGCCGCATCCAGACCTGAGACGGAGCCGCCACGCCGTTCTCGACCGGCTGTGCACCATCTTCTGCGAAACCTCGTGACGAGGCGGTGGCCAACACGCGCCAGCCGTACCGTTTCGGGTCAGCCGGCGAGCTGGTCGCGGCGGCGGGTGAGGTAGGCCCGCTCCGCGGAGTTGCCGGCGAGATCGATGGCCCGGTCGTACGCCGCCCGCGACTCGCCGCTGCGGCCGAGTCGTCGCAGCAGGTCGGCGCGCGCGGCGTGGAAGGCGTGGTAGCCGTCCAGGACCTCGGCGAGCCGGTCGATCTCGGCGAGCCCGACCCCGGGGCCGTCGACTTCGGCGACCGCCACCGCCCGGTTGAGCCGCACGATCGGCGAGGGGTCGAGCAGCACCAAGCGGCCGTAGAGGGCGACGATGGTGGACCAGTCGGTGTCCCGGGCGGATGGGGCGTCCGTGTGGACCACGTTGATCGCGGCTTGCAGCTGGTAGCGCCCGGGTGGGTCACCGCCGGTCGCCACCGCCTCGATCCGCTCGCGGACCAGGGCCGTGCCCTCGGCGATGAGGGTACGGTCCCAGGCGCCGCGGTCCTGCTCGTCGAGGGTCACCAGCTCCCCGGTGCGGGACACGCGCGCCTGCCGCCGGGCGTCGGTGAGGAGCATCAGGGCGAGCAGGCCGACTACCTCCCCGTTGTCCGGGAGGAGAGTTCGGAGCAGGCGGCCGAGGCGGATCGCCTCGTCGGTGAGGTCGACGCGCAGCGGGTCGTCACCCTCGCTGGCGAGATAGCCCTCGTTGAAGACGAGGTAGACGACCGCGAGCACGCCGGCGAGCCGCTCGCGGATGTCGTCGGCCGAGGGCACCCGGTAGGGAATGTGTGCCGCTTTGATCTTTGCCTTGGCACGGGTGATCCGTCGCGCCATCGCGTTCTCCTGCACCAGAAAGGCGCGGGCGATCTCGGCGACGGTGAGGCCGCCGAGCAGGCGGAGGGTGAGCGCCACCCGGGCCTCCATCGCGAGCGCGGGGTGGCAGCAGGTGAAGATCAGTCTGAGCCGATCGTCCTCGACCGGGCCGGTCGGTTCGGGAGGGGTGTCGTCGTACACCATCCGGGCCGCCTGGTGTTTGGCGTCGCGCTGTGACTCGCGACGGAGCCGATCGATGGCCTTGCGGGTCGCGGTGGTGGCGAGCCAGCCGCCGGGATTGGGCGGTACGCCCTCACGCGGCCACCGCTCCGCAGCCGCTACGAACGCTTCGGCCGTCGCGTCCTCGGCGACGTCGAGATCGCCGAAACGGCGCGCGAGGCCGGCGACCACCCGCGCCCACTCCTCGTGGTGGACACGCGTGATCGCCTGCTCGACGGTGGGACCAGTCACGGCTCGGGCAGCGCTCGGACGGATTCCTCGGTCCGGAAGGGACGCACCTCGACCCTGCCGCGGCACGCTTTCGACCCCTCGGCCGCAAGCGCCAGGGCCACGTCGAGGTCGGCCGCCTCGACGACCCAGAAGCCGTCGAGGTACTCCTTCGTCTCCAGGTAGGGCCCGTCGGTGAAGGCCGGCTTTTCGCCCTGCCCGTCGACGGTGGTGGCAGTCGTCGGGGGCTCCAGGCCGTCGGCGAAGACGAAGTGACCGTCCCTGTGGAGCCTCTCGTTGAAGGCGCCGGTGTCGGCGAACGCCTGCAGCGTGGCCTCCTGAGAGGGGTGGCTGCCGAGCTCGGTGCGCTCGGCCGTCCCGTAGACGGACAGCAGGTACCTGGGCACCGCGCTCACCGCTCCCGGGAGCTGATACGCCGGGCCTCCCCGGGACCTCGGAACCGGTGCACCTCCTGCGGCCAGTCGAGCACGGTCGCGAGCCTGCCAGCCCAGTATCGCGCAGCCTCGTCGTCGGGCACGTCCACGGCGGCGAAGCCGCCGAGGTGCTCCTTGGTCTCGGCGTACGGGCCGTCGGTGAAGACGGGCTTGCCGTCGACCAACTCGACACTGCACACCGTGGTGGACCGGTCGAGCCCGCCGTTGCTGAAGATCAGGACACCCTCGGCCTGCATCTCCTCGATGACAGCTCGGGCGGCCCTGCCCTTCTCGCGCAGCTCCTCCGCCGTGTGTTCGCGCACCCACTCATCGTTGAAGGAAATCAGGTACTCCGTCATGGTCGTCTCCTCTCAGTCCCCGGACGAGGGCCTTTCCCGACTCCAGGTGTCCGGCGGCCCAGCCGGGCGCCGCACACTGGTTCCACGAACGGCGACGCCTTGATACGACACCATCCCGGAAGTCGAGCAGTTCTGTGACGCGGCACGCGTGGCCGCTCATGCCGCTCCGGGCGTACGGGCGTTCATCGCCGCTGGTGACGCACGGTGATGTGTGACTGGTGCCCACCGCTGAAGTTTGGCCAGTCCGGCGCCCTCCCGGGCGGAGGTTCAGACGGTGAAGTCCGCAGGCGCACCCTCACCGACACGACCATCCACTGCTTCACGGAGAATGTCGGCGTGGCCGGTGTGGCGCGCGTACTCCTCAACCATGTCCAACAGCATGATGCGGACGGTGGGCGTGCGACCGTCCGGCCAGGTGAAGGATGCTGGTCCGTCGAGCCCGCGCTCCTTGATGACCTCAGCAACGAGCTTGCGCGACCGCTCGACAGCGTCTCGCCACACTGCGTAGACATCTTCCGGAGAGTCCAGCGCCCCGGTGCGCCATTCCCAGTCAGGATCGGCGTCGAAATCTACGGTGTCCCACGGGGCTCCGTAGTCATGTCCGGCGAGCTTGACAGCCAGCCAGCCTGCCTCGACCAGGGCCATGTGCTTAACGAGACCACCGAGCGTCATCGCACTGGCAGCCATGGTCGCGCGCATGCCCTTTTCGTCGAGTCCCGACGTTTTCCAGGCGAAGGTCCGGCGGTTGCGATCGAGGACGGACAGCAGGGATTCGACCTCGGTGGGAGCTGCTGACGGGGAAGGCTGTGGGGCCGTCTCGCTCATGACCGGGAGCGTAGCCATACTGCTCGATCATCGCTCACCGTCAGATGCGGACGACGATCGTGGTCTTCGCGACCGGTATCCGGACAGGTCGCTTGTGAAGCTGCTGGCCGTCTCGGCGGACGACGGTGATCCGGTCGCTCAGCGCACCCTCGGTTACCTGGTGCAGCACGGCATCGGCACGACACCGGACGACGCTCGGGCGACCGCCCTCTACCGGGCCGCCGCCGAGGCAGGGGACCCCCTTGCCGCCTTCAACTTCGGTGTCCTGGCCACTGGTTCTGACGAGGCGGTGCACTGGTTGCGCCAGGCCGCCGGGGCCGGCATCACCGAGGCGTACTCGCGGCTGGGTGACCGGCTCAGCGAGCGTGACCTCGACGAGGAGGCGCTGCGGTGGTACGTGCGGGGCGCCGAGGCCGGCGACAAGGCCAGCATGTTCGCGGCGGCCTGCTGGTACCGCGACGGATTCGGCGGTCCGGTCGACCTCGTGCAGGCACTTCGGTGGTACCTGGCCATGCTGAACGTCGGCAGCGGCGACGGCATCCACGAAGCGCACGAGATCGTGCCGGGAATGACCACCGACGAGATCCACGAAGCGGGCCGGCTCTCGGGACGGCTGCTGGAGGCGGACCTCCTCGTGCAGCAGCAGGCTTCCCGAAACGCTGCGGAGGCGTAGGACGCTCGCCCGGCGGGAACGCGATGACCACGGTCATCAGGTGCGCTCCCGCCGGAATGAACGGCGACTCGGCCTCCTGCAGCATGGTGAACGCCGGCCAGGCGGTCGAGCTGCGCTTCGGCTCGGCGTTGGTCGGACAGGTCCGGCGGTTTACTCGCCGGACCTGGTCCGGCCCAGCCAGTTGGCGTACGTGATCTCCCCGAGGGCTGCCCCATCGCCCGGCACCAGACTCCGCTCGCTCAACTCAGCGCCGAAGTAGCGCGCGTGCGGGTCGGTGACCACCTCACGGTGATCGCCTAGCGCCGCCAGGGCCGTCCGGAAGAACTGGTCCATCCAAACCTGCTCGGGCCCGGCCACCTCGACCCGCCCCTTCAGCGGCGACCCCACCGCCACCCGGACAAGCGCCTGGGCCACCTCGTCGCCAGCCATGGGCTGGAAGAGCACCGGTGCCATCCGCACCGTGCCACCGTCCGCGCCGGCGTCGGCGATGCCCTTGACGAACTCGAAGAACTGCGTCGCGTGCACGATCGAGAACGGGATCGACGATTCCTCGATCAGCTTCTCCTGCGCAGCCTTTGCCCGGAAGTAGCCGTTCTCGGGCAGCCGCTCGGTCCCCACGATCGACAGCGCCACATGGTGGCTCACACCGGCCACCGCCTCCGCCGCAAGCAGGTTGCCGGTGGAGGTCGTGAAGAACTCCATCACCGCGCTGTCCTCCCACGAGGGGGCGTTCGACACGTCGACCACCACGGACGCCCCGCTCAACACCTCGGCCAGGCCCTCGCCGGTGAGGGTGTTGACGCCGGTATTCGGTGCCGCCGGCACCGCCTCGTGGCCGTGCTCGCCGAGCTTCGCCACGACCTTCGACCCGATCAGGCCAGTGCCGCCGATTACCACGATCTTCATGACGAACCCTTCTGTTGGCCGGGGCACCGGTTGCCGTCCGGTCACCAGCTAAGACCGGGAACCCCCCTGGCCTGTGACATGTGAAGCGACAGGAGAACCGGCCTCGCGTCCTCAGCCCGAAGTCCCGTACTGGCGGACCACCCGGTCGATGCGGCGGTCGGGGACGACCCACATGATCACGATGGCGACGAAGCACGCCAGGGCGATCCAGACGCCGACACGACCGCCCCGGTCGATCGTCAGGGCGCTGAGGATCCCGATGACGTCGAACACCACGGAGATCTTGCCCTTGCGGTCAGCGCCGACGGCGCGGCGCAGCGGCGACTCCGGCCCCTGCTGCCGGATGATCACCCGCTGGAGCACGAGGTAGGCGACGGCCGCGCTGAGCAGGTTCAGGCCGTAGATGACGACGGGGATCTGCTCGAACCTCGACTCGGACACCCAGGTTGTCGTGAACGGGACCAGCGACAGGCAGAAGAGCAGCGCCAGGTTCGCCCACAGCACGCCACCGTTGACCCGCCGAACCAGGTGGAACATGTGGTGGTGGGTGTTCCAGTAGATGCCCACATAGACAAAGCTGAGGAGATACGTCAGCAGCCCGACGCCGGTCGTGTGGACGAGGTCGGAGAGACGGTGCCCCTCCGGCACCCTCAGCTCCAGCACCATGATCGTGATGATGATGGCGAGCACCCCGTCACTGAATGCCTCCAGCCGACCAGGCCTCATCGCGCCACCCCTCTGTGTTCTCCTGGCGGGTTTCGGTTTCTCCACCAGCCGAGACAGCGCAGCCGCGGGATCTGTGACAGGCATGTGCGTGCTGTCACTCCACGGGCCCGGACGTTGGGCCGTACGGCATGTCCGACCCACCATGGGCCTGGTGGCAGCCGCGACGTCAGCAGAACGGGGGCGAGGGATGGTGGATTCCGGTGGGGATTCGCACCCGGTCGGCACGGATGATCTCGAGGAGGCCGCGGCGGTCTTCACGACCGTGCGGCCGCGCCTGTTCGGGATCGCGTATCGCATGCTCAGCAGCGCCGTCGAGGCCGAGGATCTGGTGCAGGAGGTGTGGCTGCGGTGGCAGACGTGCGACCGCGACGCCGTGATCGACCCGGCTGCGTTTCTGGCGACGACGACGACCCGACTAGCCATCAACGCGCTGCAGTCCGCGCGGGTGCGGCGCGAGACGTACATCGGATCGTGGCTGCCGGAACCCGTCGACCCGAGCGCGGACCTGAACCTGGCGGCCGAGCGCAGCGAGGCCCTGAAGCTCGCGGCCCTGCTGCTGTTGGAGAAGCTCACGCCCAGCGGGCGCGCCGCGTATGTTCTGCGGGAGGCGTTCGACTACTCGTATGCGCAGATCGCCGACATCCTGCAGTCGACCGAACCCGCGGTGCGCCAGCTGGTCAGCCGGGCGCGTCGAGACATGGCGAGTGAGCGGCGTACGCCGGCGGGCGCAGCCGCGCACCGGCGGCTGCTGACCACGTTCATCGCGGCCGCTCGCTCCGGCGACATGACCGCGGTGGAGCAGGCGGCCGCGATGACCGTACGCCAGCGGGTGCGACCGCGCAGGCGCAGCTGCTGACCGCACGCGCCGGCGAATGCCAAGAGATCATCGTGTGCCTGGTCGAGGCGCTGCACGTCCGCCGATCCGTGGTCGTGTGCCCGATCACGATCGGGCGCCGCGTGGCACAAAGCCCGGCCCCACCTGGTTGTAGCTGGTAGCGGTTCGTTGGAGGTTGCCATGCGCAGGATCCTGATCGTGGGCGGCGGCTACGCCGGTTTCTACACCGCCTGGGGGTTGGAGAAGAAGCTCCGTCGCGGCGAGGCCGAGGTCACGCTCGTCGATCCCCGGCCGTACATGACCTATCAGCCGTTTCTGCCCGAGGTCGCCGCGGGCTCGGTCGAGGCCCGCCACGTCGCCGTCTCGCTGCGCGGTCACCTCCGTCGCACCACCGTCATCACCGGTAGTGCTACCGAAATCGACCACGGGCGCAGGACGGCGACCATCCGGCCGCTGGACGGCCCCGACCGCCAGGTCGAGTACGACATCGTCGTGGTCACGGCGGGCGCGGTGACCCGTACCTTCCCGATCCCCGGGGTCGCGGAGGGCGCGATCGGGCTCAAGCACGTCGAGGAGGCGGTCGCGATCAGGGACCGGCTGCTCACCGCATTCGAGCGCGCCTCGGCCCTTCCACCGGGCCCGGAGCGCACACGGCTGCTGACCGTGACCGTCGTCGGCGGCGGGTTCACCGGAGTCGAAGGCTTCGGCGAACTGCTCTCGCTCGCGACGGCGCTGCTCAAGCGGTACCCGGAACTCACCTTCTCGGATCTCACCTTTCACCTCGTCGAGGCGCAGGGCCGGATCCTCCCCGAGGTGACCGACGACGTGGGGCGGTGGGTGGTCCGCCACCTCGAGGAGCGTGGCGCCCACATTCACCTCGACACGCAGCTCGTATCGGCCGAGGACGGGCACGTCGTGCTCTCGACCGGCGAGGAGTACGACACCGAGCTGTTGATCTGGACCGCGGGCAACGGTGCCAATCCCGTCGTCGCGAAGAACACCGACCTGCCGGTCGACGAGAGGGGCCGGCTGCAGGTGCGTGCCGACCTGCGGGTCGGCACGGCGGACGCCGTGATCCCCGACGCCTGGGGCGCGGGCGACAATGCCGCGGTTCCGGACCTCGCCTCGGCGGTCCCGGGCGCCCAGACGGTGCCGAACGCGCAACACGCCGTCCGGCAGGGGAAACTGCTGGCCGCGAACCTGGTCGCCGACCTCCGCGGGCGGCGGGTCAAGCCGTACACGCACCACAGCCTCGGTGTGGTCGCGACCCTCGGTCTCGGTCGCGGGGTGTTCCAGTACCGCCGCCTGGTCGTCAAGGGATTCACGGCCTGGGTGATGCACCGCGGATACCACGTGCTCGCCGTGCCGACCTGGGAACGCAAGGTCCGCGTCCTGCTGGTCTGGCTCACTGCCGTGCTGTTCGGCCGTGACACCGTCTCGCTGCAGGCGGTGCAGCAACCCCGGGCCGCGTTCACCGCCGCCGGCGCGCCCCGCCCTGCCACCGGTGGCGCCCCACGATAGTCGAGGGGGAGCGGGCGGCACCCGTCTCCTGCGGCGCTGGGTCGCCGGTCGGCTGCCCAATTGGACTGGGTGGGATCACTACCTGGCATCAGACGCACCGAACCGGGCGACTTTGCTCGGGTTGAGCACGATCAACACCCGTGCGATTCCCGCCGGGGAGGCATCGATCGCGCACAGCGCGACGACGGATCCTGCCCGGCGGGCGAGGACGGTCTGCTGCCCGTTGGACTCGACGAAGTCCAGCGAGACATGCGTACCGAACTTTGCCACGACGCCGAGGACGTAGCGGGCGACCTTGGCCCGGCCGGTCACCGGTACCCGGGCCGCGCTGACCACGCCCCCGCCGTCGGAGTAGGAGACGGCATCCTTGGCGAGCAGTTCTTCCAGCTGGCCAAGGTCACCAGAGCGCGCGGCGGCGAGGAAGGCGTGGAGCAGCCGGTCGTGGTCGGCGGGGGCGACCGGTGCGTGCCGTTCTTCCACGAGGTGCGCGCGTGCCCGGCGCCCGAGTTGCCGCGCGTTCACCTCGGTGATCTCGAGGATCTCAGCGATCTGCCGGAAGGGGTAGTCGAAGGCCTCGTGCAGCACGTACACGGCGCGCTCGGCCGGGGTCAGCCGCTGCAGGAGGAGCAGCAACGCCAGTCCGAGCGCTTCGCCCTGCTCGGCGCGGGTCGCCGGGTCGGCCGAGGTCTGGATGGGCTCGGGCAGCCACGGGCCGACGTAGGACTCGCGCCGGGCGCGGGCCGATGTCGCCGCGTTCAAAGCGAGCCTGGTTGTCGTGGTCGCGAGGAAGGCTGCCACATCCCGTACCGCGCTCCGGTCCGCCTGCTGCCACCGCAGCCACGTGTCCTGGACGATGTCCTCGGCGTCGGCGACGCTGCCCAGCATCCGGTAGGCGATGCCGAACAGCCGGGGCCGGACGGCGTCGAAGGCCCGCACGGCATCGCTCGGGGCCGTGAGGTCGGACATGACGTCTCTTTCCTCCCGTTGGTACTGCCTGTCGCTGTTGTCGGTGTCCGGCTGCCCCTGGGCGCGGCTCGCCGCGCCACGGGCCGGCATACCCGTTTCTCCCAGCCCTCTTCCCTTGCTCCTGCGCAGCTGGGGCCGGCTGAGCCACGCCGATCGTGGCAAGCCCCACTGTCCCGGGTCGGCTGTCACGAATCCCCGGGCTACCTGGTCGTTAGTGGGAACCGGCGGGACAGCTCGCCGACGTCCGGAACCATCGGGGAAGGCGGCCCAGCATGACCGACATCGGGCGAAAGCAGCCAAGCGCACTCGATCAGATCCCGGACCGCGACCCCGAGGAGACCGCCGAGTGGGCGGCCTCTCTTGACGCCGTCACCGCGGCAGCCGGGCCGCACCGCGCCTCGTATCTCTTGCGCCGCACGCTTGAGCACGCGGAGGGCTCCGGCCTCGCGCTGCCGACGTTGCTGCAGACCGATTACATCAACACCATTCCGACCGCCGCCGAGCCGGAGTTCCCCGGCGACGAGGAGATGGAGCGGCGGATCACCGCCTGGAACCGCTGGAACGCCGCCGCGATGGTGACTCGCGGCAGCCGCCACGGCCTCGGCGGGCACATCTCCACCTTCGCGTCCGCCGCCTGGCTGTACGAGACCGGCTTCCAGCACTTCTTCCGGGGTAAGGAGGCGGGCGGTTCCGGCGACCAGCTCTACATCCAGGGTCATGCGTCCCCTGGCATCTACGCCCGCGCCTTCCTGGACGGGCGGCTCACCGAGGACCACCTCGATCGGTTCCGGCAGGAGGCGGGCGGCGACGGCCTGCCCTCCTACCCGCACCCGCGCCGGCTGCCGTGGCTGTGGGAGTTTCCGACCGTGTCGATGGGCCTGGGCCCGCTGTCGGCGATCTACCAGGCGCGGTTCAACCGCTATCTGCAGCACCGTGGCATCAAGGACACCTCCGCCTCGCGGGTGTGGGCGTTCCTGGGCGACGGCGAGATGGACGAGCCCGAGTCGACCGCCGCGCTCGCTCTCGCCGGTCGCGAAGGCCTGGACAATCTCACCTTCGTGATCAACTGCAATCTGCAGCGGCTCGATGGGCCGGTGCGCTCCAACCTCAAGATCGTCCAGGAGTTGGAGGCCCAGTTCCGCGCGGCGGGCTGGAACGTCGTCAAGTCGCTCTGGGGTTCGGCGTGGGACGACCTGTTCGCGCTCGACACCACCGGGGCGCTCGTCCGCCGGCTGCGCGAGGTCCCCGACGGGCAGTTCCAGACGTACGCGGTCCGGGATGTCAGCTACATCCGCGATCACTTCTTCGGCGCCGACCCGGCGCTCGTCGAGATGGCGAAGGTGCTGACCGACGCGAAGATCGCCGATTGCTTCCACGCCTCGCGCGCGGGCCACGAGCCCCGCAAGGTCTACGCCGCCTACCGGGCTGCGGTCGAGCACAGGGGCGCGCCGACCGTGATCCTCGCGCAGACGATCAAGGGCCACACGCTGGGCGCCGGGTTCGCGTCGCGCAACGCCAACCACCAGATGAAGAAGCTGACCGGCAGCGAGTTCCGCGCGCTGCGCGACCTGCTCGAACTTCCCATCCCCGACAGCAAGCTCAACGACGAGCTGGTGCCGTACGTCCACCCCGGCGCCGACTCGCCGGAGGTCCGCTACCTCCACGAGCGCAGGGCCGCGCTGGGCGGGCCCGCCCCGGCTCGCCGGGTCCACCCGGTGGTACTGCCCGAGCCGCCCGCCAGTCCCTTCGAGACCTTGGCCAGAGGGTCCGGTAGTCAGGAGATCGCGACCACCATGGCCTTCGTCCGCCTGGTCAAGGATCTGATGCGGGATCAGGAGACCGGCAGGCGTTGGGTGCCCATCGTTCCGGACGAGGCGCGTACCTTCGGCATGGAGTCGCTCTTTCCCACCGCCGGGATCTACTCGCCGCACGGTCAGACCTACGACCCGGTCGACCGCGACACGCTCCTGTTCTACAAGGAAGCCAGCAACGGCCAGATCCTCCACGAGGGCATCACCGAGGCCGGCTCGATGGCCGACTTCACGGCCGCCGCCACGTCGTACGCCACCCACGGCGAACCGATGATCCCCTTCTACATCTTCTACGCCATGTTCGGCTGGCAGCGGACCGCCGACCAGATGTGGGCGCTCGCCGACCAACTCGGCCGCGGCTTCCTCATCGGTGCCACCGCCGGCCGTACGACGATGACCGGCGAGGGCCTGCAGCACGCGGACGGCCATTCCCACCTGATCGCGTCCACCAACCCTGCGGCGATCGCCTACGATCCGGCCTTCGCCTACGAGGTCGCCGTGATCGTCCGCGACGGCCTCCGCCGGATGTACGGGCCGGACGCGGAGAACGTCTTCTACTACCTCACGGTCTACAACGAGCCGAAGGTCCAGCCGCCCATGCCGCCGGGCGCGGCTGTCGAGGAAGGCATCCGCAAGGGCCTCTACCGGTTCCGGGAAGCCAACGCCCAGGAGTTGGCGGCGGACGCCCCACGCCTGCAGTTGCTCGCCTCCGGCACCGCCATCCACTGGGCCCTGGAGGCCCAGCGACTCCTCGCCGGCGACTGGGGCGTGGCGGTGGACGTGTGGTCCGCCACCTCCTGGAGCGAGCTACGCCGCGACGCTCTGGAATGTGACGCGGCCCAGCTCAGGGGCGAGGACCGGATCCCGTACGTCACCCGGGTGCTGGACGGCGCCCCCGGCCCGGTGCTCGCCGTCAGCGACTGGATGCGGGCGGTCCCGGACCAGATCAGCCAGTGGGTGCCGCAGGACTGGCACTCGATCGGCACCGACGGCTTCGGCCTCTCCGACACCCGCGAGGCCGTCCGCCGCCACTTCGGGGTCGACCCACAGTCGATCGTGGTCGCGGCGCTCGCAGCCCTGGCCAGGCGCGGCGAGGTCAAGCCCGAGACCGTTCAGCAGGCCCGCCAGCGCTACGGGATCACCGACGATCACTGACCCGGGTTCGGACGCCCCGTGACCCGCTGAAGACGGAGGTCGGCACCCGGGCTGCTGGTCGGCCGGCTCACTGCCGCCGGGGGATCGCGTCACCTGCTCCGGCGTTGGTGTCACAAACTGCGGCGTGCTCCGGTCTTAGCTGTTAGCTCGCGAAGGCCGGACCCACCGTGAGCGATGCACGAAGGAGGATGTCATGACGAGCAGGACCGGTGCCCCCGTCGTGGTGGGCGTGGACGGTTCCGCCGCTGGGTTGGACGCGGTGCGGGTGGCGGCTCGGGAGGCGGCGCACCGGCGCCGTCCGCTGCGGGTCGTGCACGCCTTCATCTGGCCGCTGATGAACGTACCGGTCGGCCCGGCCCCCGGCGGGCCGGTCGACGGCGGCCTGCGCCACCAGGCCGAGCGGTACGTCGCCGAGGCGGTCGCCGAGGCCGGCAAGGTCGCCCCGGAGGTGCCGGTCACCGGGGCCGTCGTCGACGGCGCGGCGACCCCGGTGATGCTGGCCGAGTCTCGGGAGGCCGCACTGGTGGTGCTCGGGCACCGTGGTCTGGGTGGCTTCGCCGGGCTGCTGATCGGCTCGGTCACTGTGCAGGTCTCCGCCCAGGCACAGAGCCCGGTGCTGGTGGTACGGGGTGAGCCGCGCGCCGACGGCCCGGTGGTGGTGGGCGTGGACGGCTCGGAACTGTCTCTCGAGGCGATCGGGTTCGCGTTCGAGGAGGCCGCCTATCGGGACGCCCCGCTGGTCGCAGTGCACGCGTGGCTTCACCCCACGCCCGCCGGCCCCGGCGACATCCTGCCCCTGGTGTACGACGTGGACGAGTTCGGCGACGAGGTGAACCGGGTGCTCGCCGAGTCGGTTGCCGGCTACACCGGGCGCTACCCGCAGGTGCCCGTGCAGCACCGGCTGGTCCGGGGCGGCCCGGCCCACGTACTGGCGGAGGAGTCGAAGACCGCCCAGTTGGTGGTCGTCGGCGCACACGGACGCGGCGCCCTCGGCGGGCTGCTGCTCGGTTCGGTCAGCCACGCGGTGCTGCACCACGCGCACGCCCCGCTCGCCATCCTCCGGCACCGGCCCGAACGGCCCTGATCCTCTCAAGCGTCCGCGCCGGGACCCTGCCGGGGCGTGTGAGGTCTGGCCGTCGCACACGGTGTCCGATGAGCGCTGGTTGCTGCCGCCGACGGGCGTTCACGACCACCTGCGGTCAGGTCGCGCGGAGGTACTCCTCCCAGGACAGCTTTGGTGTGACGGCGGGGCCGTCGTCGGCCGCCCGGTTGGCCAGTCCGTTGAAGCCGAGGTAGTAGTCGCCGGCCTGATGCTGAGCGCCGATCGACTGGTCCGTGTCGGCCAAGGCGATGGCGTGGATGTGATAGGGCCAATCTCCCTGCGACGGGGTGCGGAGCCACGCCGCGAAACCCACCCGGCGCAGCTGCCTGACGACGTTGGTCCGATAGGTGGAGGACATGCCGCTCACCGAGAGGTCCAGCGCTCCGCCGCCATCATGGGTGCCGGCCGAGGCCGGGGTGCTGGAACTGTAGGAGCCCTGTGTGATCGTCAGCTGTGCGCCGAGGAGTCGTTCGGCTTCGAACAGCATGCTCCTGGTGCGTGTGTTCACCTGTGCACCGCGTAGCGTGACCACGCTGCCGGGGGAGAGCGACCGCGTGATCGTGAACCGCTGCTCGCCCAACAGTCGCAGCGAGGTTGGTCCGGGCAGGCCGGTGGCGTCGAGCCCCGAGTATCCCAAGGACCGCTGGTAGGCGGCGTACGCTGCGATGGTGCTGGTGCCGAAGTGGCCGTCGACGTAGGTGGCCGTGAGCAGGCCTCGCGCCTGTAGCGCACGCTCCACCTGAAGCACGCTGTCCTTGCTGCCCGAGGTGATCGCCGTGTCCGCTCGGCGCGGGTCGATCTGTGCTGCCTTGATGAGCGCCTCCATGTCGACCACTGGGAGAGCCGCGCGAGCGCTGTGGCCGATGAGAGTCGAGCCCGTCACGGCGGCCGTGGCGGTGATCAGCAATTGTCTCCTGGTGAGCACTGTTCCTCCGTGCGATGCGTGACAGGCCGATGATCCTGAGAGGCCGCGTGGGCAGGTCGAGGCGCGGCGCACGCGAAGGTGTCAGCCGCGGCGTGCGCCGAGGATGTAGCCGTCGTGGCTGGCGTAGACGTAGGCGTCGGAGACGGATCGGCCGCTGCCTGTGCGGCTCCGATGCAGGGACTTTTCGATGTTTCGATGGACCGTGGCAGAAAATTTCACGTTGCGGAAGAGTCCTGATCGCCGCAGGTCGGCGCGGACGCGTTCCGCAGGGCGCCACCTCATCGGCGCCCGGCGCCTCGGTGGATGGCACTGGCGAAGAGGCTGTGGCAAGGGCACAGCGATAGCCTGCCGTCATGGGGAGCGCCGAACTGGATGAGTTGATCGTCGCGGACGCCGAGGCGCTGCGCGCGTGGTTGTCGGCCAATCACGTCACGTCGCCCGGTGTCTGGCTCGCCCTGACCAGGAAGGGCGGCACGGTCACGACGCTGACCTGGCAGCAGGCGGTCGACGAGGCCCTGTGTTTCGGCTGGATCGACGGGCAGGCCCGCAAACGGGATCAGGAGACCTCCTGGATCCGGTTCACCCCGCGCCGGCCCCGCAGTTCCTGGTCACAACGCAACGTCGCCCACGTGGCCCGGTTGGAGGCGCAGGGGCGAATGCTGCCCCCAGGCCGCGCCGCGGTGGAAGCCGCGAAGGCGGACGGGCGGTGGGCGACCGCCTACGCCCCGCCGTCGGAAGCCGAGGTGCCGGCCGACCTGCTCGCCGCCATCGCCGCCGACCCCGCCGCCCAGGCCATGTTCGACGTACTCACCAAAACCAACCGGTTCGCCCTCATCCACCGCCTCAATGCCGTCAAACGAACGCAGACCCGCGAGCGGAAGATCGGCGAGTTCGTCGCCATGCTGGCCCGTCACGAGACGATCTACCCGCAGAAGGCCAAGCCTCCGATCTCGCCGTGATCGGGCACCTTCACGATCACGCGCACGCGTCTGCCGTCGAGTGGCACCACGTTCCGCGGTGGGGGCGGCCACCCGGTCGCGTCGAATTGAGTGTGCGCGGCCGCGCTCATCGGTCAGGCCACAGCCCTCCACTCAAGGGACGCCCCCGTACGGT
The DNA here is from genome assembly GCF_044456245.1 of Micromonospora sp. NPDC051006. Classification (NCBI taxonomy): domain Bacteria; kingdom Bacillati; phylum Actinomycetota; class Actinomycetes; order Micromonosporales; family Micromonosporaceae; genus Micromonospora; species Micromonospora sp. NPDC051006. The sequence goes on from NZ_JBITFP010000005.1 coordinate 258,193, forward strand.
CAGGGCGGAGTAGTCCCGAGGACCGAGAAGAACGCCCCCTGTGGATCGGTGAGCACCGCGAACCGGCCCCGCGTCAGGTCCGTCGGCTGGACGGCGAGCGTCGCGCCCATCCGCAGCGCCTCGGCGACGACCCTGTCGGTGTCGGTGACCGCGAAGTAGACCATCCAGTGGGACGGGAGGTCGCCCCAGTCCTCGCCGAGCATGGGCATCATCCCGGCGACGGGACGACCGTCCAGTTGCCAGGTGGTGTAGGTGATCGGGCCCATCGGTTGGTCGTCCGCCGTCCAGCCGAACACCGACCCGTAGAACTCCTTGGCCCGGTCCGACTCCCGGGTGGTCAGCTCGGGCCAGGTCAGCGAGCCGGGTACGTCGAACACCTCGGCCCCTGGCATGCCGAGCGACTGCCACACCCCGAACGGCGCCCCGGCCGGGTCGGCGAAGAGCGCCGTCCGCCGGGAGCCGGGGACGTCGACGGGCTCGGTCAGGATCCGGCCGCCGGCGTCGGTCACCCGCTGGCAGGCCCCCGCGGCGTCGTCGGTCGCCAGGTAGGGCGTCCAGGCAGGCGGCCGTTGCGGGCCGGTCCCCAGCCCGGCACCGGCCACCGGTTTGCCCTGCTGGTGGAAGACGAGGTGACCGTCAGCCGCGGGTTGCCGGTCCGCCTCGGCGACGGCCCAGCCGAACAAGGGCGCGTAGAAGCGCGCCGCGCCGGGGAGGTCGGTGGTGACCAGGTCGACCCAGGCGGGTGCCCCCGGTGGAATATCTGTCATGGCTTCGGCTTCGCTTCCTCTCCTCGGGCAACTCTCGGCGGGATGGCGGCGGGCGGGCCCGACAGCCGACGACCGTCAGCCGGCAGCGGTGCGGGCGGCCGCCCACCGCCCTGCACCCGATGAAAAGGCCGGGGTAGCCGCCCGGCGTGCCCTGCGGACGGTGCTCACGTCGATCCCTCTCGACTGGGGGCGGCCACCGCCGGCACGCCCTGCCGGCATCGTGGCATTGTTCGCGCGTCGTACGGGCCGGATCGGGCGAATCGTCAGCTGAACCGTCGTGCGGATCTGCCGCCAGCTCCGGGTGGAAGCGCCGCGTGTCGGCGAGGTCCGGGGTGGCCAGGTCGGCCCAGCAGGGCGTGCCCTGCGGAACCTCCGCGGCTGATGACGCAACCTGATGCTCGTCCGGACCCGTCGAGCTTGCGGAGGAGGGAGCCCGAATGGTGGATGCCGAGGGTCAGTTCGTGGAGTACGTCTCCGCGCGACTGCGGAGCCTGCATCGGACCGCGTTTCTGATGTGCGGCGACGCCCACTTGGCAGACGACGTGGTGCAGCAGACGATCACGGCGCTGTACGTGAACTGGCGCCGGGTCAGCCGGGCCGACAACGTCGACGCGTACGTGCACCGGATGCTGGTCCACAAGCTCGTCGACGAGAAGCGATTGAGCTGGTCGAAGGTCCGGCTGCTGGGGTCGACGCCGGAGCCCGAGCGCTCACCGGTCACGCCGCACGACGAGCTGGCCGAGCGGGACAGCCTTGTCGCCGCGCTCGCCAACCTCCCACGCGGCCAGCGCACGGTACTGGTCCTGCGGTTCCTGTGCGACCTGTCGCTGGCGGACACGGCCGCCGCCATGGGCTGCTCCGAAGGCAACGTGAAGTCGCAGACGGCTCGGGCCCTGGTGGCGGTCCGCCACGTGCTCGGCGTCACCGAGATGTCGGGGAGGAATCCGAGATGACCACGTCGGACGACCAGCGCATCGCCGTACTGCTGCGATCGGTGCCGGTTCCCGAGCCGAGGGTCGACGTGGGCCGCGCGGTCCGCGACGGCCGGCGACGCCGGCGGCGACGCCGCCTCGGCGGCATCGCCGCGGTGACGGCGATGGCCGGGCTCGGCGTCGTCGGCGCCGTCCAGCTCGGCGGGCCCGCCAGCCGGCCGGCTCCGGTGACGCCGGCCCTCGCGGTGTCACCGACCGGAACCGTGTCGACCCCGCCGGGCTCGCCGGTCGCCTGTGAGGCGTCGTGGTTGCCGCGGCCGGTCGGCGGTCCGGTCGCGGTGGCGAACGGCGTCGACCCCACCGGGCGGTACATCGTCGGCGACATCGGAACCGGCCAGGAGGATGGGCGGGTCGTGCTCTGGACGGACGGCCGGGCGGGCGTCCTGCCGCCCGGCGCGCGGCACGCGGCCGCGGTCAACGCCGGCGGCGACGTGGTTGGCACCAACGGCGACGGCACCGGCTGGGTCTACCGCGACGGGAAGCTGCGCTACCTGGCCACCCCGCCTGGCTACGACGCGGTCCTCGTGTACGCGGTCAACGGCCGGGGGGACATCGCCGGCACCGCCAGCGGAGCCGGCGACTCGCACCATGCCGTGCTGTGGTCGGCGGACCGCCCGCAGGAGTACCGGCTGGTCGGGCAGTCCGGATCCGCCGCGACCGGGATCACCGAGGACGGCACGGTGGTCGGCACGATGGGCCAACTGCCGTACCGGTGGACGCCGCAGGGCGCCGGGGCGGCCCTGGCACTGCCGGACGGCTACCCGCGCGCCTCGGTCGACTCGGCGCACGGCGAATGGGCGATCGGCATGGTTCCCGGCGACAGACAGGGCGGGGCCGTGCAGATGCTGCCGGTGCGGTGGAATCTCACGACCGGGGCGGTGAGTCTGCTGCCGTTCCCGGGCGCGACCGGGATCGCCGGCAACGGCGACCTGCTGGTCGGCGACGGCGCGCCGCTGGTCGTCGCCCCGGACGGCACGTCCCGACGGTTGCCGGGCCGACCCGAGGTCCGGGCGACCAAGGCGGGCACCTACACGGCCAATGGGATCAGCGACGACGGTCTGACCGTGGTCGGCGCCGTCTACGAGAACCAGGTGTACCGACCGCTGGTATGGCGCTGCCACCGCTGAGGGTCGCCGCCCGCCGTACTAGTCTTCGCCGCATGGCCTTGCGACCGGACGAGTTCTATGACCACGCAGTCGCCGTCGCGGACAGCGAGCGCCGGCTCCCGTTGGCACGCATGACGGGTTGGGAGATCAGTCCGTTCGAGCCGGACGGACTGCGCGTAGCGCCGTTGCGCCCACCGGTCCTCCCGGAGCCCGCGCGGCACGGCGAGGATCCGTCGGACTGCAACGCCTGCCGCGACCGGGACAAAGGGATCTGGTTCAACGATCACTGGCGGCTGGCCCGGATCTCGGGAGTGGGCGTCCCGCTGGTGCTCATGCTGTATCCACGAGATCACTACGACATGGCGGATCTACCGGACGAGCTGGCCGCCGAACTGGGGCTGTTGAGCACTCGCATCGTCCGCCACGTGCAGGCACTGCCGCACATCTCGCGGGCGCATGTCTACCGCATCGGAGATGGTGGCGCCCACCTGCACGTCTGGTTCTTCGCTCGGCCGGAGGGGCAGGCCCAGTTGTACGGGTCGTGGCTGGTCGTCTGGGACGACCTGCTGCCGGAGTACCCAGCGGACGTCGCAGAAGCTGACGCTGGAATCGTGGCGGACGCGCTGGTCGCGTGCCACGGAGGCCACCGGTCGCCCACCAGCGAACCGGCCGCCTGACCGGTAAGCAGCCGTGCGAACCGTTCGGCGGGCCCGGATCTCCTGCTGGAGTGCTGCGGCCGCCGGCCTCTAGGACGCCTGATGGATGGGCATGTCGGCCTGCCAGACGTCGGCCAGGTCGCTGAGGGGGACGTCGAGGGCCTGGCTGAGGCAGACCACGGTGCCGAACGCCGGTGCGGGGAGGCGGCCGGCCTCGATCTTGCGCAGCGTCTCGGGGGAGATGCCAGCTGCCAGGGCCACCTCGACGAGGCTGCGGCCGGCCCGCGCGGCCCGGAGAGCGGCTCCGAGGCGCTGGCCCGCTGCGATCTGTTCGGCGGTGAGGGGTTGGCGAACCATGGCAGCAGGATATCCCTCCGGAGCACCCCGACCTACGTGGTATAAAAATAACGGTATAAAAATACCGAACGGGAGGGGGAGGCTGTCGTGATCGAGCTCAAGTCCGCCGAGGAGATCGGCCGGATGGCGGTGACCGGCCAGTTCGTCGGCGAGCTGCTCGCCGAGCTGAGCGGTGTCGCCGCAGTCGGCGTCAACCTGATGGACCTCGAACACCACGCCCGCCGCCGGATCAAGGAACGCGGCGCCGAATCCTGCTACTGGGACTACGCCCCATCGTTCGGCCGCGGCCCGTTCCGCAACGTGCTGTGCCTGTCGGTCAACGACGCCGTGCTGCACGGTCTGCCGCACGACTATGTACTGCGGGACGGTGACCTGCTCAGCATCGACATGGCGGCCGGCATCGACGGCTGGGTCGCCGACTCCGCGCTCTCCGTCGTCGTCGGCACCCCCGACCCGGCCGACCTGAAGCTGATCGAGGCAACCGAGGTCGCACTGGAGGCCGGCATCACCGCCGCCCAGCCCGGCGGCCGCCTCGGTGACATCTCCGCCGCGATCGGCGAGGTCGCCCACTCCTACGGCTACGGCGTCAACGCCGAGTTCGGCGGCCACGGCATCGGCCGCACCATGCACGAGGCCCCGCACGTCTCCAACAACGGCCGTGCCCGCCGTGGCATGAAACTTCACCCTGGCCTCACCATCGCCATCGAACCCTGGTTCTGCCGCTCCACCGACAAAATCAAGTTCGACAAGGACGGCTGGACGATCCGCTCCGCCGACGGCTCGCGTACCGCCCACTCCGAGCACACGGTCGCCATCACGGCTTCCGGCCCCCAGGTCCTGACCCGCCGTCCCACTCACGGAGCCACCTCGGCCGACCCCACCAGAAAGCCCGCCACAACCTCCTGACCCACTGCCCGCCTGGGGCGTGACCCAGGGCGGGGGCCTGCCGCAGCGTCGTGGGCTCACCGCCGACGCCGTACCGGGCCGGAGGATCGGTGGTCTCACGACCTTCGCCGGCGGCCTTTGCCTTCCCCGTTCGTGGTTTTCAGCGGCGAGCCGTCACTTCGACGATTTCGGCGATCGCTTCGAATGGGTCGTACTGGCCGATCTCCTTGGCCATGATCCCGGCCTGGGAGCGGTAGCCCGGTTCGTGCAGCACCGTCTGCACGGCGGCGCGCAACTCGGTCATCGCCGGGGTGCCGGTGCGCAGGTTGACGCCGGTGCCGCTCCACTCGACGCGGGCGGCCACCTCCGGCTTGTCCTCGCTGGCCCCGGCGACCACCAGCGGCACTCCGTGATACAGGGCGGTCTGCACCCCGCCGTAACCGCCGTTGGTGACCAGCGCGTCGGCGTGTGGCAGCAACCGGTCGAACGGCACGAAGCTGGCCAGCCGCACGTTCTCCGGGACACCGGCCAGGGCCTGGCGTACCAGGTCCGGCCCGTCCTCGCGTACGGTGGCGGCCACCACGAGGACGTCGAGGTCGGCGAGGGCACGCACCGTGGGGATGACCAGTTCGTGCAGATCGGTGTTGGCGACGGTGCCCTGGGTGACGACCACCACCGGCCGGCTGGCCGACAGTTCGGGCCACCATGCCGGCTCCGCGTAGTCGCCGCTGGGGGCTGGAGGAAGCGTACCGACGAACTGCAGGTGCTCCGGAAGGTCGCCGCGGGGGTACTCGAAGCCGGGCACGGTCAGCTGCAGATAGTGGTCCGTACGGTGGAAAGGCGCGTCGAAGAGGTAGTCGGGCATCGTCACGCCCAACGACTCGAGCGTCGCCTCGCCGAATCTCTGCAGCTCGGCGAAGACCTGGCGCACCTGAGCATTCATCGCTCGGTTGCGGGCGCGTGCCTCCTCGCCCGGCGTTGGCAGGATGCCGGCGCCGAACGCGGGAGTGTCCTCGCTCTGGATCAGCAGGGGGACAGAGCCCAGCGTCACGAGCGTCGGGCGTTCCTCCGGCGCGGCGGAGAGGCTGAGCACCGGTATCGACCAGAACCCAAGCTCACCGAGCACCACATCTGCGGGGAACGTGGCCAGCAGCGCCCGTAGACCCCGCACCTGCGCGGGCAGTTGGCCGAGGAAGAAATGCTCGAAGTCGAACGACAGCTGGGCCGGTCCTGGTGGCAGTGTGGCCCGCACCGGAAAGAGGCTGTCCAACTTCCGGTCGTCGAGGTCGGCCTCCGGCGGCAGGGCCTGGAATCGCGCTCCGATCGCCAGAGCGCGCTCCTCGAAGCGGGATCCGGTGTATACGACCACCTCGTGACCACGCCTCACCAGGTCCGCCGCGATCGTGAGGACCGGGCTCACGTGCCCCTGAAAAGGGGTCGCTCCAACTATCACCTTGGCCATTCAAGTCTCCTGCCGCACGGGGTCGAACGGTTCGTCGCGTGGCCTCGTGAGAGGTCCGATCAGCTCGGCCAGGGCGAACCGATGATGCGCTCGACCGTGGTCACGCGCTGGAAGCCGGGGATGAAGTGTTCGAGCACGTCGGAGTTCACGGTGCCGTTCGTGGTTTCGGGACGGTTGCTCAGCCCCTCGACGTAGGCCCGCAGAAACTCGTCCTTGAAGTTCCCTCGTGGATGGACGGCCAGAATTTCGTCCAGCTGATCGCGCTCCACCGCGTCCAGGCCGAAGCCGAGTACGTCGGTCAGTACACCGAGGTACGTGGTCGCGATTTCCGGCGCCATCCGGTCGGGGATGCCCGGGGTGGTGTGCAGCGCGATCGCCGTCCAGACGGTGTCGGCCGCGGCCGTCGAGAAACCCCGGTCCAGGAGGAACTTGCGTGCGTGGTCGGCGCTGTCGACTTCGAAGCGCTGCTCGACGTCGGAAAAGGGAGTCAGGAGGCCGGTGTCGTGGAACATGGCCGCCAGATAGAGCAGCTCCGGGTCCGGTTTCACGCCAATCTTCTGAGCGTGGATCAGGCTGAACAGGAAAACGCGTCGGGAGTGGTGGTAGATGAGAGGGCTGGTCGTCTCCCGGATGCGCCTGGTCGCTTCGGCGACCGCCGCTGTCTCCGGAATCTCCAACCCTGCGATGACCTCGGACATGATTTCTGACCTTCCGGGAGGGGTGTGCGGACCGTATGTCCGGCCTCCATGCTGCCCACCAATCGTCGCCCAGCGCCGCCTTCGTCCGGCCAGGAATCACCGATATCCGGACAGGTCGCCGTGCACAAATTCAGCCGAAGATCATGGATAGTTCGCTCACCTGCGATAGTCGTGACGTGGGTAACCCCGCCCGCGGGGATTCGCGTCATCTCCGGTAATTGCGTGCTACCAATAGACGGTGTCCGTGCCTTCCGTTTCGCCGATCCGACGGCGGTCAGCGCTGCCGGGTCCGGCCGCTCACCACGCGCATCCGGCTCCGAGCGGCCCGGAGTGGTGAAGGCTGGCCCCCATCGCGTCGCGATCTTCGTGTACGACGGAGTGACGTTGCTGGACGTCGCCGGTCCCGCGGAGGTGTTCAAGGAGGCGAACCGGTTCGGTGCCGACTACCGGATCATGCTGCTGTCGCCCACCGGCGCGGAGGTCATGTCGAACCTCGGGGTCCGGGTCGCGGTCGATAACGCCGTCTCCTCGCAGCCGGCCGTCGACACGTTACTGGTGGCCGGGTCCGACCTCTATCCACGCGCCCCTGTCCCCGGCCACTTGGCGGACGCCGCGCGGGTGCCGGCGGCCGTAGCCGGCCGGGTCGCGTCGATCTGCACCGGGGCGTTCGTCCTTGCCGCCGCCGGCCTCCTCGACGGCAAGCGCGCGACCACGCACTGGCAGGTCACGCACGAACTCGCCGCCCGGTGTCCGACATGCCGCGTCGAGCCCGACGCGATCTACGTTCGCGATGGAACCACGTACACCTCGGCAGGAGTGACGGCCGGCATCGACCTCGCGCTCGCTCTCGTCGAAGAGGACCACGGGCCCGACCTGGCGCGCGAGGTCGCGCGCGCCCTGGTGGTGTACATGCAGCGTGCGGGCGGCCAGTCCCAGTTCTCGGCGCCGTTGCAGGGACCGCCGCCCCGCTCGCCGGCGCTCCGCAGGATCACCGACGTGGTGACGGCCAACCCACGCGGCGACCACTCCCTCGGTGAACTCGCGAAACACCTCAACGTGAGCACCCGGCAGCTCACGCGGCTTTTCCACGACGAGCTGTCCACGACACCGGCCCGCTACGTGGAGAACATCCGATTCGACATGGCCAGGGCACTGCTCGACCAGGGACACACCGCGACGCAGGCCGCTACCCTCGCCGGGTTCCCCAGTTACGAGAGCATGCGCCGGGTCTTCGCCAGGAAGCTGTCGATCAGTCCCGCCGCCTACCAACGCCGGTTCAGCACGGCCCGCCGCGCCACCGCGGATTAGAGCCTTTCGGCTCGCCTGACGATCGACTGGTGCCGTCGAGGTGGGGCGGACGGTCGCGAAGGTCCGCCACACGCGGCGCGGACTCGGTCGACCCGCTGAGAAGGGCGTTGGCCAGCCTCCTGGCTGGCCGACGCCACAGTTGTTCGAGGGGCTCTCAGGCCGGGTACGGGACCGAGTTCCGTGCCGCATGCAAGGCGGCGGCCCACCAAGCGAGCTGGTCCAGCAGGGTCTTGGCAAATCCGGGAGCTTCCGGGTCCAGCGGTCGACCGTCTTCCCACGCCCTGAAGTAGTTCGGGAAGGCCAGACCATCGCGGATGGTCACCGCGTGCAGTTCGGTGAGCACGTTCTCCAGGTGGAGGACAGCGTGGCGGCCGCCAGCTGCCCCGCCGTAGCTGACGAAGGCGACGGGCTTGGCCCTCCACTGGGTGAAATGCCAGTCGATGGCCGCCTTCAATGACGCAGGGTAGCTGTGGTTGTACTCGGGCGTGACCACGATGAACGCGTCCGCGTCCCGCAGGTGGGACGTCAGGGACGCCATCCCGGCGGGGCGCGGGTAGGACTCGCCGGCGAACCTGGGGGAGGCTGCCGGCAACGACAGCGGGACCTCGACGTCGGCGAGATCGACGACGTCGATGTCGAACCCGCCGTGCTCGCGCGCTTGCTCGGCCACCCAGGTGGCTACGACAGGCCCGAACCGGCCCTCTCGAACGCTCCCGACAATGATCACCAACTTGTGCTTCTCGCTCATGCCTTCACGGTCCTTTGCCGGGACGATGGCAACCAGACCGGGCTTAGGCTGGCCCCCGGGGGGCCACCCTGCGGGTTCGCGGCGGGAGACCGACCTAGACTCGTGACATGGGCACGCCCCTGGGCGACTTCATCCGCGCCAAGCGCGACAACATCCAGCCGGAGTCGTTCGGGCTGCCGGATCACGGCCGCCGCCGGTCCCCTGGGCTACGACGCTCAGACCTCGCCACGCGTGCGGGAATCAGCGTCGAATACCTCACCCGCATCGAGCAGGGACGAGACCGCAACCCGTCCTCTGCCGTGCTCAGTTCACTCGCGAACGCCTTGAGCCTCGACGCCGCCGAACGCGATCACCTGCGCCACCTCGCGAAGATCACCGGCGGAGCGTGTGCGGGGCGCGGGCAGCCGGTGCCACCCAACCGCCATGTCCGGCCCACCGTGTTGCAGACCCTCCACCTTCTTGAGCCCGGTGTCGCATTCGTCACCAACCGCCTCGGCGACGTGCTCGCGTACACGAGTGCGTTCGAGGTGCTGATGCGTGGGATCGGGCTGCTCGAGAGCGGCACGCCCAACCTGACGCGCTACGTGTTCACCGATCCGCGCGCCCGGACGTTCTTCCCCGACTGGGACCAGGTGGCCGACGAGCGAGCCTTCGACCTGTGGCTCGGGCCGTCCGCGGAGACCTCTGAATGGTTCAGGGCCGAGCTCGCCCCCCTGGCCGGCAAGCAGTTCACCCGACGACTCAACCGCCACCTGCCCCCACCGCACGTCCCGCTCCGGCTCAACCACCCCATCGCGCACGAACTTCGGTGGCAGCGAGAGAAGCTCGAGTTGCCGAGAACCGACGCGCAGGAGCTGGTCGTTCTCCTGCCCGCCGATGACGCGACGGCACGGGCCATGCAACGGCTGCGCCGCGAACCCGGCCGCATCCTTCGCGCGGTCACGTAGCTCACGGCTACCGCCCTCCCGCCAACAACCCGCTACCGACTGAACTTCAGCAGGAGGCGGCGGCCGTCGGAACTTCGGCAGTCAATTCGGCGGGACCTGTCGAGGATTGGTGCCGGTCGTTCGTCACATGGACGACGCAGCGCTTCCAACCACGAGGAGCAACGATGAAGTACGCGATGCTGATCTTCGGCGACGACCGCGACTGGGCGACGCTGTCCCCGGCCGACGAGCAGGACGTGATGAAGCAGGTCTACGAGTGGTTCGAGCGGTGGCAGCCGACCGGCAAGATCGCCGACGGCGGCGCCGAGCTGCAGCCCAGGGATGCGGCAAAGACAGTGCGCGCCGAGGCGAACGGCCAGCCGGTGATCACCGACGGGCCGTACCTGGAGCTCAAGGAGGTCATCGGCGGGATCGTCATGTTGGAGTGCGACGACATTGACGAGGCGGCGCGGATCGCGGCGACCTGGCCGCTCGCCGCCGGTATGAGCGCGCTGGAGGTCCGGCCGGTGATGAGCCGCGAATAGCGGTGACGCGGGGCGCCGGTCTCACAGCCGGCGCCTCAGCTCACCCACCCGACGCGACATCAGCTCCCGTTCGGCCGGGTTCGTCGCCAGCTCCAGAGCCCGCTCCGCCGCCGTCAGCGCCTCGCCCGGACGGTCGAGCGTGCCCAGCAGGTCGGCCCGGGCGGCGTGCCACAGGTGGTAACCGGCAAGCCGGTCCCCGAGCGCGTCGACCTCATCGAGGGCCGAGGCCGGGCCCACCGCGAACCGCGTGGCCACCGCCCGATTCAGCAGCACGATCGGCGACGGGTCCAACGCGTGCAGCCGGTCGTACAGCGCCCGCACGTCGGCCCAGTTGGTGGCCTCGTACGAGGGGGCCAGGGCGTGGAGGGCGGCGATGCCGGCCTGCACCTGGTACGGCCCGGTCCGGCCCTGGCGCACCGCCGCCCGCAGCCGCAGCGCGGCTCGTTCGATCGCCGCCTTGTTCCACAGCCGCCGGTCCTGCTGGTCGAGCAGCACGATGCGGCCCCACGAGTCGAACCGCGCGTCGGCGCGGGCGTGGTGCAGCTCCAGCAACGCCGCCAGGCCGGCGGCCTCCGGCTCGCGGGGCAGCAGCTCGGCGAGTTGACACGCCAGCTCGACCCCCTCGCGGGCCAGCTCGCGCCGCTGGGCGGACCGGCCACTGGACAGATACCCCTCATTGAAGACCAGGTAGATCACCGCGAGTACGGCCGGTAGCCGGCCGGCGTACTCGTGCGGCTGCGGCACCTCGAACCGGACGCCGCGCTCCCGCAGCTGGCGCTTGGCCCGGGAAAGCCGCTGCGCCATCGTCCGCAGCGGCACCAGGAACGCGGCGGCGATCTCGGCCGTGCTCAGGCCGCTGGCGGCGTACAGCGTCAGTGCGACTCGGGCCGGCTCGGCGAGATCCGGGTGGCAGCACCCGAAGACCATGGCCAGTCGATCGTCGACGCCCGGTTCCGGCGGCGCTTCCGCGGCCAACTGTGCCACCTTCCCGCGGCCGACGGCGTCGCGGCGCAGCCGGTCCAGCGCCTTGCGCCAGCCCGTGGTGACCAGCCAACCGGTGGGGCTCTCCGGCAGACCCTCGTCGGGCCAGCGCTTGAGCGCCTCGGCCAACGCGTCCGACAGCGCCTCTTCGGCCCGGTCGAAGTCGCCGAGCCGGCGGCTGAGCGCGCCGAGCATGCCGGCCGCGTCCGTCCGCCAGATCCGGTCCAGCAGTTCTGCCACGTCGTCCACGGCACCAGGGTGCGACACCAGCGGGGCCGAGGCATCCCCGTCCGTACGTGTCGCGCTTGCCCCCCCGCCGCGCTGCCGCGTCACGTTCCGGGGCTGACTACCGGACGCCAGCCTCCACGGTCAGCGTCCCGGCCTCGGCGTCGATCGTGGCCCGGGCGCCGAGCGGGACGGTGAGCTGGCCGTTGCCGTGTCCGAGGCGGAGCCCGCCGAGCACCGGGACGCCGAGGTCGTAGAGACGGTCCCTGAGCACGGCCGCCGCATCCCACTCGCCGGGCTGGCCGACGCTGTTGGTGATCTGGCCGATCACCACCCCGGCAACCCGGCCCAGTACGCCCACCCGGCGCAGCTCGGTCAACATCCGGTCGTAGCTGTACGGTGCCTCGTCCACGTCCTCGAAGAACAGGATGGCGTCGTCGAAGTCCGGAACGTCCTTGGCGCCCAGCGAGGTCGAGATCAGGGTCAGACACCCACCGAGCAGCCGGCCGGTCGCCCGACCCGGCACCATGACCGAGGCGGCGGTCTCGGTCGGATCCCGGTTGATGGTGATCGGCGCGGTGGTCATGACCGACCGGCGCAGCGCCTCGGCCGACTCCGGACCGGTCCGGCTGTCCGTCCAGTTGACCATCGGGCCGTAGAAGCTGACCAGGCCGACCTCCCGCCACAGTCGACCGTGGATGCTGGTGATGTCGCTGAATCCGACGACCACTTTCGGGTCACGACGCAGGGCGGACACGTTCATCTGGTCCACGATCCGCTGGGTGCCGTACCCGCCACGGGCGGCGAAGACGGCCCGCACGCCAGGATCGGCGAACGCGGCGTTCACGTCGGCCAGCCGCTCGGCGTCGGTGCCGGCCAGGTAGCCGTACCTGGTGAAGACGTGCTGGCCCAATTCCACCTCCAGCCCCCAGCCCCGGAGGATCTCGATGCCGCGGTCCATGAGGGCCGGGCTCGGGGTGCCGCCCGGCGACACCACCCGAACGCGGTCACCGGGGACCAGGGCGCGGGCCCGGACCGGAGTACGCCCGCGCGGCGCCGCCTGAGCCGTCCCGGCGGTGCCGACCAGCAGCGCGCCACCGGCCGCCGCTGCCGCCCCGGCGTGCAGCACGCGCCGCCGGGACAGGGCCGCGGCGCCAGGTCCCGTCGTGGCTACACCCTCGTCAGAATTTCGCATCGGCGTCCTCTCCATCGTGCCGGGACCGGCGTTCCGGGCCGGCGACCCGTCAGGTGAGACATCGATGCTACTGATCGTCTGCAAGCGATCTGGATACCTTGGCGAGGGCGCTTCCGAGCCGTGGTCGGACCCCGGTCCAGGGTCCGACCACGGTCGCCGAGGCTGGCGGGGCTCGGCCTGGGCTCAGGGAACCAGCACCACCTTGCCGCCGGCGTGACCGCCGTCGCTGAGCCGATGCGCCGCCGCAGCTTCTGTGAACGGGAAGACGGCGGCGACGGTGGCGATCAGTTCGCCGCGGGCGAGCCGGTCGACGACCGCCGCGAGATCGGCTGCGGATCGCTGCTCCGGGCCGGCGGTGAAGACGACGCCGAGCTGCTCAGCTGCGCCGTCGGCGATGGTGACGATCCGGTCGGTGCCGCCGCGCAGTTCGATGGAAGCTGGCAGCGCGCCCTTGCCCGCCAGCAGCGGCAGGTCGACCTCGCCGTCGAGTTCGGCACCGACTCGGCAGGCATGACCCGAATCGTGCAGCGCCTCGAGCGCGCAGGCTACGTACGCCGTGTGCCGGATCCCGATGACCGCAGGGCTACCCGGGTCGAACCCACGCCGGCCAGCCTCGCCCTGCGCAGTCAGGTGGAGCAGATCTGGACGGACCTGGAACAGTTCACCGTCGGCGACATGACCGCCGAGGAACAGCGCGACGCCATCCACACCATGGAGCGGCTGGAGGGCAATCTGCTGGTAGCCCCCGCGGCCGAGTAGCGCCGCCACGGAATCACTGGTCGGCGGGGGCGTCCCGAATGGCGAGTGCGGCCTGGACGAGCGCGGCGTGGGTCAGCGTCTGGGGGTAGTTGCCGACCTGGGCGCCGGTCGCGGGGTCCAGTTCTTCGGCGTAGAGGCCGAGTGGGCTGGCGTAGTTGAGCATGCTCTGGAACATCTCGACCGCCTCCACGCGGCGCCCGGTGCGGGCGAGGGCCTGAACCAGCCAGAACGAACAGGGCAGAAATGCGCCCTCGGCCCCCGGGAGGCCGTCACGTCCCGGCGGATAGCGGTAGAGCAGGGAAGGGCCGGCGGAAAGCCTGTCCCGAACGGCGTCGATGGTGCCCCGCACCCGGGGCGACTCGACGCTCTCCAGGTCCAGCAGCGGCAGGACGAGCAAGGCCGCGTCCAGCTCAGCCGAGCCGAAACTGCGGACGTAGCTGGCCGCCGTCGGGTCGAAGCCGGATGCCCGGACCTCGGCGGCGATGGCGTCTCGTGCTTCCCGCCAGCGTCGGCGTTGGCGGTCTGGCAGGCGGTGAGTGTCGGCAATGCGCAGGGCCCGGTCCAGGGCGAGCCAGCCCATGAGCTTCGAATGTACGTGTTGGGCAGGTTGGCGGACCTCCCAGATGCCGGCGTCGGGCTCCTGCCAGCAACTTGCGACCACGTCGGCGAAGCCGCGCACCGCCCGCCACGTCTCGGTGTAGAGGCCCTGCCCAGCCTGCACGAACGCCCAGGCGGCGTCGATCACCCAGCCGTAACCGTCGAGTTGGTGTTGCCCGGCGGCAGCGTTGCCGATCCGTACCGGGACGCTGCCGAGATAGCCGGGCCAGCCGGGCAGTTCCCGTTCCGCTGGTACGTGGCGGCCGTGCAGGGTGAGCAGTGCCGGCAGGCGTGGCCGCTGCAGCCGGCTGGCGTGCAGCAGCCAGGCGAGGAAGCCGCGGGCCTCGTCGGGCTTGCCGACACTGAGGAACGCGCTGACGCCGATGCTGGCGTCGCGAGGCCAGACGTAGCGGTAGTCCCAGTTCCGTACCCCGCCGGGATCTTCGGGTAGCGACGTGGTGGGTGCGGCCACCGGCGCTCGCGACGGCGAGTAGGTCAGCAGCCGCATAGTCAGCAGGCTTCGTACGACGTGTTCCCGGAACGGCAGTGACCCGTCGATCTCGGCGGTCCAGGCCCGCCAGCGGTCCTCGTCCTCGGTGAGCAGGTCCCAGGCCCACGCGGGATCGACGTGGATCAGCGGTTCGCGGTAGGCCACGGCCAGCACGAGGGTGACCGGCCGGCCCGGTCTGACCCTGACCAGGGCGGGCCGGCCTGGCTCGATGGCGAGATCGGGTGCGCTGCTCAGAGAGACCGCGAGCGACCCCCACTGACACACCGGGGCCGGGTGCCGATGGCGCACTCGGGGCCGGCGGTGCCGTACGCCGAGGCGGGGATCGAACTCGACGACGGCGTCCACCTCCGCATCCTCGGTCGACAGCCGCCGCACGATCAGGGTCGTGGGCAGCAGGCGGCCGCTGACCTCGGCCACCATGGCCTCGGTGAGGGTGAGCCGGCCGCTGCCCACCGCCCAGGTCGTCTCCAGAGTGGCGGTGTACTGCCGGTAGCGCCGTTCGACGACCGTAGCCGGTCGGGCCGGGCCGACCCGGAACGTTCCCGCGTCAGGGCCCCCGATCAGCCGGCCGAACAGGGGCTCGCCGTCGAAGCGGGGCACGCAGAGCCAGTCGATTCCGCCGTCACTGGCTACGAGGGCAGCGGTGCGGGTGTCACCCAGCAGCCCGTAGTCGCTGATCGGCGCTGGGGGCGGGGGACGCGTCGGGTCGGACCCACCGGTCATGGAGATCGCTTCCTGACGAGTCGTGGGGCGCGGGTCAACGAGCTTGAAGGAGCATTCCGAGGACCACCCCGTAGATGACGTGGACGACAGCCACGACCGCGGGGGTCTGGATGCCGTAGTTGACGGCGAACAGGCCGGGCGGCTCCAGCACGGCGGTGCTGGCCGGGCCCGCCCGCTGGGAAGCCATGCGCGGGTGGACACCCGGAAGCAGCGGCAGAAGCACCGTCAGCGCGATCCCGACGTGGACGGTCCCGAGCAGCGCGCCGGTCCACCAGGTCGAACGGTTCAGCAGGGCAAACGTGGCGGCGTAGCCGAGGGCGAAACCCTGACCGGCGCAGAGGTGCATGAAGAACCCGACGACCCGGGCCCGATCGGGATCCTCGGTGACGAGAGTCCCGAGCACCAGGGGAAAGTCGAGACGAGTGAGGCCGGCCAGTTGAGCTGTGATCAGCGCTGCGGTCAGCGCCGCGGTGGCGACCAACCCGAACAATGCCCATCCGGCCCAGTCCATCTCAACGGTGCTGGACGCCGCGCGCGTTGTCGATCGGTGATGTTCGCTCGGTCATCGGTCCGTCCTTCGCCTGAAACATGAAGGCTGGCGGCCTGATCAGAACGCCCTCGTCGTACCTCGACGGCAGTGGCCGCGCCGATTTTTCACCCTAGGCCCTCGGGCTGTGAGATGCGGCCTGCTCGCCGACATACGACCGTCGCCGGGACGGCGCCCACCAGGTGGATGATCGCCGGCCTGGTTGGGGAGGAGCCCGAGGCTACGGTGCCGCAGCAAGGGCTTTCGATGCGCGTCGGGTGCCGGTGACCTTCGGATGACGGCGTGGATAGAGAAATTGACCGGTGGTCATGTAGCTTCATATTTCGTGCCGAGCAATACGGGGGCTGGGCGATGAGACATCCGCTTCTTGTTTCACGGATTCTGCACGGTCTGCCGTTGTCCACTGTCCAATGAGCGCCGGCGGCGACGGCCCGATCGGGCGCGGCGCTCCACAAATGCTGCGGATGGTCTGGTCACAGCTGCGGAACACGCCCGGCCGGAGCATGGCGGTGTTCGCCGCCGTGCTGGTCGCGACCACCGGGTTCACCGTGCTCACCGGTGCCGCCAGCACCTCCCGGCTGGTCGCCCAGGGCTCCGTGGACGGGCAGTTCCGGCCGTCGTACGACATCCTGGTCCACCCCTCGGCGCCGGTCACCGGCCTGCTCGACCAGGCCCGACCCGCCGCGGCCTACGGTGGCATCGAGCTGGATCAGTGGCGGCGGATCGAGCGGATCCCCGGGGTCGAGGTGGCCGCCCCGCTGGCGGTTCTCGGGCTCGCCGATATCCGACCAGAGCTGCTGGTGGACCTGACCGACCAGCTCGACCGGTCGGCCGAGCGGCAGGTCATCGAGGTCGCACCCCGGATCAGCGGGGACCGCAGGCTGAGCACCCTGACCGCCGCGCCGACCTACGTCTACGTGTCCCGCCGGCCGCTGGTGCCGCTGTCCAGCACCAGCGGTTCCTGGTTCGTCTACACCGACGGCACCCGGGTCAGGCAGTCCTCCTCCGCCGCCGAGTGCCCCGGCACGGGTGGCGGTGGCAGTCTGGAGGTGCAGCCCGACGGCCGGCGCCGGCAGGTGTGCAGTTCCGCGATGGGCAGCTTCGACCCCGACGATCGGCGGACCCAGGTCAGCGAGGTGCAGGCGTACCAGTCGCTCCCGGACGGCACGTTCCGGATGGCCTCCGTCTTCACCTCCGGCCGCCCGGCCTCCGTGGTCCGCGCCACCGCGCGGCTGCAGGTCCGACTGCCGGCGGTGCTACCGGTGCTCGTCGCCGGGATCGATCCGGCGGCCGAGGCGCGCCTGGTCGGCCTTGACCGGGCAGTTCGTCAGGGCCGCTACCTGACCGGCACCGACCAGGTCGCCCCGGCGGCCCGGAACACCTCGCTCTCCCCGTTGCCGCCGACCGGTCCGGCCGGCCGGACCCTACCGGTGCTCGCCGCCGCCGACCTCGCCGTGGACGAGCGGATCGACCTCGCCGTGTCCCGGCTGACCGGCCGGACCGGCGGCCGGGTGCCCGGGGCCGCGACGAAGGCGCTCTGGCCACGCTGTGCGTACCGATCGCGGTGTTGCTGACCGCGGCGGCCAGCGCCCTGCCCGCGTTGCGGGCCGCCCGTACCCGCTCCGCGGAGGCGCTCCAGGCGAGCGCGGCGCCCGCCCGCCGGGCCCCGGCACGGAGCTTCGCCGGGCTCACGGTGGCCAATCTGGTACGGGCACCGGCGCGCACCCTCGCCGGGGCGGTGAGCCTCGCGGCCGGCGTCGGCGCGGTAACACTGATCGCCGCCGCGCTCTGGGCGTTCGACGACGGCATGGTCGGCTCGCTGCTCGGTCAGGCGGTCTCGGTGCAGGTGCGCGGGGTGGACCTGGTGGCGGTCGGCGGAGTGCTGCTGTTCGGGGTGCTCGGCGTGGCCGACGTGCTCTACCTCAACGTGCGGGAACGGTCGGCCGAGTTCGCCACGCTCCAGGCCGTCGGCTGGCCGTATTCGGCGCTCAACCGGCTGCTGGTCTACGAGGCGCTCGGCGTCGGGGCGCTCGGCTGCGTTCTCGGGGTCGCCGCCGGCCTCGGCTCGGCGGCCCTGCTGGTCGGCGGGGTGGACGGCCGGCTGGCGGTACTGGCGCTGGCCGTGACCGCGGCGGCGCTGCTGCTGACCGTGCTCGCCGCACTGGCCCCGGTGATCCTGATCCGGCGGCTGCCGACCGCCGCGCTGCTAGCTGACCAATGAGGACCCGGTGGGGGCCAGGCGGATCGCCTGACCCCCAGTCGGTTCGGCTGTCAGCCCAGGTACTTCTCCCACGGGCCGGTGATGGCCAGGGTGAGGCCGGGGTCCTGCATGTTGACGAAGAGCACCTTGCCGTCGGCGCTGAAGGTCGGCCCGCAGAACTCCGAGTCGTTGAGCTGGTTGCGGGCGATCGCGTAGGTGGGGCCGCCCGGAAACGCGCTGAGTACGTGGGAGGCGCCCGAGCCGTCCTCGGCGAGCACGAGGCTTCCCCACGGGGTGACGGTCACGTTGTCCGGGCCGTCGAAGGTGAGGTCGTTGTACTTGACCGGCGTGCCCTCCTCCGACGCGGTCTGGTGCGGGAAGTACGTCACCAGCTGGATGGTCTGGGCCCGGTAGTCGTAGAACCAGACCATGCCGTCGTGCGGAGCGGCGTCCGCCGGGAGGTCACCGTCGTCCCACGCGTAGGAGTTGACCACGTAGACGCCCTCGTCGGTGCCCCACACGCCCTCGAACTTGCGTCCGCGGGTGACCTGGCCATCGGCGAACTGCTCGCGCACCGTCGTGGTCCGCGCGTCGCGCTCAGGCACCTCGATCCACCGCACGGGGAAGGGGCGGCCCAACTGAGCGGAGGTCAGGTAGGCGACGTCCGGCAGCACCGAGCCGTCGTCCATGATGATCTGCATCGCGGCGAGGACGCCGGCGTTCGGGGCGAGGCGGGTGAGCACACCGGGACCGAGCTTGACGCCGCGGGGCGCGGTCCAGCGGTAGAAGAGGCCGTTAGGCCCGTCGGCGTCCTCGGAGAGGTAGATCTTGGTGCGGTCCTTGTCGATCGCCAGGGCCTCGTGGGCGTAGCGGCCCAGGCACTTGATCGGCCTCGGGTCCGCGCTGCCGTCGGCCCAGACCTCGAAGACGTAGCCGTGATCCTTCTGGAAGACGCCGGACCGGCCGTCCTCCTCCCAGTCGTCCCCGGCCCGGTCCTCGGTCTCCTCGCAGGTCAGCCACGTCCCCCACGGGGTGGGCCCGCCCGCGCAGTTGCCGACGGTGCCGGAGAGGGCGACGAACTCACCGAGGTTGCGACCGGCGCGGTCGGTCCGGATCACGGTGCAGCCGCCGGCGTCGACCGCGCCCGGGTCGTAGACGGTGCCCTTGACGTGCGGTACGCCGAACTCGGCGCCCGGGTCGATCTCGTGGTTCTGGATGAGGGTGTAGCGGCCGTGGCCGCCGTCGTAGACGGCCATGCCGTCGTGGTCGGCCGGGGTCACGCCCTGGCCGCGGTCGAGACGGGTGACGCCGGCCCGGGTAACCACCGTGTAGCTGAAGCCCTCGGGCAGGGCCAGGACGCCCTTGGGGTCGTCCACGAGCGGCGGGAAGGGCACGTGGCCGGCCCCGGCCGGCGGATTGGGCCGGCTCGGGTGGGCCTGGGCCAGGGACGGGAAGCCGCCGGCGACGGCAAGCCCCACGCCGGCGGCGGCACCGCCGGCGAGGAAGGTACGACGAGAGGAAGGCACGTAGATCAGCTCCTGGTCAAGACAAGTGTGACGGTGTGACAGCCAACTCCTGCGGTCGGACACCGACGCGTCACTCATGGGATCGATCGGTGACATCCGAGTGAAGAGTCAGGGCTACTCACGCGTCGCCCAGGCGGCGGCGTCAGGGTGCGGCCACGCTCCAACTGCCTTTCTGGCCTGCTCGCCGAGTGATGCGCCGCCCGGTCGCGGGCACGCCTGCGGCGGCACGGCGGGCGCTTGCGCACTCCGGCCGGCTGGCCGCCGTCGCACCTCTCGACCGATACCCCTCAGGTATCGGTCCTTGCCGAATTGATCATTGTTGCCGCAGCTCCCGCGAGGTGCACTGGCGTGGCGGGCGGTCAACTGACCGGCCGATCACCGCAGCAAATCATGGGAGATTGAAATGGGTCAGCTCGACGGCAAGGTCGCGGTGGTGACGGGTGCCAGCGAAGGCATCGGGTTCGCCAGCGCGTTGCGTTTCGTCGAGGAGGGTGCATACGTCTGTCTCCCCGGGCGGCGCAAGCCGGAACTCGACGAGGCGGTGGCGCGGATCGGCGCGGCCCGCGCCACCGGGGTGCAGGGCGATGTGACGGACCTGGCCGACCTTGACCGGCTCTTTCGCACGATCGACGCCGACGGACGCCGGGTCGAAGTCCAAGGTCAGCTTATGAAAATTAAGGTTTATGCGTTGACACCTTGAAAAAATCAAGTTAGAAATGAATGGCAGGCAGGTAGTCGAGGGTGAGGGGAGCCGAGCGTGGACTGGCAGGAGCTGACGGACCTGACGCGCGGGCAGCCGTTCGTGGTCGAACGGGTCCGCCTCGCCGGCAGCGGCGTCGTGGTCGAGGGTCAGTTCGAGCCGCCGCAACTGGCTCAGCTCAGCGTCGACGACCAGGTGTTCGTTGCCGCGTTCGTACGGTCGCACGGCTCGATCAAGGAGATGGAGCGGATCTTCGGGGTCAGCTACCCGACGATCAAATCGCGGCTGAACCGGATCGCCGCGCACCTCGACTTCGTCGACACCGACCCGGCGCCCACCGGCGCCGACGTCGTGGATCGCCTGCGGCGGGGAGAGATCAGCGTCCAGGAGGCGCTGGCCGAGCTGGGGAGGTCCAGGTGATCCCGCAGCTGGTGACGTACCGCCAGCGCCGTCGCGACGGCCGCTGGCTGCGGCTGTACGTCCCGGTCGTGCCGGTCGTGCTGCTGCTGTCGCCGCTGCTGCTGGTGGCCGTGCTGGCCGGACTGGTCGCCTGCCTCGTCTTCCGGGTCAGCCCGGTGGGTGCGCTGCGCGGCACCGGGCAGCTGCTGTGGGCGCTGCCCGGCACCCGGTTCGAGATCCAGCAGGGCCGAATGGCCGTGCTGGTCAGTGTCAGGTGAGTCAGAAGGAGGAGGGGCGACCATGCACGAGCAGCGCCGCCAGGTCCTGGAGATGCTGGCCGAGGGCAAGATCACCGCGGATGAGGCCGAGCGGCTGATCGACGCCCTCACACGGGAGCAGCCCGAGTCGCCGCCGGGAGCCGCGTCCCGTCCGAAACCTCGACCCAAGTACCTGCGCGTGGTGGTCAACTCGGAGGACGACTTCGACGGGCCGGGCCGGATCAACATCCGAGTCCCGCTGCAGCTGCTGCGCGCCGGGGTCCGGCTCACGAGCCTTATTCCTCCGCAGGCGCTCACCAAGGCCAATTCGGAGCTGAACAAGTCAGGGGTGCCGATCGATCTCACCCAGCTCAAGCCGCAGCACATCGAGGAGCTCATCGACCAGCTCGACGACGTCACCGTCGACGTCGACCAGCCCGACGCCAAGGTGCAGGTGTTCTGCGAGTGACACCGCGCCACTGCCGGACGCTCGCCCGGACCACGGGGTCGGGCGGCCGTCCGGCCGCGGGCGTCTTTCGCCGGGTGCAGTTGCGGGATCGCCTAGCCGTGGTCTGCGCCTCGCTGGGTGATGTCGTTTGAGGCTGCTGCGGGTCTGGTGTGGAGGACTTCGCGGGCCTGTTCGGCGGCGCGGGTGACGCTCTCGCTGATGAAGTCGAGGAACCGAGCAATGTTCTCCAGGCGGGTCGCGGCGGGGGTGTGCGGGCCGAGGACGGCGACGCCTTGGCGTGCGGTTTCGACGAGCTGGTCGTTGGATCGGGCGCTGGCGATCGTCGCCTGGTAGAAGAGTTCGTCGTCGACGACGTAGCGGTCGCGGCGGCGTTCGTCGCGTTCTCGGCGGACGAGGCTCTGGCCCTCCAGGAAGGCGATCGCCTTCGAGATGGACGCCGGGCTGACCTGGAGGCGCTGGGCGAGTTGGGACGCGGTGAGGCTGCCCGCGTCGGTGGTGAACAGGCAGGTCAGCACCCGGGCTGTCATCTTGGTCAGGCCTGAAGCCATGAGGACGGTCGTGAGCGTCTCCTCGTACTCGGCCACGGCCTCGGCGTCGCGTCCGTGCGGCTGAGGGAGCGACTCCGGTCCTCGGGACGAGGCGGGCCGGCGCCGGTGAGCGCGACGTTCGGTGGCGCGGTGGGCCAGGTCGGCGCGGTAGGCGGTGGGGCCACCGTTGCGCATCACCTCACGCGTGATCGTCGAGGTGGGCCGGTCGAGGCGTCGGGCGATCTCGGCGTAGGGGAGGCTGTCGGCCAGCCCCAGCGCGATCTGCTGGCGTTCCTGCTGGGTGAGCCTGCCTCCCGGCATCACGATCTCCTTGGTGATCCTTCTGATGGTCTCTGACCCTCAGAAGATAGCGTTCACGCTCATCCATTGCAACGTTCGGAGCCTCGTCGTTGCGTTGCATTCAGAGCCGTTGCAACAGTTGCAGCATCTTGACCTGCATAGACACCACATCAGCGCAACGAATGTGTTGCCGCATTCTGGAAAGCAACGTAGCTTTTCCGGTGTCAGAAACACCAAGCGAGCACGGGAGAGCGCGATGCAGAAGTTCGACACCCCCGCCCCGATCTCCGCCGTCCTGGCCATCCCCGCCGGACGCATCCAGTTCATCGCCGCCGACCGGGCCGACACCACCGTCGAGGTCCTGCCCGCCGACCGCTCCAAGAGCCGCGACGTCAAGACCGCCGAGCAGACCACCGTCGACTACGCCGACGGCGTGCTGCGTATCCGCACCCCCCAGAACCAGCTCTTCGGCCCCTCCGGATCCCTGGAGGTCACCGTCCAGCTGCCCGCCGGCTCCCACGTCGAGGCCAAGACCGGCGCCTGCGAGCTCCGCGGCGTCGGCCGCCTCGGAGACGTCGCGTTCGAAGGGGCGTACCGACAGACCAAGATCGACGAGGCGGCGAGCGTCCGCCTCGCGGCGATCGACGGCGACGTCGAGGTCGGCCGGCTCAACGGCCCGGCGGAGATCAGCACCACGCGGGGCGACATCCGGATCGCCGAGGCCGTGCGCGGCGCGGTCGTGCTCAGCACCCAGTCCGGCGACATCTCGATCGTCGCCGCCGCCGGTGTCTCGGCCGCACTGGACGCCGGCACCGGCTACGGCCGCGTCAGCAACGCCCTCAAAAACGATGGAACCGCTGAACTCGACATCCGCGCCACCACCTCCCACGGCGACATCAGCGCCCGCAGCCTCTGACGAGGCAGGACCAGGACCATCGGGCCGGGCCCACCGCGATCGAGATCCTGTCGGTCCTCGCCGACGACGCGGCCGCCCGTCCCGATGGCCCTGCGATCCACGTGCAGGGCCCGGAGAAGTCGTACCAGACGCCCAACCCGACCAGGTGGAGAACATGACGAAGAAGAGCACTTCCTCGACCAGTTCGAAGTGGACCGGCATGGTGCCGGTGGACGACACGGCCCTGGCCGTCACCGACACCGGCGGTCCCGGTGTCCCGGTGGTCTACCTCAACGGCCAGTTCGCCACTCAGGGGTACTGGCGGCGGGTCATCGCCGAGCTGGGGACGGGGTGGCGGCACATCACCTACGACGAGCGGGCTCGCGGCAAGTCGAAGCGCTCGGCGGACTACTCCTTCGACGCCGCCGTCCGGGATGTCGATGCCGTTCTCGCGGCCCGGAGCGTGGACCGGGCGTTGCTGGTGGGCTGGTCCTACGGAGCATTCGTCGCGTCGCACTGGGCCAGCCGGAATCCGGACCGTACCGTGGGCGCGGTCCTGGTCGACGGCGCGTTCCCGCACGACTGGCTCGACGAGGCGATGGAGCAGCGGATCCGGAAGCTGTTCCGGCGGATGGGCTGGTTCCTGCCGCTGCTGCGCCCGACGGGCCTGACCCCGCGGATGACCGCGGAGCAGCAGGCGAACAGCAACATCGAGATCGGCGTGATCTCCCGCGAGCGCGAGCTGGGCCCCGTGCTGGACAACATCACCGTCCCGGTGCGGTACGTGGTTGCCTCGGGGACGTCGTTCGGAAGCCGCGGTGATGAGCAGGAACGGATACGCGCCAGCCTCGACACGGTGATCGTCCGCAACCCCAACATCAAGATCAGCGCGAAGCTCGCCAGCAACCACGGTGCGATCCTGCGCAAGGGCTTCCCGGCCATCGCCGAGGCCGTACGAGAGGTCGCCGCCCTCGACCGCGAGGCGGCGCGGAAGACCCGACCAGCGGACTGACGACCACAGCGGTCCTCGCCACCGTCGTCCAGCTCAACCGCGTCCGGGTCGTGTCAGGGCAGCAGCCCTTGGCGCGAGCCGGACGCGGTGAAGCTGTAGCGGCCGAGCCCGTCGAGATCGGGTGTCATCCGTGGATCAGGGTTTTGATGTCGTCGAACAGCCGGTCGTGAGCGGCGGCCGCCGCTGGGGAGGTCAAATCCATGTCCTGGATGAAGCCGTGCTCGAGTCCGGGCTCCTGCCGGTGGATCACACGTACCCCGGCGTGCGCCAGTCGCTGCCCATAGGCGTTGCCCTCATCGCGCAACGCGTCGTGCTCGGCGGTCACGATGAGGGCGTCCGGCATGCCGCGCAGGTCCGCCACCAGCAGCGGGCTGCCGAGCGTCTGGTCGGCGGGATCGGGAGTCCACTGCGAGATCGCCCAGGTCAGGAAGTCGGCGTCCAGCGCGTAGCCGGACCCCTTCTCCGCGATGCTGGGCTGCGAGAGCGTCAGATCGGTGTTGGGGCAGATCAGGACCTGGACGGCGGGTAGGACATCACCCGCGTCCCGTAGCCGCAGGCAGGCCATGGTGGCCAGGTAGCCGCCCGCGCTATCTCCGGCCACCGCGAAGGGCCGGGCCCAGCGCAGCACCGCCGCCACATCCTCAGTGGCGATGGGGTAGCGATACTCGGGCGCGCGCCGGTAGTCCACGGCCAGCACCTCGACATCGCAGGCATCGGCGATACGGCGGCAGGTCCGGTCATGGGTGTCCAGGTCACCGAGGACGAAGGCGCCGCCGTGTGCGAACACCATCAGCGGCCGCGCCTGCTCGCAGGGCCGGTAGTGGCGCAAGAGAAGCCCGTTCGGACCGGCGAGATCTTCCACGCGGGTCATCACGGGCCCTCGGGGTCGGTCTGCGGCTCGCCGACGTGAGCCTTCGCGCAGTTCCGACACATCGGGCAGGCTCACGGTGCGGCATCTCGTTTCCGGGGCTCCAGGACCACCACCGCGGTCTCGGACGACCGCAGCGCCGCGAAGGCGTCGAGGTTCGTGTCGATCTCGCGCCAGCGGGCCCACAGCCGCAACCGCTCGTCGCCCGTTGCGGCGCGTCCACGTACCAGCCGCCGCCCGCCGACCATGTCGACGGTCGCATCCGGATGCGTCTGCAGGTTGAGCCACCAGGCGGGCTCACCCTCGCCCCAGCCATTCATGGCCAGGGTGAACAGGTTTGGCCCGTCGTCCAGGTACGCGATGATGACGCTGCGCTGCTGGCCGGTGCGGCGCCCGGTGGTGGTCAGCCGCAGGGTGCCCCAGCGGTTGGCGCGGGGCCGCCAGAGTCCGACCCGGCCGCCGGAGACCCGGTACAGGCGCCGGTGCACCCACCAGGCCGACCGGATGAACCAGCGCGGCGGAAGCTTCGGTTTCTCCGCTCGATTTTCGTCCGACATGACGACCTCCCACGCCTACCAGGCGATCGTACGAACAGGGTGCCAGCCGCTGGAACCCGCTGGCGCGCTTCGCTTCCCCCGCGTTCCACCGCAAGTCTGGTCGATGAGCGCGCCCCCTGTACGCCCCCGTCAGCCGTAGTACTGCACGAGGCAGAACTCGTGGTCCTCCGGGTCGGCCATGACGACGACCACACCCTCGTCATAGTCGTGCCGTTCACCGGTGAACCGGCCTCCGAGACCGACGACCATCATCATGGCCTCGTCGATGTCGTCGACGGAGACGTCGAGGTGGATCCGCACCTTACCTAGTCGGGGCTCCGGCACTGGCTGGAAAACCAGCCGCGGCTGAGGGTCACCCCGCTCGCCCAGGTAGACCCAGCCCTCCTGCGACGGCCCGGGCTTCCGACCGAGCAGGCCACCCCAGAATCGGGCTACCCGCTCGGGATCACGGCAGTCGATCGTGACACCGGACCAGACGTTCGCCATGTACTGATCCTGACAGTGCGCCGGTGGGTGCGTCGGATGGCGGAGCTGGCGGGGTTAGCATCGGCAGATGGACTCGTCTCTGGACGCGCTTCCGAAGATCGGTGCGCCGGCGACCCGAGCCCTGCACGGCGCCGGGTACACCACCCTGCGGCAACTCGCGGGCATCCCCCGATCGGACCTGGCCGAACTGCACGGCATGGGACCGAAAGCGCTCGGAATCCTCCAAGCCGCCCTTGAGCAGCACGGCCTCAGCCTCGGCTGAGATTCGCACACCCAAGCACAGTTGCGGCTCGCCCGCCGCTCATCGGGTTTCGGCCTCCCCAGGAGGTCAGGCGTCGGCCTGTCGGCCGGCCCCGCTGAGCAGTCGGTCGCCGAGTTCGGTCCGCGAGTAGAGCACCTGCCGGCCCGCCCGGCGCGAGGCGAGCAGCCCGGCGGCGCGCAGCGCCTGGAGGTGCACGCTGAGCGTCGGCGCGGAGAGCGCCATCTGGGTGGCGGCCTGGCTGGTCGACATCGGCAGGTCCAGCTGGGCCAGCAGGGCGGCCCGGGTCTGCCCGAGGACGCCGGCGAGCGCCGAGCCGGTCTGCGCGGGGTGCTCCTGCTCCTCCCAGAGCCGGCCGAGGCCGCGCGGAGAGTAGGAGACGCTGGGGGAGTCCGGCTGCGCGGTCCGCACCAGGACGTCCGGCCAGGCGAAGGCGCACGGCACGAGGAGCAGGCCGCGCCCGCCGCAGTCGGCATGTCCCTCGTAGTACTTGACGATTGTCAGCGTCTGGCCGGCGAACAGGACCGACGGGTGCAGGTTGCTCATCATCCGGTCGACACCACCGTCGGCGAGGGCATCGAGCCGGTAGGCGATGTCGTCGTTGAGCAACGCCTCGATCCGGGGCCAGTCGGGGGCGATCGCGACCCGGTGGTACGCCTCGAGCGCCTCGGTGACGGGCCCGATGCCCGCGTCGGGCCGCTGGAGCAGCGCCTGGAGCAGGGCTTGCCGCCCTTCGCGCCCAGGCCCCTGCTGGGCGACCCGGTGGCCCGCCAGGTGCGCCAACTCCTGCGCCACGACCTCCGGATCGGTGTCGGCGATCCGGGCGAGCGCGTCCGCGAAGGTCGAGGACCGGCGATCCGGCGGCGGCACCAGGAAATCGGGAATGTAGCCCTCCGGACGCACCAGCGCCCGCAGTAGGTCGAGGTCGCGCTTGCGCAGCCGGCCCGATCGCTCGGCGAACCTGTCGATCCAGGGCCGGTGCAGGTGCCGGCCCTGCCTGCCGGCGGCCAGCGCACGAAGGCTGGCGACGGTCTCCGTGAGCGGCGAGGCGGCGAAGCGTACGCGGGTCAGGTCAGCCGCCGTGAAGTGCAGGTGGATCACGCAGCCGCTCCTTCCGATTAGGGCTGAGCCTAATCATGGCCGTGTGGATGCCACCACCGAAGACTGAGGACATCCACTTAGACCACACGGATGGGACATCGAAGATGCGTACGTTGATCCACACCGCCTTCGTCTCGCTGGACGGCGTCGTCGACTCGCCCGGCGGCGGCAGCCGATCCGAGGACCACCGCAGCGGCGGCTGGACCTTCAAGGACATCGAGTTCCGGCCCGAGGCGTACGAGCTCAAGGGTCGGGAGACCGAGGAGGCCACCGCGCTGATGTTCGGCCGGACCAGCTACGAGGCGTTCTCGCCGTTGTGGCCGGACATGGAGGACTTCGCCGCCCTCAAGGATCTGCCGAAGTACGTCGTCTCGACCACCCTCGGCGAGGACGCCCTCGTCGACAACTGGGGCGACATCACGATCCTGCGTTCCCTCGAGGACGTCGCGAAGCTCAAGGAGACCGATGGCGGCCCGATCTTCATTCACGGCAGCGCAACCCTCGCCCGCAACCTCGCCGACGCCGGCCTGATCGACCGCTACCATCTGCTGCTCTACCCGGTGCTGCTCGGAGCCGGCAAGCGGATGTTCAGCGACACCGACAAGGACAAGCAGATGCTGAAGCTGGTCGAGTCCGAGACGTACGCCAACGGCATCACCAAGCTCGTCTACGACGTCGCCCACTGAGGCCGCCGCCGTGCCCGAGCTGACCGGCCGTCCCTGATACCTCGCAAGGGTCAAGTGCTCACGACCTTGGCGCGGGCGGTCGGGCAGCGAACCCCGTACCAGGCGGAGATCCGCACCTGACCCAGCCCGCATGGGCCCGATACGGTTCGAGCGTGATGCCCGGCTCCGCTGACCCGCCCTTGGTCTTCCTCGATGTGGATGGAACGTTGATTCCGTTCAAAGTCCGGCACCCGGGCCGGAAGCCTGCTCTGGGCGGCGTCGCTCAGCCGGTGAACGACACCGGTAATCCTCTGCTCGACAGACTCGACCCGGACGACGGTCGTCGGTTGTTGGCGTTGGGATGCCAACTCGTCTGGGCAACGACATGGATGGTCGGGGCGAATGAGGTCATCTCACCGCGACTCGGGCTTCCGGATCTGCCCGTCGTCGAATGGCCGGACGGCGACGGCGATCCGCCGCACGGCCTGCACTGGAAGATCATCGTCCTGACGCGGTGGGCGGCCGGACGACCCTTCGTGTGGCTTGATGACGAGATAACCGTTGCTGACCGGCTGTGGATCGCAACGCATCATCCGGGGCGGGCGCTGCCGCAGCGTGTCGACCCATACGTCGGCCTGACCGACGCGGATTTCTCAGCAGTACGCGAATGGCTCGAGTCGTGCGACAGCGACTGATCCCGCAAGCTCACATGCCGCAAACTGCTCTGACGAAGCTCTGTCGGACTAGGAGGATGCATGAGAACGGGAAGGGTGCTCGTGATCGGTCTCGATCCCGTCAGGATCCCGGGCTGGGATCCTGAGCCAGTCCTGGCGGCGATCGCACGCGGTCAGGCGCGGTTCGATGATCATGACATCGAGGCCGACATGTGCCTGGTGGCACCCGACGAGAACGCCGAGGGCGCGATCGTCGAGGCGCTGACCCGGAACGAATACGCCTGCGTGGTGGTCGGGGGCGGCATCCGCAAGCATGAGCCGTTGCTCGAGTTCTTCGAGAAGGTGGTGAACCTTGTCCGGCGCCATGCTCCCGGCGCGGCCATCGCCTTCAACAGCAGTCCCGAGGACACTGCCGACGCCGCTCTGCGCTGGCTGCGGTAGCTGAGCCTGGGCGCCGGCCGAGCTGGGAGAAGTCAGCTCAGCGTGGCCGCCTTGCGCAGCAGCACTGAGCGTTCGCGCTGGTTGGCACAGAGCCGGGCCGCCAGCTCCAGCTCGGCACGCGCTTCCGGTCGCCGGCCGAGCCGGGCCAGCAGCTCACCGCGTACGGTCGGAACCAGATGCGAACCGGGGAGCCGATCCGAGGCGATCAGCTCGTCCACCATGGCCAGGGCTTGCGCCGGGCCCGAGGCCATGGCCACGGCGACGGCCCGGTTGAGCTCGACCACCGGCGAGGGCGCGACCCGGCCGAGCGCCTCGTAGAGCACCACGATCCGGTCCCAGTCGGTCGCCTCGACGGAGGGTGCCGACGCGTGGGTGGCGGCGATCGCCGCCTGCAGGCCGTAGGGGCCGAGGCCGCGAGTCGATGCCTTGGCCAGCGCGGCCAGCCCACGGCGGATCGCCGAGAAGTCCCACCGCCGCCGGTCCTGGTCCTCGAGCAGGACCGGCGAACCGTCCGGGCCGGTCCTGGCCGGGAAGCGCGCGGCTGTCAGCTCGCACAACGCGAGCAGGCCGTGCACCTCCGGCTCGTCCGGCTGCAGCGCGGCCAGCGTGCGGGTCAGCCGGATCGCCTCGTACGCGACGTCGGGGCGCAGCAGCCGGTCGCCCGACGTGGCCGTCGACCCCTCGGTGAAGATCACGTAGAGGACGCTGAGCACGCCGCCCAGCCGCTCCCGGCGTTCGACGGCTGGCGGCAGCTCGAACGGCACCCCGGCCGCCGCGATCGTCTTCTTTGCCCGGGTGATGCGGGCCTGCACGGTCGGCACGGGTACGAGGAAGGCGCGGGCGATCTCCTCGCTGGACAGGCCGCCGACCACGCGCAAGGTCAGCGCCACCCGGGCCTCAGGGGACAGCACCGGGTGGCAGCTGACGAACATCAGCGCCAGCACGTCGTCATCGATCCTGTCGGGGTCGACTTCTTCAGCGACCGCCGGGTCGGCCGCCAGCAGGGCGTACCGGTCCTGGAGTGCGGTTCGGCGGCGGATCGCGTCGATCGCCCGTCGTCGGGCCGTGGCCATCAGCCAGCCGGCCGGATTGACCGGAGAGGCGAGCGGCCACGACACCAGCGCCTCGGCCACCGCCTCCTGGGCCGCGTCCTCGGCCAGCCCGAAATCGCCGGTGAACCGGGTCAGCGCGGCGACGATCCGCGCTGACTCGATCCGCCAGACGGCCTCGACGTCGGCCGTACCCATCAGATCTGGCCGTTGCTCTCGCGCCTGGCCCGTTCCTTGACGATCCGCTCGCTGTCCTGCGGGACCTCGTCGTGCCCGGCCACCCGGCGGACCTCGATCTTGGACCCGCGGACCGCCGGGACCCGCCTGGCCCACTCGACCGCCTCCTGCTTCGAGGCGACATCGAGCAGGAAGTAGCCCCCGAACAGTTCCTTGGTCTCGCCGTACGGCCCGTCAGTGACCACCGGGGCCTCGCCGCTGAAGTCGACCACGACGCCCCGGCCCGGATCGTCCAGTCCTTCGGCCGCGAGGAGAACACCGGCCTTGAGCATCTCCTCGATGAACCGGCCGGTCGCGGCCATCGCCTCGTCGATCGAAGCCATCATGGCCGCGTTCGTCTCATCGGTGCCCCGCATGATCAGCATGTACTTCGGCATCGCGTTCTCCTCATCCGGCGGGGCCGTCTCTCGACCCTCGCAGCCACATGTCGAACGGGCGGCCCGCGGATCGACACGGTCCCGGAGAAATCTCTCGCCGCGACGCAGCTGGTCCCTTCGGCCCACGTTCCGTCCGTCAGACCGGCCGCTGAGCGATGGCTGACGCGAGCGCCATGCTGATCAGAAAGCTTAACGGCGCAGCTGCCGCGCGCCAGGTGCTGGCCGCCACGCTGACGGATGACCATCGGGTGATCCAGGTTCCGGCTGCTGTGCTGTCTGCCATGCTCGGCACGCCAGGTGGGACGCAGTGCCGGGCGCCATGCCGGCTGGCCCATGCTGTCAGAGGCCCGTGTAAAGATCGTCGCCGTGACGCGATGGATCTACAACGATCGCCCCGAGGGCGTCAGGTTCCTGACCGACCGGATCGCGGAGCCGGGCCGGACGACGATCGAGGACGAGATCTGGGACTGGGTCGTGCGCGGCCACGACGACGCCGACGACTTCGTCGACTACTTCGACGAGGACGAGGAGCGTCACGGCGCCACCGACGAGGAACTCAGGGCGGCGTACGAGAAGACACTGGCTGCTCGGCGCGAGCAGCAGCGTCAGTGGGGTGAGGTGCGGAGCAACCTCACTATCGCGTTCGCCGAACTCAATGAGGTCGGTGTGTTGGCCAGAGAGAACTTCAGCTGCTGTGGCACCTGCGCGGCCGCCGAGATCCACGACGAACGGGACGACTCCCGGCACTGGCACGGCTACCTCTGGTTCCACCAGCAGGACAAGGAGTCGCTGCTCGCGAGCGAGGACGGCGAGGTCTACCTCGGCTATGGCGCCTATCCCGAGGTGGACTTCGACGAGGTCGCCTACGCGGCCCTGCCGGAGGCCGAGCAGCAGGCCCGCTACCAGGCCGACCTGGAACGGGTGCTGGACGAGATCGCCTTCCCGGTGCTGCGCAGGCACGGCCTGCGGGTCGAGTGGAACCGCAAGCAGTCAAGACGGATCCGGCTCACCGGCGCCCAGTGGTATGCCCCGTTGATATGAGACCCGCTTGCTTGACGTTCTGGACCTACACCCGGCGTGGTGACTGCTCGGCGCCTCCGTCATGAACGTTCTCATGCTCCTCGACGAGGCTCCCGAGGCCCTACGGCAGAGCCCGCCGGAAGCCTGGTTTCACGAGATCGAGCGCTCGCTGGAGGACGCTCCGCAGGCTTGGATCACAGCGATCGCCGCCATCGGCGGACTCAGCGACGAACATGCATGGAGCTTGTTGTCGTGGATCGAGTCCGCTGCGAGCCACGTCGTTCGCGCCCACTCACGAGATGCCTTGGTGACGTCCGCATTCGCTATGGCGCTCGTTCTGCAGGGCGGTCTCGATCGGCGCGACTGCTCGATCGTCCCCTCGCTGCTTCGGAGAGCCGCCGAGATCGGCGGCTTAGACTTCTCCGCCAGTGTGACTCAGGGATGTGGCCGTGCCGGGCCGCTGGGGCAGGAAGCGCTATTTCTCCTTGTCCATGCCTCGGGGGAGACGCCGGCAACCCACGTCGAGTCGGGTTCGGGTAAATCCTTCTCATTCGAGCGGCGGAAGCCCGACTTCGATGTCGAGGCCCTTGAGCGCTGGCTCGAGGGTGATGGCCAATGAGCCGAGCGCCAACGCGTAGATAGGAACAACGCAACTGTGGGTCATGGGCCCCCGGCCGCGGAATTCACTCCGCGCCCATCACCAGGCCCTCGATGGTGTGCTTCTGGCGGATCGGCGTGAGCGTCTCCACCACCGGGCACCGCAGGTGCGCGCGTACCGAGGCGGGCAGGTTCTCCCAGTACTCCCGGGTGACGGCCATGTCGTGGTGCCCGGCGTTGCCCGCGCCGGGCTCGTCCACGCCGAGCACCAGGACCGGGCGGGCGAGCGTGGAGACGTTCGGGGTGCCCCGGTGGATGGTGAGCGCCGAGCGGGCGGAGATGTCACCGCGGCGGGGGTACTTGCGTACGGCTCGCGCCTGGTAGCGGGAGTAGCGCTCCTTGGGCGGGAACATCGCATGGTCGAAGTCGTCGCCCTCGTCCCACTGCGTACCCGGTGCGATTTCGAACGGTCCCATCTCCTCCACGGTGTCGACCGTGGTCAGGTTGAAGGCCAGTGAGGTGAGCCGCCGCTGCCGGCGGGTGTCGGGCGGCATCGGAAAGTCCCGGTGCCACGGCTGCATGGCAGCGCCGGGGAATGGGATGTCGAAGCCGAGCTCGACGATCTCGTACTCGGGCCCGAGCACGGCCTGGCTGACCGCGACCACCCACGGATGGGTGACCAGGTCGACGAAGCCTCGCAGCTGCTCCGGGTGCATTTCCACGTACCACCGCTGCGGGCCGCGCCCGACGGCGCCGTCCGGCCGGGCGCGGGCCTCGCGGAACGCGGTGTCGATGTCCTCGTCCACCCGCTGCACCCAGTCGACGGCGAAGGCGGCCCGGCAGGAGGTGATCCCGTCGCGGTAAAGGTCGCCGAGTGCCTCCACCGGGACCTCCCCGATCTCGACGGACTGCGGGTTACGAACGTCGGCGCTCATCGGATCCTCCCCTGGGTGGCGGCGGTCAGACGAGTATTACAACGTTGTAGAACGGGCGCAAGAGACCGCGAAAGGGGATCGGAGCCCGGGTGTATCCGGTGCACGACCGAGGTGCAGCGCCGCCTCGCGGCCGGGGCTGCTGTTCGGGTCGTCGCCCTGGTCCCGCCGCGGTTTCTTCAGGCCAGCAGACGTTCCCGCATCGTCGCGCCCAGATTGATCGCACCTACCGCGCGAGGGCCGGCCGGATCGTGCACGTGGAGGGTGTTGTTGCGGCGCATCAGCTCACGGACCGCGGGTGGCAGCCGGGGCGGGTCGTCCATGGCCGCGAGGACCTGCGCGGTGCTCGAGATCAGCCGATCGGCCAGGCCGGCGGCGTCGGTGTCGATCCGCACCCGGCCGTACTCCCAGCCGGCGGTGGTCAGATCGAGCACCTCGAACATACGGGTCACGAGCGGGTTCGGGTCGGTCACCCGGTCGAGCCGGGACGCCTGGCTGCCGATCACCGCGACGGCTGCGGACACCTGGGCGTACGGGTGGAAGCCGCTCGGCAATGCGAACAGTGGCCACCGCAGGGCCGGGCCGGCCTCCTTCCACAGCGGCCGGTAGTTCCGACGGTGGACCAGGAGTCGCCGGCCCGTCCGTCGGTGTATCTCCTGGGCCTGGGCCTGTAGGTCGGCGTGGGCCTCATCGGCGACCTGGCTGACGATCCGGGCCGCCACCACGAGGCCGTCGTCGCTGTTCAGCAGCCCGCTGACGGCCTCGACCTGCTCGGAGAACCGGATCTGCGCGCGGGCGCCGTACCGGTACTGGACGTCCTGTAGCAGCACCTGCTGCCGCCCCGCATCGAGCTGGACCCGCCCGCCGCCCAGCAACCGCCGGAGCCAACGCATTTCGCCTCGTTTCAGCAGAGCCGTCCCGGACCGCGGCAATGCTAATGCGTCGTGCCTGTCTCGATGGTGATGGGGTGGGAGGGAGGGACGCTCTGCGCCGCCCCTCGCGGTCGGCTGCCGGCCTGGCGCGTCCCGCACCCCTTCCGCGGAAGCCCTGGTCGGACCGGGGTCCGACCAGGGCTTCACGGCTGTTCTGCTGATCCGATCGTGTCAGGCGACGAAGCGGGTACGGCGACGGCGCGCCA
Source organism: Micromonospora sp. NPDC051006 (assembly GCF_044456245.1). Lineage (NCBI taxonomy): Bacteria > Bacillati > Actinomycetota > Actinomycetes > Micromonosporales > Micromonosporaceae > Micromonospora > Micromonospora sp. NPDC051006. The sequence continues at coordinate 292,867 of NZ_JBITFP010000005.1, forward strand.
CCACGAACAGGGCGGCGCCCGCGGCCAGCAGAGCGGCGGCGCCGCCACCCAGCAGGATGCCGGACTGGCCGGTGATCGGCAGCGACGGGCCGTCCTCGCCCCCGCCGCCCGCACCGCCGGCCGGGTTCACGACCAGCTTGGCCACGTCGTTGTCCGACGTCACGTCAGCGGTCGAGGACTTCGCCGTGACGGTGCCGGTGAGTTCCCCGGCGGCGTCGACCCGCAGCCCGAAGCCCCACGTGACGGCCTGGTCCACCGCGAGCGGGTGGATGGCCGTCCGACAGACGTAGCCGGTGTCCGCCTTCGTGCAGCCGGCGGGCACCGTCGTCACGGTGGTGCCCGACGGCGGCGTGAAGGTGACGGTCGCGGCCGGCTCGGTGATGCCGGAGGCGTACGCGGGACCGAGGTTCTTTGACGCCGACGTTCGCGGTGACCGTGGCGCCCACGGCGGCTCGGACCTCTCCGCCGACGGCGCTCACGTCGGAGCGGTTGGTGCCCTCGACGGTGACGATCACGTGCTGCGTGTCCAGGAAGAACGAGTCCTCGGTCTGGGCGCCCTCGGCACGCAGCCTTCACGTGATGGCGGTGGTCAACTCGCGCCGCCTGGCGACGCCGAAGCCGGTGGTGCCGGCATGAGCGCGCGGCGAATGCTGGTGGTGGGTGCCCACTCGGCCGACTTCGTCTGGCGGGCCGCCGGCGCGATCGCCAAACACACGGGCGCCGGAGGTGAGGCCGTGGTGCTGGCGCTCTCCTACGGCGAACGGGGCGAGTCCGGCGAGCTGTGGAAGGACCCGGACCAGACGGTGGAGAATGTCAAGCGGCTACGGCACCTGGAGGCGGAGCGGGCCGCCGCCGCGGTCGGCGCCCGGTTGGAAGCGTTCGATCTGGGCGACTACCCGTTGCGGATTCGGGACGAGGACGTCGACCGGCTGGCCGGCCTGATGCGTGAGTACGCCCCGCACGTGGTCATCACCCACCCGGACCGCGATCCGTTCAACCCGGACCACCCGGTGGCGCACACGGCGGTGGCGACCGCCCGGCAGCTCACCGCCGGCGCCGGGGTGTCCAGCGGTTTCCGGACCGCCCCGCCCTCGGAGTTCCTGGTCTTCGAGCCTCACCAGCCCGAGCTGTGCGGGTTCGTCCCCACCGTCTTCGTCGACATCACCGGTGCGATGCCGGCCAAGCAGGATGCGATGGCGGCGATGGGCGCCCAGGGCTACCTGCGCGAGTACTACACGCAGCGGGCCGATCAGCGCGGCAACCACGCCCGCCGGGTGACCGGCAACGCCGCCATCCGGCAGGCGGAGGCGTTCCAACGGCTGATCCCGAACGTGGTGGGTGCACTGTGAGCGGCGGCGCGGCGGCCGTCGAGAAGGGCGTGATCGAGACGCTGACCGCCGCCGGGGTGGCCACCGTCTACGAGGCTGCCGGCCGGTGCGGCCTGATCGACGTCGACCTTGTCCAGGTCGTGCCGGGCACCCGGGTCGCCGGGCCGGCCCGGACCGTCCGCTGCGGCCAGGACGACAACCGGGCCGTGCACGAGGCGATGACGCTCGTGCGCCCCGGCGAGGTGCTCGTACTCACCATGCCCGAGCCGGCCCCCGTCGCCCTGCTCGGCGAGCTGCTGGCCACCCAGGCCAAGGTCGCCGGCGCGATCGGCGTGCTGATCGATGCCGCGGTCCGGGACGTCGACGAACTCCGGGAACTCGGACTGCCGATCTGGGCCCGCTGGCGCCGGGTACGCGGAGCGACCAAGCGCGAGCGGGGCTCGCTGGACGTGCCGGTCCGGGTTGGCGGCGCGACCGTCGAGCCGGCAGACATCGTGGTGCTCGACGCCGACGGGGCCGTGGTGGTGGCGCGGAACAGCGCGGCCGACGTCGCCGCCGCGACGAAGACTCGGATCGACAAGGAGACCGGACTGCGCGCCCGGCTGGATGCCGGCGAGTTCAGCTATGACCTGCACGGGTTGCGGACGCAGGACGAGTCCGGCGGCTGACCAGGAGCAGCCCGAGTCATGGTTGCGAGGCGCAGTTCATTGCCCGGCCGAGCACGACACCGCGGCGTTACGTGTAGGGAAGAGGAAGTCGACCGTGCCCGTGCCACCGGGCTGGCCTGGCGGCACGGGTAGACCGGGTTCGCTGTTCAGGACGTAGAACCCGCCGCTCCCGACCAGACGGGGTGTCACGGCCAACATCTGCGCTGCCATGGTCGCTCCGGTCGGCCGCACCACGCTGTCGCGCAGGAGTGTGAAGAGGTCTTCGTTCAGGTTCGCGACGTGACCCGTGCTCGGACGTGGGCAGGGACCCGGGTCACCGCCTGCGTCGGTAGCGCGTTCTCACGGGGCGAGACGGATGCCCGACTGGGTTCTCGTTGCCTCGACCTCCCACCGTTTGCCGAAGGCGGACACGTTGCTGAACTGGATCCGCCCGATCTCGGGCGGGATCTCGGGATCGAGGGTGAGTTGGCCGTCCCTGGGCTCCAGGCCGAGCATGGTGCGCATGAAGAGGATGGGCGCCGCGCTGGCCCAGGCCTGCGGGTTGCAGGCGGTCGGGTAGGGGACGGGGGCGCGGCCGAACGACCGGTCGTAGCCGGAGAAGGCCTCGGGAAGGCGGTGTTCGGAGAACTCTGCGGCGTCGAGCATCGCCATGATGATCCGGTTGGCCTCCTGGCGGAATCCGTAGCGGGCGAGGCCGTGAGCGATGATCGAGTTGTCGTGGGGCCAGACGGTGCCTCGGTGGTAGCCGATGGGGTTGTAGGCACGATCGGCCGTGGAGGTCGTCCGGACGCCCCAGCCGGAGAAGAGGTGTTCGGACATCAGGTGGCCGGCGATGATGGCGGCGCGTTCGGTGGGGACTATGCCGCTCCAGAGCAGGTGGCCCATGTTGGAGGTCATCAGGTCGATCTGCCGGTTGTCGCCGTCGAGACCGAGCGCGTAGTAGCCGCCGCGGTCGTCGATCCAGAAGTCCCGGTTGAAACGGTCGCGCAGGTCGGCTGCCTCCGCGCGGAGTCGGGTGGCCAGTGGGGCGTCGGCGAGCGGGCCGTCGGCGAACTCGGCGAAGCGGAGCTTGGCGTCGTAGGTGTAGCCCTGGATCTCGCAGGTGGCGATGGGGAGGAAGGGCATGGCGCCGGTGGAGAACAGGACGCCGTCCCAGGAGTCGCGCCAGCACTGGTTGCCGAGTCCCTGGGGCGAGCGGGTGGCGTACTCGACGTAGCCGTCGTTGTTGCGGTCGCCGTGTTCCTCGACCCAGCGCAGCGCGGCGTAGGCGTTGTCGCGCAGGTCGCGCACGAACTGGTCGTCGCCGGTCCAACGCCAGTACTCGGAGAGGAGGATCAGCCACAGTTGGGTGGCGTCGGCGCTGCCGTAGTAGGGGTTGTGTGGTTTGAGGCCGAGCCTGGTCAGCTCACCGGATCGGTATTCGTGCAGGATCTTGCCGGGCTCCTGGTCGCTGAAGTCGTCGAACTCGGTGGCCTGGTAGAGGGCGAGCGCGAGCAGTGCGCCGCGCGCCAGGTCCGGGCCGCCGCCCATCGTCTGGTAGGCGGTGATCAGCATGTCCCGGCCGAACACGGTGAGGAACCACGGCAGCCCCGCCGACAGCAGAACGACGGGCTCGTCCTTCAGCCGTATCTCGTTGCGTAGGGCGGTCAGATCCGCGGTGGACTTGCGATACATGGCGCTCAGCACGGCGGAATCCGTGTGCAGGATCGGTTTGGCGTTCTCCCAGCGAGCCAGGGGATCGTCGTGCTCGACGTCGAAGGCCTCGCCGAAGCCGCGGTTGGTCGGTGCGGTCTCCGTCTCGCCGTAGTCCAGTGGTACGCGCAGGTCGCATCGCCACTCCTGGTTGGGTGCCAGGCGTAGCTCCCACACCATCTCGTCGCCCACTATCTCGCTCGCCGGCGGGTCCGCCAGCACCTCGGTGCGGGCCCCGAAGGTGTGGTTGCGGTATATGAAGTCCAACCGCGAGCCGTCGGTGGCGTGTGCGCGGGTGATCTGGTGGGAACGATCCCGGACGGTCTCCTTGATCTCGAACAGGTCGGCGAAGTCCGTGCCCACCGCCAACCGGACCTGGATCGACACCGCCTTTCCGGCGTACGACTGCAGCTCGATGCGTTCGTGCATGCCGTCGCCGATGAACCGCTGCCGGCGTACCCCGATGGCGTTGGCGTGCAGGCCGGGGAGTTCGGGGTTGGCCAGGAAGAACGCCGCCGAGTAGTCCTCCACCGTGCCCGAGCGCAGGACGAGCAGCGGCGACCCGCAGATCGTGAGTTGCCACCGGTTCAGAAAGCGGGTGTCGTCGTGCACCAGCCCGCCGATCGAGCCCGGAGGCACGTCCCCGGCCGCGTCGGAGAACATGAACGTCCGCCGCTCGAGCACACCGACCGCGTCCGGTCCCAACTCGGGTGGGAGATTCCGTACCGTCTCGCTCGGGATGTCACTCGGACGCGTCACATCGGGCATCGGATCGGCCGGGGTGGGTCGGCGAGCGGTGTTCGTCACGGCGCACCTTCCGACGAGCAGAGAACGACCAGACGCGAGATGCCTTCATCGCTCAACGTAACCGCAGGCTGCGGCTGGCTCATCGGAATCCGGCGGCCGGCGGCATCTCCGGAGGCGGGGGCAGCCGCCGGCAGGTCGGCCCGCCACAATCCGGGTCTCGGCGGTACGGTGTCTGATATCGCTGGGTTTCGCCGTTTCGGTGAGCACCTATCGGGTTAAGACCGACGATAAACTTGAACTGTTCCAGAAGAGTGGACTATGTTCGGCAGGTGACGTCCGACTTCGAGGCGCAGCTGCGGGCTGTCTCGTTGCGGGTGACCCGGCCTCGGTTGGCGGTGCTCGCCGCGCTACGAGACCACCGCCACGTCGATACCGACACGGTGATCCGGCTGGTACGGGCTGATCTCCCCACGGTCTCCCACCAGGCGGTCTACGACGTCCTGCGGGCGCTCACCGATGCCGGTCTGGTGCGGCGCATCCAGCCCGCCGGCGCCACCGCCCGCTACGAAGCACGGGTGGCGGACAACCACCACCACATCGTGTGCCGCTCCTGTGGCGCGATCGCCGACGTCGACTGCGCCGTCGGCCACGCCCCATGTCTCACCGCCTCGGACGATCACGGCTTCGTGGTCGACGAGGCGGAGGTCGTCTACTGGGGCACCTGCCCCGACTGCGCGACCGAACGCACCGCCCAGTGATCCGCCAGTTCGGAAGGAAGTAGATGAGCGACACCCAGGACCAGGCCCCCGCCAGCGCGCAGGGCGTGGACAAGAAGGAGGCGGCCGGCTGCCCGGTCGCGCACGACTCCGTGACCTCGCAGGGCAGCGAGAGCGAGAACCCGGGGATCCCCTCGCCGACCCCGAAGACCGGTGGGCGTCCGCGTACCAACCGGGACTGGTGGCCCAACCAGCTCGACCTGTCGGTGCTGCACGCCCACTCCTCGAAGGGCAACCCGCTGGGCGAGAACTTCAGCTACGCCAAGGAGTTCGCCAAGCTCGACGTCGAGGCGCTCAAGCGGGACATCGTGCAGGTGCTCACCACCTCGCAGGACTGGTGGCCGGCCGACTTCGGCCACTACGGCGGTCTGATGATCCGGATGAGCTGGCACTCCGCGGGCACGTACCGGATCCACGACGGTCGCGGCGGCGCCGGCGACGGCGGGCAGCGTTTCGCTCCGCTCAACAGCTGGCCCGACAACGCCAACCTCGACAAGGCGCGCCGCCTGCTGTGGCCGGTGAAGCAGAAGTACGGCCAGAAGATCTCCTGGGCCGACCTGCTCGTGCTCGCCGGCAACGTGTCCCTGGAGTCGATGGGCTTCAAGACGTTCGGCTTCGCCTTCGGCCGGGAGGACGTCTGGGAGCCCGAGGAGATCTTCTGGGGTCCCGAGGACACCTGGCTGGGTGACGAGCGCTACGTCGGCGAGGCCGAGATGGCGCCCGAGGTCGGCGCGACCGAGATGGGCCTCATCTACGTCAACCCGGAGGGCCCGAACGGCAACGCGGACCCGCGGGCGGCGGCGTACTTCATCCGGGAGACCTTCGGCCGGATGGCGATGAACGACGAGGAGACCGTCGCGCTGATCGCCGGCGGCCACACCTTCGGCAAGACCCACGGTGCGGCCCCCGCCGAGAACCACGTGGGCCCGGAGCCCGAGGGTGCCCCGCTGGAGGCGCAGGGCCTAGGCTGGCTGAGCAGCCACGGCAGCGGCAAGGGCCGGGACACGATCACCAGCGGCCTCGAGGTGACGTGGACCGACGTGCCGACGCAGTGGAGCAACCGTTTCTTCGAGATCCTCTTCGGCTTCGAGTGGGAGCTCACCACGAGCGCCGCCGGCGCGAAGCAGTGGGTCGCCAAGGACGCCCCGGAGATCATCCCGGACCCGTTCGACGCGTCGAAGAAGTACAAGCCGACGATGCTCACGACCGACCTGGCGCTGCGTTTCGATCCGGCCTACGAGAAGATCTCGCGCCGCTTCCTGGAGAACCCGGACGAGTTCGCGCTGGCCTTCGCCAAGGCCTGGTACAAGCTGCTGCACCGCGACATGGGTCCGGTCAGCCGCTTCCTCGGCCCGTGGGTCGCCGAGCCGCAGCTGTGGCAGGACCCGGTGCCGGCCGTCGACCACGAGCTCGTGGGTGACGCCGACGTCGCCGCCCTCAAGGCGAAGGTCCTGGAGTCCGGCCTCACGACTGCCCAGCTGGTCTCCACCGCCTGGGCGTCCGCCGCGAGCTACCGCTCCACCGACAAGCGCGGTGGCGCCAACGGCGCCCGGATCCGTCTCGAGCCGCAGCGCAGCTGGGAGGTTAACCAGCCCGAGCAGCTCACGACGGTCCTGGAAACCCTGGAGGGCATCCAGCGGGAGTTCAACCAGGCCGGCGGCGCGAAGATCTCGCTCGCGGACCTGATCGTGCTGGCCGGCGCGGCCGCGGTCGAGAAGGCGGCGCGTGACGGTGGCGTCGAGGTGACCGTGCCGTTCCGCCCGGGCCGCACCGACGCCACGCAGGAGCAGACCGACGTCGAGTCCTTCCGGGTCCTCGAGCCGCGGGCCGACGGGTTCCGCAACTACCTGCGTCCCGGCGAGAAGACCCAGCCGGAGGTGCTGCTCGTCGACCGTGCCTACATGCTCAACCTGACCGCGCCCGAGATGACCGTCCTCGTCGGCGGCCTGCGCGCCCTCGGGAACAACGTCGGCGGCGCACAGCACGGCGTCCTCACCGACCGACCGGGCGTGCTCACCAACGACTTCTTCGCCAACCTGCTCTCCCCGGGCACCCGGTGGAAGGCGTCGGAGTCCGAGCACGTGTACGAGATCCGGGACCTGGCTACCGACGAGGTGAAGTGGACCGCCACCGCGGTCGACCTCATCTTCGGCTCCAACTCCCAGCTGCGGGCCCTCGCGGAGGTCTACGCCAGCCAGGACGCCCGCGAGAAGTTCGTGGCCGACTTCGTCGGCGCGTGGACCAAGGTCATGGAACTCGACCGGTTCGACGCCGCCTGATCCTGCTCCAACCGACGAGCTCCGGTCGATCCACGACGATCGACCGGGGCTCGTCCACCATCGGATGCCGGGCCAGTGGGGCCCGGCATCCTCGGCCCCGCACGTGAACCATCACCGCCGGTGCGCGCTGAGATCCGTCTCGGCGCGCACCGTTCGTCTGCGGGGGATGGTCGGTTGGCCACGGGCAGAGCCGCAGGCCCGCCAGCTCGTCCTGCTCCGACTTTAAGCCGATATGGTCGTTTCATGACGTATCTCGGAAGCGGCGATCCGGCTCGGCGGCGGACCGACTACAACCCGCCCTGGCTCGCCGATCTCGCGGACGACGTGACGATGGAGGGCGCCGTGCTCCACGGTGTCGTCCGCGGCGCCGACGCCGTGCGGACGCTGCTGTCGTACGCGCGGACGCTCTACGAGTACCAGGAGTTCGTCTTCGTCGGGAAGTACGGCGACAACGGCTACGTCGAGGACTACTCGTCCCGCATCCAGGGGCAGCCCATCGCCAACATCGCTGTCGTCTACCGAGGCGACCAGGGCAAGGTCCAGCACCTGGTCATGAATCACCGGCCCCTTCCGGCCGTACTGCTCTTCTCCCGTCTCATGGGCGAGCACTTCCGGGGAACGCCGTACGCCGAGTTCTTCGCCGCCCCCGAGTGAGCCCGAGGAGGACCGGATGTCCGACAACGCGACCCTGCGCTACGACGTGCTCGTCTCCGGCCTCGCGCCGGTACGGGACGATGTGCTGCCCAACGGCGAACGACCGCACTGGTCGCCCCTGGCGCACACGCTGATCCACGGGGCCCGCGAAGCCGTGGTCGTGGATCCGCCGATCACCGTCGCCCAGACGGACGCCCTCGCCGACTGGATCGAATCCTTCGGCAAGCGGCTGACCCACATCTACATCACCCACTGGCACGCCGACCACTGGCTCGGTACCGGGCGGCTGGTCCGGCGATTCCCCGACGCTGTCGCGTACGCCGGCCCGAGGACGGTCGACCGCATCGTGCGCAGTACCCCGGACGGTGTGCCGGCGGCCCTGTGGCGCGATCTGTTTCCGGGGCAGCTCGGTGACCCGCCGATCGAGATTCCGATCGGGCCGGTACCGTCCGGCGGCTTCACCGTCGATGGGCAGCAACTGCTCAGCGTTGAGGTCGGGCACAGTGACACCGACGACTCGACCGTCCTGCACGTGCCGTCGATCGGGCTGGTCGCGGCCGGCGATGTCGTCTACAACGTCCACCAGTATCTCGCCGAGGCGTCCGACGGCGGCCTGGACGGCTGGCGGGCCGCCCTCGACACGGTCGCCGCGCTCGCTCCCACCCATGTCGTCGCCGGGCACAAGGATCCGACTCGGGACGACGACGTCGCAGCCATCGGGCAGACCCGCGAGTATCTCGACGTCGCAGCCGAACTACTTGCCGCTAGGCCATCGCGCGAGGAGTGGTTCTCCCGGATGGTCGAGCGCTACCCCGACCGGGTCAACCCGTACACGGTCTGGCTGTCGGCCCGGCGGCTGCTGAACGCCTGACCAGATCCGGTCCGGTGTCCGGCTACTCGGTAGCACTGCGCGCAGCCGCTGGCGACCTCGCCGGGAAGGTGGCCGGACTCACCCTCTCGGCGGCCAGCAAAAGCGGACGACGTTCGTCCGCTGAGGTACGTTGGCTAAACGGACGAGGGGCGTCCGGATTTCGAGAAGGAACTACCATGTCCACGCGTTTCGTAGACAAAGTCATCTTGATCACCGGTGCCACCTCCGGCATGGGTCGGGCCGTCGCAGAGCGGGTCGCCGCGGAGGGTGCGAGGGTCGTCCTGGCGGCACGCGGCAAGGAAGCGGGTGAAACATTCGCGGCCGACCTGCGCTCCGCCGGGCGAGACGCGATCTTCGTGCCGACCGACGTGACGGTGGCAGCCGAGGTGGAGCAGCTGGTCCGGCAGGCGGTCGAGCACTATGGGCGGCTCGACGGTGCCTTCAACAACGTCGGCGCGGCAACCGCGTACGGCCCGGTCGACGAGATCGACGAGGACGCCTGGAGTGCCGACCTGGCCCTCAACCTCAACAGTGTCTTCTTCGGGCTGAAGTACCAGATTCCCGCGCTGCGGGCCTCCGGCGGCGGTGCGATCGTCAACAACGCCTCCAACCTCGGCGTCACCGGCGCGGCGGGGATGGCGTCCTACGCCGCCGCCAAGCACGGCGTCGTCGGGCTCACCCGATCGGCGGCACTCGACACCGCCGCGACGGGTCTGCGGATCAACGCACTCATCACCGGCGGCGTCGACACCCCGCTGCTGCGCGGCGCGATGGGCGCGAACCCGGAGGAGGCCATCCGTGCCGCCGGCGCGATGCACCCGGTGGGCCGGATCGCGCAGGCCGAGGAGATCGCCGCGTTCGCGGCCTTCCTGCTGAGCGAGGAAGCCAGGTTCATCACCGGGGCCGCGCTCGCGATCGACGGTGGCATGACCGCCGCGTGAGTCGGCCGAGGGTCCTCGGCGCGGTCGCACCCCGGCAGCGGGGTCACCGCAGCAGGCACCGAGGACCCTCCACCGACCGGACGTCAGATCGAGGGTCACGGTCGCTTTGTGCGGCAACGCCCCAATCCGCTGCGCCGGACGTGATACGAATTCTGGGCAGGATTGTCCGGAGGAACGGGGGCGGTGGCGCAGGCGCGGTCGGGGTGGATTCTGCGCGGTCAGGACACCCCCCGCCGGATCTCCTACCTGGAACTCCTCTTCGACCTGGGTCTCATCGTCGCGCTCATGCGGCTGTCCGACCGGCTGACCGGCGACCTCGGTTGGAACCACGCGCTGGAGACTGTGGTCCTGCTCGCCGCGATCTGGTGGGTCTGGACGGTCACCGCGTACACCACCGACTGGTACGACCCCAGTCTGCCGATCGTCCAGCTGATCGTCCTCGGCGTGCTGTTCGGCGGACTGCTGATGTCGCTGGCCATCAGCAGCGCGTTCGAGGGGGTCAACGGCATCGTCTTCGCCGGGGCGTACGTGGGCCTGCACCTCTGTCGCGGGTTCATCCTCATCACCGCCCTGCGCGGTCACGCCCTGCAGAGGCGGCCCATGCGGGTGCTCATCTGGTTCTGCCTCACCGGCGTGCTGTGGGTGGTCGGCGCGTTCCTGCCCAGCCCGTTCCGGTTGGTGCTCTGGGCGGTGGCTATCGCGACGGACTACGCGGTCGGCCTCTTCGGTTATCCGCTGCCCCGGCTCGGCCGCTCCGGCCCGGAGGAACTCCGGGTGGGTGGCGAGCACCTGGCGGAGCGCTACCGGCAGATGTTCATCGTCACCCTCGGCGAGATCATCCTCGTCGGCGTGCGGCTGTACGGCGACCCCCCGTTCGTGTCGCTGCAGACGGGGGGCGTGATCCTGCTCTTCGCCCTGACGGTGACGATGTGGCGGATCTACATCGTCTACGTCGCCGACCATCTCGCCACTGGGATCGACCACGCCAACAATCCCGGCCGGATCGGGCTGGTCGCGGCGTACGCGCATCTGGTCATGGTCGCCGGTGTGGTGTTGGTCGCCGCCGGTGGTGACATCGTCGCGCGAGACCCCGTCGGCGAGACCAGCCCCACGAAGCTGGCCATCGTGGTCGCCGGCCCCGTGGTGTTCCTCGTCGGCCGCACCGTGTACGCGCTGGTCGTGTTCCGCGCGATGCTGTGGCGGCTGCCTATCGGCGTGGTCGCCCTGTCGCTGGCGGCGCCGATGACGCAGGCGCTGCCACCGATCGCGATCGCCGCCCTCATGACCATCGGAATGATGGCGATCGCCTTCCTCCCGCACTGGGGGCAACCGGTGTACCGCACCCGCTGGCACATCCGTACCCGCTGGTGACCCGGCCGCGACGCGTGCGCTCTCGGTCTTTGTGACCCAGGTCACTTTCGATGAACTTTCACCTGCCGGTCACGTCCGGAGCACCGGATACCTCTCGCGTTCATCTAGGGAGAATGATGCGGTCAGTTCGTACGTTATCGGCGCTGGCGCTGCTGGTGCTGGGCGTCTCGGCGGTGGCCCCGGGCGGTGCGCCGGCGTCGGCGAAGCCCCGGGCCGCGAAGCCGGCGACCACACCCGCGGTCGCGTCCGAGCCTCGGACGGTCACTCTGCTCACCGGCGACACCGTCCACGTCGGCACCGTCGACGGCCAGACGACCGTCGACGTCGTGCCGGGCAAGGGACGGGAGCGCATCCCGTTCATCACCCACAGCGCCGGCGAGGACGTGCGGGTCATCCCCGCCGACGCCGTCGGCCTGCTCAACCGGGGCAAGCTCGACGAGCGGCTCTTCGACATCTCGACGCTGGTCAGCTTCGGCTACGACGACACCCGGGCCACCCTGCCGCTCATCGTCCAGCACAGCGGCGCCGCGCCCGCCGGCCTCGCCGGTGCCCGGACCACCCGGGCGCTGCACGGAGCGAGCGCCGTCGCCCAGAGCCGCGCGGACGCGGTCTCCTTCTGGAACACCATCACGTCCACGGCGGGAGGTGCCGAGCGGCAGCTGCGGGCCGGGTTCGACAAGATCTGGCTTGACGGGCTGCGCCGACCCACCCTCGACGTCAGCGTCCCGCTGACCGGCGCGCCGGAGGCCTGGAAGGCGGGCTGGACCGGAACTGGGGTGAAGGTCGGCGTGATCGACACCGGCGTCGACCAGACCCACCCCGACCTCGCCGGCCACGTCGCCGCCGCGGAGAACTTCACCGCCGAAGCGGACGCCCTCGACCGGGTCGGTCACGGTACCCACGTCGCCTCCACCATCGCCGGCACCGCCGCCGCGTCGCAGGGCCGTTACAAGGGAATGGCGCCCGGCGCGACCCTCTACAGCGCCAAGGTCTGCACCCTGGAGGGCTGCCCGGAGTCGGCGATCCTGGCCGGCATGACCTGGGCGGCCGAGCAGGGCGTCAAGGTCGCCAACATGAGCCTCGGCGGCCCGGACAGCCCGGAGACCGACCCGATCGAGGCGGCGGTGGCCGACCTCACCCACCGCTACGGCGTGCTCTTCGTCATCGCCGCGGGCAACAGCGGTGAGGCCGGCGAGTCCACGGTGGACTCGCCGGGCAGTGTGTCCGAGGCGCTGACCGTGGGCGCCGTGACCAAGACGGGCGAGCTGGCCGGGTTCTCCGGCCGGGGACCGCGTGCGGGCGACGCGGGCATCAAGCCGGACGTCACCGCGCCCGGCGTCGGTATCCTCGCCGCCCGCAGCTCGACCTCCGACCTGTGGCCGGACGACGCGAACCCGCAGTACACCAGCATGAACGGCACCTCGATGGCGACTCCGCACGTGGCCGGCGCGGCGGCGATCCTGAGCCAGCAGCACCCGGACTGGACGCCGGAGCGGATCAAGTCCACGCTGATGGCGGCCGCCAAGCCGAGCGCCACGATCGGGGTCTACGAGCAGGGCGCCGGCTTCCTCGACGTCGCCCGGGCGGTCCAGCAGACGGTCACGGCGAGCCCGGTCAGCGTCGCCTTCGAGCGGGGCACCGCGGCACAGACGCGCACGATCACGTACGCGAACAGCGGCTCGTCCCCCCGTACCCTGGCTGTCTCCCTCGACGCCAAGGACGCCGACGGCGCCCCGGCGCCGGCCGGCCTGTTCAGCCTCAGCGCCTCCTCGGTGACCGTCCCGGCCGGCGGCACGGCCACCGTGACCGTCACCGTGCGGGCCAGCGCCGACCTGCCCGACCGCTACTTCGGCGGTGAGGTGACCGCCACCGGCGGCGGCTCGCAGGTGCAGACCCCGGTCGCGCTCGACATCGCCCGCCACCAGCTGAATCTCAAGCTCGTCGGGCCGGACGGCGGCGCGCCCACGCCCGATCAGGGCTGGGTGACGGTCCTGACCGACCTGGACCGGCAGACCCTCCTGGTGCTCGGCGACCCGTCGGCCACCACGTACCGGATCCGCGCGGGCCGCTACCTGGTCCAGACCTACCTGCAGAGCGGCGACCCGTACTTCCCCCAGATCACCTCCCTGGTTCGTCCGAGCCTCGACCTGACCCGGGACCAGGCCCTCACCATGGACACCCGCCTGGCGAAGCCGATCGCGGTGTCGGTGCCGAACCCGAAGGCCACCGCGGTCTTCCAGGAGTCCGGCTGGACGATCCGCACCGAACAGCCGCAGATCTGGGGCAGCAACGACCCGTACGGCACGCTGATGAACGTCCCCTTCGACCACGTGCGGACCGCGCAGATCGGGGCCGGCAAGACCCCGGGCTTCGTCTCCTACGTCCACGGAATGTGGGGCCAGGTGGCCCAGGACGGCAGCCTGCACAACAGCCCGTACGTCTACCGGGTCTACCTCTACGAGCCGGAGAAGATGATGACCGGGCTGACCCGCAAGCTGCGCGCGGGTGACTTCGCCACGGTCCGCTCCCAGATCAGCGCGGACGTGGCCGGCGTGCCGGTGGCGCGTACCGCGGTCGCGCACGCACCCGGCAACTCACCGGTCTACCGCGACGAGCGCACGATCCCGCCGAGCTTCACCTACGACGTGCCGAGCACCATCACCGAGTACTACAACCAGGACAAGAAGGCGGTGTGGCAGTCGACCTCGGCCCAGCAGGGCTACACGTACTACCAGTCGCCGTGGACCAGCTTCAAGCCCGGGCGTACGTACAACGTGAAGTGGGCCAACGCGGTGGCCGGGCCGGTCTTCCCGGAGCCGAACTTCGGCCAGCAGTACGCCACCCGCTACTGGGGCGACACGATCGGCGGGCCGGGCCCGCTGCACGGTGACGGTGCCGGGCACATGGGCTTCCGGCACGTCGTCGGTGGCAGCGTGCAGGTGGACCTCTACCGCAACGGCGTCAAGATCGGCGACGCCAACCAGGCACCCTGGACGTGGGACGTGCCCGCGGCGAAGGGTGACTACCGGCTGGCCGCGACCTTCCGCAGCGACCCGGCGTTCTCCCTGTCGACGCTGGTCGACGCGGAGTGGACCTTCAAGTCCGCGCACGTGGGCGACGGCGACCTGGTCAAGCTGCCGATGACGGCGATCCGGTACACCCCGGAGCTCGACATCGACAACCGGGCGCCGGCCAACCGGCTGTTCGCGATCCCGATCTCGCTCGACCGCCAGGTCGGTGCGGCGCCGGGCCGGACCAGGTCGCTGACCGTCGAGGCGTCCTTCGACGACGGCAAGACCTGGCGGAAGCTGTCCGTGCAGCGTTCCGGCGAGAAGGCGGTCGCCTGGGTGCGCAACCCGGCCGGCACCGGCTTCGTCTCGCTGCGGGCCGCCGCGGCGGACACCAGCGGTAACACGGTCAAGCAGACCGTCATCCGCGCCTACCGGTACTGAGCGTGGCACCCGGACGCGGCGCCCACCGGCGTCGCGTCCGGGTCACCGGTGCCACAGCAACCGGTCGCGGATCCGGCGGGCCATCGGCGAGTCCGTCCCGTCGAGCTCGGCGAGGGCCTCGTTCCACGCCTGCCGAGCCAGGGCCGGCTCGCCGTTGGCGGAGTGGAAGTCGCCGACGGAGACCAGCACCTCCGCGGTGTGATGGGTGGCCCGTACGCCGCGGAAGGTGTCGATCGCCTGTTGCCAGCTCGCCAGCGCGTGCGGCAGGTTGTCGATCATCGAGTACGTGTGCGCCAGCCAGGACTGGGTGGTACCCACCCCGTGCAGGTCGCCGAGCGCCTCGAACTGCCGCCGCGCCTCGACGAACCTGCTCAGCGCCTCGGCGTGCCGGCCGAGCCCGCCCTGTGCCCGCCCGATGGCCAGCAGGGCAGTGGTCGCACCCCGCACATTTCCCTCGGCCTGAAAGAGTGCCCGGGCGGCCTCGGAGTGCCGTATCGCCTCGTGGTAGCGCCGCTGCTCCAGCCGGATCTCGGCGATGTTGTTCTCCACGTGCCCCTGCTCGGTACGCCGCCCGAGCCGCTCGAAGAGCGTCCGGGCGTGTTGCAGGTGCGACAGCCCCCGGTCCAGATCCGCCAGGAAGTAGCAGGCGCCGGCGAGGCTGCGGTGCAGCAGGGCCTGCGCGGCGGGGTCGTCCCCGGTCGCGGCGAGGGCGCTGCCCACCACTGCCGCCCACTGCTTGAACTGCGCGGTGTCCTGGAAGAAGTTCTGCAGGGCCAACGCGATCTGCCAGGCCGTGCGAGGCCGCCCTCGCTCCTTGGCCCGCGCGACGATGTCGGTCAGCACCCGCTGCTCGGCGGCGAACCAGGCCATCGCGTCGTCCCGCCCGGTGAAGCCCCGTCCGGTGACCCCACGCTCGGACGGTTCCGGCTCCGGCAGCGGCACCTGCGGCAGCAGGAGCAGCTGCGCCGCGTACGCGCTGAGCTGGTAGTAGTCGTAGACCCGCTCGATGGCGGCGGCCCGCTCGGCCGGGTCGTCGTGCTCCTCCCCGAGCTCCATGGCGTAGGCGCGCAGCAGGTCGTGCATCCGCCACCGGCCGTCGCCGGGCTGGACCAGCAGCTGCGCCCCGAGTTCGGCGAGCAGGCCGCGGGCGGAGCGCAGGGACAGCCCGCCCAGCGCGGCCGCCGCTTCGATGCTCAGCTCCCCGGCCGGGTGCAGGGGCAGCAGCCGGAAGAGTCGGGCTGCCTCGGGAGTCAGGGCCTGGTAGGACCAGGAGAAGACCGCTTCCAGGTCGGCGTGCGAGTCTCCGAAGCCGGCCAGCCGGCCGTCGGCCTCGGCCAGCTCACCGGCGACCGCGGGCAGACTGATCCCGGGCCGGCCGACGCTGCGGGTGGCGACCAGCGCCAGGGCCAGCGGCAGCCGGCCGCACCGCGCGATGATCTCGCCGACGGCGGCCGCGTCGGCGTCCGCCGCGTCGCCGAGCCGGCGGGTGAGCAGCTCGCGGGCCTCGGCGTCGGTCAGCAGGTCGAGGTGCAGCGGGTGGGCGCCCGCCGGGCCCGTCACGCCGGTGATCCGCCGGCGGCTGGTGGCGATGACGAGACTGTCGCCGCTGCCGGGCAGCAGGTGCCGGATCTGGTCCCAGTCGCGGCAGTTGTCGAGCAGGATGAGCATCCGGCGCTCGGCCAGGATGCTGCGGTAGAGGCCGGCCTGGGCGTGCAGTTCGGCCGGGATGGCGGCCGGCGCGACCCCGAGGGACCACAGGAAGCCGCGCAACGCCTCCGCGGGTGTCATCACCGAGTCGCCGGAGTCGAAACCGCGTAGGTCCGCGTGCAACTGCCCGTCGGGGTAGCGGGCGGCCACCCGGTGGGCCAGGTGCACCGCGAGGGTGCTCTTCCCGACGCCGGGCATCCCGTCGATGACCAGCGCGGTGGTCCGCCTGTCTCCGGCCAGCAGCTCTTCCACGGCGGCCACGACGCCGCCGCGGCCGGTGAAGTAGGGGTGGTCGGGCGGCAGCTGCGCCGGCGGCTCGGCCCGGGTCGACGCCGGGGCGTCCTGGTCGAGCAGGCTGTCCCGGGCCGCGCGTAGTTCGCCGCCGGGTTGGATGCCGAGCTCGTCGGCGAGCCGGTGCTCGATGTCGGCGTACGCCGCGAGAGCCTCGGCCCGCCGGCCGTCGGCGGCGAGGGCGAGCAGCAGCCGCGCCTGCAGCGCCTCGTCCAACGGCTCGTGTTCGGCGGCCAGCCGGATCGTGGGCAGCACCGCGTGGGCGCGTCCGGCCCGCAGGGCGGCATCGGTCGCCGCCCGGACGGCCGCGAACCACTCGCCGTCGACGGCGATGAACTCCGGGTGGGCCCGTCCGCCGGCCCGCAGGCCCGCGGCGCACCGGTCGCGCCACAGCGCCAGCGCCTCCCGGTAGAGCTCGACGGCCGGCTCGCCGGAGCTGTCGGCGGCCTCGGCGACCAGGCGCCGAAAACGCAGCAGGTCGAGTGACTCTCCGTCGATCCGCAGCTGGTATTCGGCGCCGTCACGGATCAGCACCGTGCCCGCTGCCCGCGTCGGCAGGCCCGGCTCGAAGCGCCGCCGGAGCATCCCGACGTGCCGGTGCACCACGTTGACCGCGCTGGGTGGGGGATCGGACTCCCAGAGCAGGTCGACGATCTCGGCGACGCTGACCGCGCAGCCGGCCCGGACGAGCAGCAACGCCAGGATCAGCCGCTGCTGCCGGGTGCCCAGGTCGATTTCGGACTGGCCGCGCCAGGCCCGTACCGGGCCGAGAACGGCGAAAGAGAGCGGGTCGGTCATCGTGATGCGATCCGTCTGGGGCTGGTTGCCACGTCGCCGAAGCGTGGCAGGGCCCGAGCCGTGAGCCGGGCGCACGTTGCGGCACTGTGAGCTGCGACTCAGCGCCCGATCTCCGGCCGGGTGGGAATCGTGGCTGATCAGGCCGCTTCGAGGCCGGTGCGTAGGGCCCGCAACGCGTAGTGGGTCCGGGACTTCACCGTGCCGATCGGGACTCCCAGCCGGCCCGCGACCTCTTCCGGTGACCGCCCGACCAGGTAGACCTCGGAGAGCAGACTGCGCTGCGCCGGGCTCAGCCGGCCGAGCGCTCGCCGGATGGCGTGCGACGCCAGGGCGGTTCCGGTCGTGTCGTCCCCGGCGGGAATCCAGCTCATGTCGACGAGATGGACCTCGGCCGGGCGGCCCCGCCGCAGCCGGACGCCGTCGATGACGAGCCGCCGGGCGACGGTGAAGAGCCACCGGCGGGCGGCGTCGGGCTCGGTCGGCACCGAGTCGAGGTGCCGCCAGGCACGCAGCATCGTCTCCTGGAGCAGATCCTCGGCGCTCTGCCGCTGGCCGTGGGTCAGCACGAGCAGGAGTCGCAGCACGGCGCGCGCGTGCTCCGCATGCAGCGCGGTCAGGCGCTCGGCCGGGCCGGCCGGTGATTCGTCGGATGCCTGCAGCACGGCATGTCCCCCACACGCAGGAGCAACGGTGACTGAGGCAGGAGCCTAGGGACGATCCATGCGAATGGACTGACGCGGAAGTGCGGATCGAGTGCCGTCGCCGTCCGCGTTCGGTCACGGACCGGACGTGACCGCCGCGAGCAGGCCGGCCAGCCGCCGGCCGGTCGGGGTTTGTGCGTACGGGATCAGGGCCAGCGCCTCCTGCCACGCCCGCACCGCGGCGTCCTGCTTGCCGGTGGCGGCGAGGGCGTCGCCGAGCATCGCCAGCACCTCGGCGGCCGGCGCCGGCGCCGCGGCCTCCTGGTAGGCGACGGCCGCCTCGCGCCAGCAGTCGACCGCCGCACCGAGCTCCCGGCGAGCGGAATGCGCCTGGCCGAGCACCTCCCACGCCTCGGCGATGCCCAGCCTGTACCGCGCAGCGCTCGACAGCGCCATCGCCTGCTCGGCGCAGCGCACGGCCTCGTCCGCCCGGCCCAGCTCGGCGTTGCTCGCGGCCATGATCACCAGGGTGTCTGCGAGCAGTTTGTCGTCTCCGACCGCCCGGGCCGGCCCCAGCGCCGCAGCAAGCGTCCGGAGGACCTCCTCGTGTCGCCCCTGGGCGCCCAGGATCATCGCCCGGTTGATCCTGGCCCGGGGCTCGTCGGGCAGGCCGAGCCGGGCGAGCAGCTCGACCGCCCTATCGAGATGCCCGACCGCGGTCTCGTGCTCCCGCCGGAAGTACGCCGCCCCGGCCAGGCTGCGGTGCATCCGGGCCTGCCCGACCAGGTCGCCGCCCGCCTGGGCGGCCTCGAGGGCCACCTGGCCGGTCGTCGTCCATTCGGCCCACCGGCCACTGCGGTCGAAGAAGTGCTGCATGCCCAGGGCGAGCTGCCAGGCCTCGGTGTGCCGGCCCTGGCGGGCGGCCCGACCGACCAGCGCGATCAGGACCTGCCGCTCGGCGGCGAACCAGCGCATGGCGTCGCCGTGGCCGGCGAAGCGCAACAGGGGTTCGCCCGGCCCCGGCTCGATCATCGGATGGTCCTCGGAGGTCAGCAGCCGTCGGTCCGCCTGATAGCAGGTGGCCCGGTAGAACTGCAGGCAACGCAGCTCCGCGGCGGCGCGCTCGGCCGGGCTGTCAATCTCCTCGCCGAGCTCCCTGGCGTAGGCCAGCAGCAGGTCGTGGGTGCGGTAGCGGCCCGGCAGCTCCTCGCTGATCAGGTGCGCTCGGCTCAGCTCGCCGATCAGCGCCCGCCCACTGCGCACCGGGACGCCGGCCAGGCCCGCCGCTCCGGCGATCGAGATGTCGGGGCCGGGATGGATCGGCAGCAGCCGGAAGAGCCGGGCGGCCGGGGCGGAGAGTGCCTGGTAGGACCAGGAAAAGACGGCACGCAGGCCGTTCTGCGGGTCGTCGCCGTCGAATCCGTCCAGGCTTGAGGGCGCGTGGGCCAGCTCGGCGGCGATCTGCGCCGGTGGCGTCCGCGGCAGGCTCGCTGCGCGGGCGGCCACCACGGCCAGCGCGAGCGGCAGCCGCCCGCAGCTGGCGATGATGGCGTCGATCGCGGCCGGGTCCGCCGCGACGGGCTCGGCGCCGAGCGGCCCGAGGAGCGCCGCGCGGGCCTCGTCGAGGCTCGGCAGGCCGACCGGCAGCGGGTGGGCGCCGGTCGTGGTCAGCAGCGTACTGAGCCGGCTGCGGCTGGTGACGATCACCAGACAGTCGGGGCTGCCGGGCAGCAGGTGCCGGATCTGTTCGGCGTCGCGGCAGTTGTCGAGCACGATCAGCAGGCGCCGGCCGGCAAGGCTGCTGCGGTACATGCCCGCCAGGGCGTGCAACTCGGCGGGAATGCCCTGCTGGGGCACCCCGAGCGAGCCGAGGAAGCCGCGCAGCGCCTCGGCCGGGCTCATCGCCGGGTCCCGCCCGTCGTATCCGCGCAGGTCGACATAGAGCTGCCCGTCCGGGTAGCCGGCGGCGAACTCGTGAGCGAGGTGGACGGCGAGGGCGGTCTTACCGACCCCGGGCATGCCGTCGATCGCGAGCACCGCCGGCCCGCCCGGGCGCGCGACCGCCGCGCGGGCCTGGGCGATGAGTTCGTCCCGGCCGCTGAAGAAGGGCAGGTCCGGCGGCAGCTGCGCGGGCCGGGGCAGCGGCGACGGTGACTCGGTACGCGCCGGGCCGGTGCGCTGGTGCAGCAGCCGGTCGTACGCCTCCCGCAGCTCCTCGCCCGGATCGATGCCCAGGTCGTCGGCGAGCCGGCGGCGCACCACCCGGTACATCTCGACGGCTTCGGCCTGGCGGCCGTCGGCGGCGAGCGCGAGCAGCAACCGGCTCTGCAGCGACTCGTCGAGCGGGTGCTGCTCGGCCGCCTGCCGCAACGGCGCCAGCACCGCGCTCAGCCGGCCGCAGCGCTCGGCGGCGTCGGCGGCCTCGCGTACCGCCTGGGCGCGTTCGGCCTCCACGGCGAGGAACGCGGGATGCAGGCGCGACGCCGGTTCCAGGCCCGCGGCGCACCGGCCGCGCCACAGTCGCAGCCCGTCGAGGGAATGCCGCAGCGCCGTTTCCGGGTCGCCGTCCTGCAGGCTCCGGCCGGCCAGCCGGCTCAGCGACCGGAACTTCAGCAGGTCAAGAGACTCCTCGTCGGCGCGAAGCCGGTAGCCCGAGAGCTCCCGCAGGATGTGCCGGCCCGTCGAGCGAGTGGGCAGGCCGGGTTCGAACAGCCGCCGGAGCATCCCGACGTGCCGGTGTACGACGTTCGCGGCGCTGGCGGGGGCCTCCTCGTCCCAGAGCAGGTCGACCAGCTCGGCCAGGGAGACCGGTGAACCGGCTCGGGCCAGCAGCAGTGCGAGGACCAGGCGCTGCTGGCGGGCGCCCAGATGCAGCTCGGCGCCGGCGCGGACGACCCTGATCGACCCGAGCACCGAGAACCTGATCGTCTCGCCCGCCTGCGCCCGCACGCCGGCAACGGTAACCGGCCGATCGGCCGCCTTGGCGACCGCAGGCCCGGGGTGGGACGACCATCAAGCGCCAACTTTTATTTCTACATGCAAAAGTTTCGTTGTATCGATCTAAAGTGATAGTGTCTGCGATCAATCTTTCGTTCGCGAGATCCGTACTGACCGGTCCCCGGGAGGACGTGGCACGGCTCCCTCCAGGCAGGGACCCCCACCCACAGGAGGAACCATGACCGCACCGAAGCGGTGGCGCTGGCGCCGCCGATCCGTGCTCGTGGCCGCAGGGGCCGCTCTGGCTACCGTGCTCGCCGCGGCCCCCTTCGCCCCGGCGACGGCCGCACCCGTCGCCGCCGACGTCCCGCCCCAGGAACCCGGCGTCACCCTGCGCTCGTACGACATGGGAACCGCGCTGTCGGCGCTGTGCACCCTGAAGCCGGCGCAGACGCCGAACGTCGACAAGCTCATGCCGCAGGTCAACTGGACTACCACGGACGAGTTCGGGCTCTCCGACCGGTTCATCAGCCACGTCATCGCCAACCTCGCCGTGCCCGCCGACGGTGACTACACCTTCCGGCTAACCAGCGACGACGGATCACGGCTGACGATCGGCGATCAGCGGGTCGTCGACCACGACGGGCTGCACGGCGAGACCGCCAAGGAAGGGGCGGCCACCCTCAGCGCCGGCCTGCACCCATTGCGCCTGGAGTTCTTCGACAACGGCGGTGGCCAGGTGCTGCGCCTCGAATGGCGCCGCCCGGGGGCGGCCGACTTCGAACTCGTACCGAACTCCGCGTTGAGCACCGACGCCGGCGTCGTACGCGTCACGGCGCCGGGATGGAAGTACTGCGAGGGGGCGACCGACTCGGCCGGCGACGGCCTGCCGCTCGACCGGGTGCACCCGGGCTACACCCTCACCGACCTGCGCCCCGAAGGGCTCCAGCCGCAGGTCACCGGCATGGCGTTCCGGCCCGACGGCGACCTGGTGATGTCCACCTGGGGCGGCACCGACAACGCGACCGGCGAGATCTACGTGGTCGAGGGCGTCACCGGCCAGACCAGCCCCGAGCAGGTGACCTACCGCAAGTTCGCGGACGGGCTGCGCGAGCCCCAGGGCGTCGCGGTGGTCGACGGCGTCGTCTACGTCAGCCAGAAGCACGAGCTGACGGCCCTGCGCGACACCGACGGCGACGGCCTCGCCGACGACCGTCGCACGGTCGCCACCTGGCCCTGGGGCGGCAACTTCCACGAGTTCGCGTTCGGCCTGTTGCACCGGGACGGCTACTTCTACCTCAACCTCTCCGTCGCCATCAACCAGGGCGGCGCCACCACCGTGCCCCAGCCCGCGCCGAACCGCGGCACCTCGATCAAGGTGAACGCGAAGACCGGCGAGATCACCTACGTCGCCGGCGGGCTGCGCACCCCCAACGGGATCGGATGGGGCCCGCGTGGCGAGGTCCTCGTCACCGACAACCAGGGCGGCTGGCTGCCCGCCTCCAAGCTGGTCCAGATCCAGCAGGGGGCGTTCTACAACCACTACACGACGCCCGCGGGTCCGTTCGACGACAAGCCCGTGACGCGTCCCATCGTCTGGATCCCGCAGAACGAGATCGGCAACTCCCCGTCCACTCCGGTGCTGTTGAAGCAGGGACCGTACGCGGGGCAGCTGGTCGTTGGCGACGTGACCTACGGCGGCCTGCAGCGGGTCTTCCTCGAGAAGATCGAGGGGCAGTACCAGGGAGCGGTGTTCCGGCACACGCAGGGCCTGGAGGCCGGCGTCAACGAGGTCACCCTCGGCCCCGACGGCGCGCTCTACACCGGCGGCCTGGGCGCCGGTGGCAACTGGGGTCAGGAGGGCAAGCTCACCTACGGCCTGCAGAAGCTCACACCCAACGGCACCTCGGTCTTCGAGGTCAAGCAGATGCGCGCGTCGCACGTCGGGTTCGAGCTGGAATACACCAAGCCGCTGTCGGCCGAGACCGCGCAGGATCTCGCCGACGCGTACCAGGTGACGCAGTGGCGCTACGGCGCGACGAGCCAGTACGGCGGTCCCAAGCTCGAGCTGGAGACGCTCAAGGTGGCCAAGGCCGAGCTGTCTGCCGACGGCCGCACCGTCAAGCTCAAGATCCCGGGCCTGAAGGAGAACCGCGTGGTGCACGTGCGCTCCCCGCGTCCGTTCTCGTCCGCCGGCGGCGAGGAGCTGTGGAACACTGAGGCCTGGTACACGCTCAACGAGATCCCGGGCCGGGTGGTGCAGCCGCAGACCTTCTTCGAGGCCGAGGAGGGCCGTACGGTCGGCGTCGGCATGGCGACCGACCACGCCGCCTACTCCGGCGCAGGCTTCGCGGCCGGGTTCGCCGGCGACGGCGCGTCGACCCGCATGTCCGTCGATGTTCGCGAGGCCGGGACGTACGACCTGGCGATGCGCTACAGCAACGGCCCGAACCCCTACTCGGGCGAGAAGCAGCTGAGCCTGTACGTCAACGGGAAACGGGTCGAGCAGACGGTCTTCCCCTCCACGGTGACCTGGGAGGAGTGGGGCACCGTCAACACCACGGTGCGCCTGGACAAGGGTCGCAACCTGGTCGAGTATCGCAAGGAGGCCGCGGATTCCGGGCACGTGAACCTCGACGTGCTCGCCGTCCGGCCGCACGGCAAGCGCATCACGCTGTTCAACGGTGGCGAGCTGACCGAGTGGCAGCACACCGACGGGCGCGAGCCCGAGTGGGCGGTCGCGGACGGTGCCATGACGGTGCGCAACGGGGATCTGCGCACGGTGCAGGCCTTCGGCGACTTCCGCCTGCACGTGGAGTTCAACCTGCCGCTCTACCCGCCGGACGTGACCGGCCAGGCGCGCGCCAACAGCGGCGTCTACCTGCAGGACCGCTACGAGATCCAGGTGCTGGACTCGTTCGGCATCGACCCGCCGCAGACCAACGACGCCGCAGCCATCTACACCCAGAAGGCCCCCGACGTGAACGCGGCGCTGCCGCCCGAGACCTGGCAGACGTACGACATCGACTACCGCCAGGCCCGCTACGACGCGGCCGGCAAGAAGGTGGCGAACCCGCGCGTCACCGTGGTGTGGAACGGCGTCACGGTGCACGACGACGTCGAGATCCTCGGCCCGACCGGTGGCAGCCGGCCCGAGGGTCCGGCCGCGGGCGCCGTCCGGCTCCAGGATCACGGCAACCCGGTCCAGTACCGCAACATCTGGATCGAGCCGCTCGCCGGCTAGTTTCGCCGGTGCTCAGCATGCGGGCGGCCGGACCGGCTATCCGGTCCGGCCGTCCGCACGCGGCCGCGCAGCGACTCGGACGGAACGGCTCCCGTTGTGCCTTCGGCCCCGCGGGCTCAGCTCTCCGGCGCCGGCTCTGGCCCCTGGTCCGTCCGATCCTCGGGCCTGATCTCGGCCGAGTCACGGGGCGCGTCGCCGTCCTGGCGTCGGATGGCCAACTCCTCCGCCGCGACCATCACGGCGATCACCACGATGAGGCAGACGACCGCGGCGAGGGCCGGCATCAGCGTGGCCAGCGGGAACAGCAGCAGGCAGGCGGCGCCCGCGCCACCCCGACGCCAGGCGATCCGGTGATGGATTCGCCAGTGGGTGTAGGCGAACGTGAACAGGAACAGCGCGCAGCCACCGAAGAGGAGCATCGCCTCACGGGGTGGCAGTGCGTGCAGCGGAGCGGGCACCGCGTCGGCCAGCCCGACGGCGAGGGTGATGATCCCGAAGCTGAAGGACAGGTGGCCGTAGACGAGGATCGCGCGCCGTACGTCCGGCTGGTCCCGGGCCTGCTCCAGCGCTCGCCGGAGTCGGACAGGCCGTAGCCGAAGTACGCCCACCAGAGCGCGCCCACCAGGACGTAGGCGGCACCGATGGCGGTGAGCCGGGCGAAGGTCAGTTGGCCGTCGACGGCCACCGCCCCGACCTGGATCACGGACTCGCCGAACACGAGGATGATCAGTAGTCCGTAGCGGTGCGTGAAGTGCACCGGCCGCACCCTGGTCTGCGCGACGAGGTGACGCGCCACCCAGGGGCTCAGCAGGTCGATGGTCGCCGCAGCGGCCCACAGGGCGATCCGGGCTGTTCCCTGCATGAGGGCGCCCGCCAGCAGCAGCGGCCCGGTGAGCAGGAAAACGCCGTAGGACCGACGAAGAGGACCCGCCAGACCGGGCGCTTGCGCAGGGCGAGCCCGGCGAGCAGCACCCGGCCGGCGAGGTAGATGGCAACGAAGAGCAGGCCGTGCTCGTGGTAGGCCCGAGGGATCGTCAGGGCCATCAACAGGCTGCAGAGCCCGAGCGTGAAGATCCCGACGCGGTCCAGCACCGGATTGACGTCGCGTTGGTTGGTGTAGAGCGTCACGCCGCCCCAGGCCCAGTAGACCGGCACGAAGAGGATCAGCGTCAGGCCGATCCCACCCCAGCTGTGGTCCTCGTGCAGCAGGTGGGAGAACTGGGTGAGCGCGAAGACGAACGCGAGGTCGAAGAAGAGCTCTTCCCAGGTCACCCCTTTGCCGCCTGGTCCGGGTCGCATCGCCGGCCGTCACCCGTCGGCTGCGGCGCGGGCAGGTGGCGCCGTGACCGTGGGCGGCGCTGCGGGCCTGCCACCCGCCGTCTGCGCGAGCGTCGCCACCACGCTGCCTCCCACCGTCGCATCGCCGACGAGGCGAGGTTAACCGCGGTGATCGTCGTGCCGTGGTCGAATGCGGCGGGGTCGCCGGGAGGGGCGGTTGGTCGTCCGCCGTCGACGGTGACCGATCGCCTCGCACGCCGAAGCATCGCCACATCAGTGCCTTAACCAGCCGTTTCGGCCGGTTCTCGACCGGGAATCATCTGGAGTGCCCGGCAGAGACGAGAGGTGACGATGAGCGACCACGCGGCGCGCCCGAAGACCCTCGCCCGGCGAGCGCGCGTGCTGCCGCTGGTCATCGCCCTGATGCTTCCCGCCGGGTGCGGCGCCGGCGAGGATGCGGCCGATCCGGCTCCGTCGCTCACCGCGGCGCCGACCGCAACGGCACCATCGAGCCCGGCCGACCGCCCGTCACCCACCGCGGACGCGCAGGTCGTCATCCCCACCTCCGCCTTCATCGAGCTGCCAGCGGACATGCGGAAGGTGCCCCGAAGGTCGACGCCCACCGAGCAGGCCCTGCCGAAGCTGTGCGGCAACGAATTTGGTACGGGCGGCCGACAGGTGAGTGCGAGCGCCTCGATGACCGTCACCTACAAGCGGCCCGGCGATCCCGCCAGTAACGTCCCGCAGGGCATGCTCCACCAGACGATCTTCACGTTCGACGGCACGGGCGCCGTGGACTACCTGCGACGGGTTCGCGACGCCGTGGAGGCGTGTCCCTCCTACGCCGAAGCGGGATACACCGTCACCGTCGAGAGCCGGCCACTGCCCGGCGTCGGTGACGAGGCGATCCTGCTGACCCGGACCTGGCCGCAGACGAGCCTGAACGGGGAGCGCACCGGTGGCGACGCGAGCGGCCAGATCGCGGTGATCCGCGTCGGCGCGGTCGCGACCGTCCTCGACGACCGGGGTTGGGAGGGCACCAGCGGCAGCCCCGATGTCATGGACCGCGCGGTGCGCGAGGCCGTCCGCGCCGTCGAGGCCTGGCGAGGCTAGGCCGCATCGGCTTACGGCCTGAACGGCGCCGGCGGACGGGGGCGCGAATTCGGTGCGCGCGGGCGCCCACTGTCCTTTTCACTTCCGCTGGCGGATACCCCTGAGAGGGTTCAACCTCTCAATCCGGACGAAGAGGCCTGGCGACAGGCGCGGAGTCGGCCGTTCTGCTCAACGTTCATGAAGCTTTGGGTCGGGTAACGGCAGGGAATGGCGCAGTACACGAATCCGGAGCTCAGACAGCAGATCAAAGAGGAGATAAAGGCCTCCGACAAGGGCGGGCGGCAGGGGCAGTGGTCAGCGCGCAAGTCGCAGTTGCTCACCAAGGAGTACGAGAAGCGCGGCGGGGGCTACCAGGGGCCGAGAGACGAGCGGCAGAAATCACTGCAGCGGTGGGGCGCCGAGAAATGGCAGACCAAGGAGGGGTCCACCCGGGCCCGCCGCAACGGTGAAACAAGCCGCTACCTGCCCAAGCAGGCGTGGCAGGAACTCTCCGAGGAGCAACGGCGCTCCGACGACGCCAAGAAGCGGCGGGCGTCCCGGACCGGCAAGCAGTACGTCTCCAATACGGGCGCGGCCAAGCAGGCACGTAAGGACGCCTCGTCGGCCGAGCAGTTGTCAGGCCTGCCGGTCGCTGAGGCGATCAAGCTCGTCCCGGGCCTCGACACCCGCCAGCTCAAGGCGGCGCTGCGGCGCGAGCGCGACGGCAAGGCCCGCAAGACGCTGATGCGGCGGATGGAGTCGGAACTCGACCGGCGCTGACCGCGGGAACGGCACAGGGACCAGGCTTGCCAACATCAATCACGCTTCGGGTAGCCGTGCCAGGAGTGCCACAGGGCGGCATAGGCACCGTCGGCGCGAGCGAGGTCTTCGTGGCTGCCGAGTTCGGTGATCCGGCCGTCCTCGAGCACTGCCACCCGATCGGCGTCGTGGGCGGTGTTGAGACGGTGTGCGATGGCGATGACCGTGCGCCCGGTGATGACGGCGGCGAGTGCCCGCTCGGTGCGCCGGGCGGTTGTCGGATCGAGCGCGGCGGTCGCCTCGTCGAGGATCAGCGTGTGCGGGTCGGCGAGTACGAGCCGGGCCAGCGCGAGTTGCTGGGCGTCGGCGGCGGCGAGTTCGCGGGCGCCGTCGCCGAGTTGCGTGTCGAGGCCGTCGGCCAGGTCGGCATACCAGTCGGCGCCGACGGAAAGCAGTGCGGAGTGCATCTGTGCGTCGGACGCGTCAGGCGCGGCGAAGGCGAGGTTGTCGCGCAGCGATCCGATGAAGACGTGGTGCTCCTGGGTGACGAGGGCGATCCGACGCCGCCGCTCGGCCGGGCTCAGGTCGGTGACCGGGTGGCCGCCAAGGCTCACCACACCCTCGCGCGGCGCGTCGATTCCGGCGAGCAGCCGGGCGAGGGTCGACTTCCCGGCGCCCGAAGGGCCCACGATGGCGAGACGTTCGCCGGGGCGCACCTCGAGGTCGATTCCGTGCAGCACGTCGTGGCCGTCGGCGTACGAGAACCGCACCCCGCGTACCACGAGTCGCTGCGCGGACGCCGCGTTGCGCGCTTCCGGTATCCCGGCGGGGCCAGCGGCGGCCGTGACGGAGCGCGACCCGCTTTCCGGTTCGGTCTTCCTTCCGACGCCCAGCACGCGGGCGAACGACGCGAGGCCACGTTGTGCCTGCTCCATCCACTGCAGCAGCCGGTCCAGAGGCTCGATCGCCTGCTGGAGATAGAGCGCGGCGGCGACGACCTCGCCGAGCGTCACCATCCCGTTGGTCAGGAAGAATCCGCCGATGAGCAGCACCGCGGCGATCGGAAGCGCATAGCTCGCCTCCACCACCGGGAAGAACACGGACCGCAGGGCCAGGGTTGCCCGGCGGGTGGCCCACACCTGACCGATGCGCCGTGTGCCGTACGCGATGCGGTCGGCACTGAGGCGGAGCGCCTCGACGGTGCGGGCACCCTCCGCGGTCGTGGTCAGCGCCTCGGTCAGCTCGGCGGTCGCGGCCCCCTCGGCCAGGTACGCCGGCCTGGCGCGACGCAGATACCAGCGGGTGACCGCGAAGATCGACGGTAGTCCGGTCAAGGCGACCAAGCCGAGCAACGGATGCAGCAGGAAGATCGCGCCGAACAGGAGCGACAGTTGTGCCGAGGCGATGACGATGACAGGCACCACGTCCCGGACGGTGGTGCCGACGGTTGTCACGTCCACGGAGCTGCGGGTGGCAAGGTCGCCGGTGCCGGCGCGCTCGACGACGGAGATGGGCAGGTCGAGCGCCCGCGAGACGAAGTCCTCGCGCAGCCGGGCGACGGCGCGCTCACCGAATCGGTGGCCGGCGTACTGGGCGTACCTGGTGAGCAGTCCCTGGGCGAGCACGCATCCGCCGATCGTGAGCGCCAGGCGGTCGACCGCGCCGGCGCCGGCACCGGCGGCGACCTCGTCCACGATCCGGCCCAGCAGCCACGGTGCGGCGAGCCCGGTGACAGCCGCGGCGCCGTGCAGCAGCAACACGACGGCGACCGCGCGGCGGTCCCGGGCGATGAGGTCCCGCGCGGCGCGGCGGACCGCGGTGCGGTCCGCGACGGGGAGTCCGGTCACCGCAGCGCGCTGTCGACGTCGGAGGAGTCGCTGTCCCGGGATACCAGCGCCCGGTAGCTCGGGTCCCGCTCCAGCAGCTCGACGTGGGTGCCGACGGCCGCAATCCGGCCTTCGCGCAGGTGCGCGACGCTGTCCGCGCAGCCGAGCAGCAACGGCGACGTTGCCAGCACGATCGTCGTTCGCCCGGCCCGCGCCGCGCGCAGTCGCTGCGCGATGCGCGCCTCGGTGTGCGCGTCCACGGCCGACGTCGGGTCGATGAGGATCAGCACGTCCGGTTCGGCGAGCAGGGCACGGGCGAGGCGTATGCGTTGTCGCTGGCCGCCGGAGAGGGTACGGGCGCGCGAGCCGACCGGCGTGGCGAGCCCGTCCGGTAGAGCGTCCACGACGTCCTGAGCCGACGCCGCACGCAGGGCCGCTCCGATGTCGGCGTCGCCGATGCCCGCCCGGGTTGACAACATCTCGCGCAGCGTCCCGGCGAACAGGTAGGAGTCGTGGTCGGCGACGAGGATCCGGGCCCGTACCTCGTCGAGTGCGATCCCGGCCAGCGGTACCCCGCCCCACGTCACGTCGCTGGCGACGAACCTTCCGAGGCGGTCGGCCAGCGCGACAGCCTCGGCCGGGTCGGCGGCGGCGATGGCGAGCAGCCGACCGGCGGGCACCGTCAGCCCGGTGGTGGGATCGTGCAGTTCGGCGGATCGGTCCGGCGCGGGCAGGACGTCCGTCCCGCCGGCGTGCGACGGCGGCGTGGCGTCATCCGGGGCAAGGTTGAGCAGAGCGACGATGCGCCGGGCCGCGACCCGGCCCCGGATCAGCTGGTAGCCGCCCTCCAGCAGGAACCAGACCGGCACGATGAGGACCGCCACGTACCCGTACACGGCCACCATCTGCCCGATGGTGATGTCGCCGGCCGCGGCCATCCGTGCCGCCAGCCAGACCACGGCGGCCAGGAAGAGACCCGGGATGACGATCGTCAGCGCCTCGATCCAGCTGTTCACGGCGCCGACCCGGTATCCCTCGGTCAGCAGATTCTGGGAGCGGGCCGCGTACCGGCGGGCGAAGAGACCACGGCCACCGACCCCGGCGAGTACGCGCAGCCCGGCCACGATGTCCCCGGCGCGGGTGGTGAGTACGCCCTGCTGGTGCCGGTAGACCGACTCGACCCGTTCAAGGCGGCGTAGCAGCGGCCCGACGACCAGCACCACCGCGGGTGCGCCGAGCAGCACGAACAGCGCGAGAATCGGGGAAACCGACCACAGCACGACGGCGACGAACGCGTACGCGAGGACCGCGCCGACGCCCGGCCCGGTCAAAGTCAGCACCGCCGAGGTGTGCGTGACATCGGTGCCGCCGACGGTGGCGACCTCCCCGACGGCGAGCTTGCGCGGCAGCACGGCGCCGATCCGGGACAGGTGACGCAGCAGGACGGCCGCGGAGCGGGCCGACGCATCCTCCCGGACGAACGTCATCGTGCGGTGCCGCATGATGCCCAGGTAGGCCAGGCCCACGCCCGCGACGACGATCGCGGCCACCCACCACAACAGCGCCCGATGGTCGTGCGTACGCAGCCCGTCGTCGATGGCGCGGGCTACGAGGTAGGGCCGGACCGACAACCCGAGCATCCAGGCGGTACCGATCAGACTGCCACGCAGCACCCGCCACGGCTGGCAGCGGACCAGCCACCAGATGTACCACATCGGCCCCCTCGTATCCGGTGAGCCGGGCTCGGGATGAGGAAGCTGTGGGGGCACCTGCTCAGGCTACCGATCAGCTCAGGACCATCCAGCTGTCGCCGCGTCCCATCCGCATCTCCGCAGAGACCCAGCAGCTCCCAACTTGGTAGGAATCGTCGCCGAATCGGGTGTCCCGGATGCCCTCGAGGACGCCGCCGCACCGCTCGATCGTCGTCGTGTCGACGGCGGTGCCGTAGAGAAGCACGGCGTCATAGCCGGCGATGAAGCCGCTGGTGCCCGAACCGTTCGGCGCGGTTGTAGACGCGTTCGGCGAGGCCGTTGACAGCGTCTGCGACGTCGCGGGGTCGGCCCGGCGATGAGCAGCTCGGGGTTGACGCGTGTGGTCGGCCCGGCTGCCCTGGGCCTGGGGAGGGCTACGCTTCTGCCGTGATTGACGTGCAGGGTCGAGGGAGCGACGAGCGGCTGCGTCGTATTGAGGCCGTCACAGATGCGGCTCTGTCCCAGCTTGACGTCAGCGATCTTCTCGAAGAGCTCCTCGACCGTATTCGAGAGGTGCTGCGGGTTGATACTGCTGCCATGCTGCTGTTGGACGTGCACGCCCAGCAGTTCGTGGCCGTGGCGGTGAGGGGGCTGGAGGAGGAGGTCCGGCAGGGCTCTCGGATCTCGGTCGGCCGCGGCTTCGCCGGTCGGATCGCTCGTGAGAAGCAGCCCGTCAGCCTGGACGACGTCACTGCCGGCGACGACCCGATCCTGTTCGACAGGGGGACTCGCTCGCTCTTGGGTGTGCCCATGTTCGCCAGCGGCGAGGTCATTGGCGTATTGCATGTCGGCTGCCTGCGGCCGCACCGATTCACCGCTGACGACGTGCAATTGCTGCAACTCGCGGCCGAGCGGGCAAGCCTTGCCAGCCGAACCCAGGCCAGCAGCCTTGACCGCACCGCCGCCCTTGCATTGCAACGCAGCCTGCTGCCCACCCACCTACCCAACGCGCCCGGTGTGGACATGGCCGCCCGCTATGTTCCCGGGCACGACGCTGGCGTCGGCGGCGACTGGTACGACGTGTTCACCCTCCCCTCCGGCTGGCTGGGCGTCGTCATCGGCGACGTGACCGGACACGGACTGCCCTCGGCAGTCGTGATGGGCCGCCTCCGCAGCGCGCTGCGCGCCTACGCCCTGGTCTGCGACGACCCGGCCCAGGCGTTGACGCTGCTCGACCGTAAGATCCACCATTTCGAGACCGGGAACCTCGCCACGGTCCTGTACGCCATGATCTCCCCGGACCGCGCCACCATGCAGATGTCCCTGGCGGGGCATCTGCAACCCATACTGGCCACACCAGGACAGCCGGCCGCCACGCTGAACATTCCAGTCGATCTTCCATTAGGTATTGGCCCACATCGAGCTGTCCGTCGGCGCACCGAGGTCGCATTCCCCGTCGGGTCGGTGCTGATCTGTTACACCGACGGGCTCGTCGAACGCCGCGGTGAAATCATTGATGTTGGCATCGAACGGCTCCGCTCAGCCGTCGAACCAGGTCCCGCCGAGACGGTCTGCGCCCGCCTCATGGCCGCACTCGCCACCCAACAGACCACCGACGACATCGCCCTGCTCGCCATCCACGCAACCGACAAGGCGACGCTTGAAGAAGCCTGAGCCGATGTGTCGATTTGTGGCTCCGGTTGGGGGAATGGCCGGCAACATAATGCGCCGCGGTTGCCTGTGCCAACCCCGCTACCGGGGCAGGTGAACCCGATCCGACTGTCAGCCCGCGGTTCGGGCGTGGTGATTCAGCCCTCGGGACCTATCGTTACTGGACGCCGCTGACCTGCCCCTGCCGCGACTCGCTCGCCCAGCCGCAGCGGCAGCCCCGGCCGGTTCACTCTGACCGGCCGCTCCAGCGCCGTCGCCCGTACACTGCATCTGACCGGTGCCAGCCACGTCTCCGGACTCACCGTGCTGTGGCCAACAAGGCGGCTGGACACGCACCTCGGAGGCCACCGCATGAGACTGTCCGTCGCCACCCGGACCGATAGTTTCGTTCATCCCGCCCTCCTCTACAGCGACCGCGAGGAGTACCTGGCCGGCATCGTGCCGTTCATCCAGGCCGGCCTCGCGGCCGATGAGCCGGTCATGGTCGCCGTACCGGGGGACAATCTTCACCACATTCGCACCGCGCTTGCCGGTGATGCGGACAGGGTCCAGTTGCACGACATGAGCGTGGCCGGGCGCAACCCCGGGCGGATCATTCCCGGCGTCCTGCTCGCCTTCGCGGCCGCCCACAGCGGGAAGCGGGTGCGCATCATCGGCGAACCCATCTGGGCCGGCCGTACCGCTGTCGAATACCCCGCCTGCGCCCAGCATGAGGCCCTGATCAACACGGCGTTCGTTGGCCGGCAGGCCACCATCCTCTGTCCGTACGACACCAGTCGCCTGGACCGGAGCTGGCTCGACGACGCCTACCGGACCCATCCGATCCTCCAGACGGGCAGCACGGTGTGGGCGAGCCCTGATTACGCCGACCCGATCGCAGTGGCCGCCGGGTTCAACCTGCCGCTGCAGGACCCGCCCGCCCACGCGAGCACCATCACCGTCAATTTGCATGCCCTCCCGGGCATCCGCCGGCTCGTTACCGCCGAGGCCATCGCGGCCGGCCTGCCTCCGGACCGAGTGTCCGACCTGACTCTGGCAGTCAACGAACTAGCTGCGAATACGGTCAAACACACCACCGCCGGCGGCACCCTCGCGGTCTGGACCGACCACACCCGGCTGATCTGCCAGCTCACCGACACGGGGCACATCACGAATCCGCTCGCCGGCCGAATTCCCGTGCCACCGCAGCAGCCCGGCAGCCGTGGACTCGTCCTGGTCAATCAACTCTGCGATCTCGTCCGCGTCCACACCAGGCCGGGTTCCACCACGATCCGCCTTCACATGCACCGCTAGCGCTCGTCTGGGCGGTGGGGCACCCGGGCCCGACCTGGACGCGACCGCGTCCCATGTTGCTACTTCTTGTTCTGTCGCAGGGCTTCCTCGAGTTGGTCTTCGAGGATGACGATCCGGCAAGCGGCGTCCAGGGCGGTGCCCTGGTCGACCATCTCGCGGGCCCGGGCGGCCAGCCGCAGTTGGTAGCGGGAGTATCGGCGGTGCCCCCCAGTGGAGCGGTGGGGGTCGATCAGCTTCGCCTCGTCCAACCGGCGCAGGAAATCCTGCGAGGTGCCGAGCATCTCCGCGGCCTGACCAATGGTGTAGGCGGGGTAGTCCTCGTCGCCGAACATGTCATCGGGGTTTTGCGTCATGTCACCTCCACGTCGAGGGCCCCGGCGCTCAAGCGCCGGGGCCCAGGGTTACGGGTCAGAACACCATCTGCCGACATGAGCGTCGGCTCGTCGTATCCGCACCTGCCGGAACTGAAGGCTTCAGGTGCGAGGATCGCATAAGCGTGACCGGAGACCACCTCTCGTTCGATGGAAACTGCGGTGTCCGCCTGAGCCAGGATTGATGGCCGACGGCGGGCGATCCAACGGTGCGCGGCCCTCCCTTTCCTCTACTTTCATTTCCCTTGCCGATGTGCGGTCCACCGGTGTCGGAGCCCACGCGACTTCATGGCCCCGTACAGGTACGGCGGACATCAGCTGGAGCCCCGAAGGAACCTTGGCCCCACCTGCGTTGCCCCGTCGCGCGTCACGTCGGGGCTGACGTGCTTCTACTGCCGTTCGGGAAAACTCTCCCGCTCCTGCGCCCGTCGTGACCCCACGGCCGGGCGGTCCGTCTGCGTCTTGGTGGTTCTCTGCTCTCGACTCGAGGAACATTATCCCGTGCCGCCGAGGATGTCTAGTTGTTCCGGCATAGATTTCCTGGCTGGCGGTCAGTAGGCTCAGCGGCTGGCCGAGAGGCATCAGGGGGAGCTGGCGGGTGACACGGTGCAGATCACCACGGACGTCGACATGAACGGTGTCGCCATTCTCGGTCCCGCCGGCGATCTCGATGCCGATACCGGCGAAGACCTCACCGAGGTGATCGCCACTGTCCTGACCCACTACCGGGTGACGCACCTGGTGGTGGACCTCGCCCAGGTGTCGTCGCTTGAGCCGGCCGCTCTGAGCACCCTGCTGCGGGCGCGGCGAATGGTCCTGGAAGCCGGCGCCACCTTCAGGGTCATGCGCCCGCACCACACGGTCCGACGGCTGCTGCACCTCGCCGGCACATGCCAGCTACTCATGCACGGACGGCCACCGGCGAGACTTGACGGCGAGACCTGACCTCGCCTGGGGCGGCCGGCTGCCGGCTGGGGACCGAGCGCATGTCCGAGCTCATGGCGTTCGGGTCGTGCTGGGTGGGCGGGTGGTCCCGTCCGAGGTCGTGGCGGGGGCGTCCCCCCGCCTCCTCGTGCATCGCGCCATATTGCGCTTCGGTCACGGCAAATGGAACCCGCGGCCGTACGCGCAGGTGTCACACCCGCCGGGCACCCGGCTTGCCGTCGTCGGTGACGAGCGTGGTGAGGGTGTACATCGGTGCCTCGGGGTTCAGGACGGTGTCGGAGACCCGGAAGTCGACCCGCCACTGTTCCGGCGTGACGTCGACCCGCATGTAGCCGCGCTGGTTGTTGGAGAACACCATGTGCGGGTTGTCCGCTGTGGGGCCGTAGATGGTCGAGATCGGACCGTCCCCTCCGCTGCTGATCGAGGTGCCGAGGTATTCGGTGGCCAGCGTCTCGGAGTTCGGGTCGCTGAAGTCTGCCTTGAGGTTGAACACCCAGTTGCGGTGCGCGTCGCCGGTGATGACGATCGGGTTGGACGGCCGATGGCTGGCGATGAACTGAAGCAATTGGTCGCGGTCGGCGACGTACCCCTCACCCCAGCTGTCCACCGAGTCGAAGGTCACGCCCGAACCGGCTTTGTGGTCGAACGGCGCAAACTTGGTCTGGTTTCCGATGACATTCCACCGGCTCGTCGAAGCCGCCAGACCTTCCTGGAGCCATTGCTCCTGGGCGTCGCCCAGGATCGTCCGATTCGGGTCGAGTGCGCCCGGGGAATAGCCCTTGACTGCTTGGGCGGCGTTCCACTTGGCCTGACGGGACCGGTACTGCCTGGTGTCGATCAGGTGGAACTGGGCAAGGTCACCGAAGCGCACACGCCGGTAGAGCTGCATGTCCGGGCCGTTCGGCAGGGACGACCGCCGCAGCGGCATGTTCTCGTAGTACGCCTGATAGGCAGCCGCGCGGCGAGCGAGGAACACCTCGCCTTCGGCGCCACCGCCCGCGTCGTCGGCGTAGTTGTTGGTCACCTCGTGGTCATCGGGAATGACGATGAAGGGCGCCGAGCTGTGGGCGGCCTGCAGGTTCGGGTCGGTCTTGTACTGCGCGTGCCGGATCCGGTAGTCGGCCAACGTCATGATCTCGACGTCGGGCACGTGGGGACGGTTGATCGCGGGGTTGCCGGCAGAGGGCCCTTGGTAGATGTAGTCGCCCAGGTGTACGACCAGGTCCAGGTTTTGGGTGCCGATGTCCCGGTAGCCGACGAAGTAGCCGGCCGGGTAGTTCTGACAGCTTGTCACGGCAAGCCGCAGCCGCGAGACGGACGCGTGGAAGGCCGGAGCGGTCTTCGTCCGGCCCACCGGGCTGATCACCGGGCCGAAGCGGAACCGATAGAAGTACTCCCGTGCTGGTTCCAGGCCGGAAAGCTCGACGTGTACCGAGTGACCGAGCTCCGGTGTTGCCTCAACCGCCCCGCGGCGGACGATCCGAGCGAACCTCTCGTCCTCGGCTACCTCGTAGCGAACCCCGAACGTTTCCCGAGGCATACCGCCGTTGCCGTCCAAAGCGAGTGGGTCGGGGGCGAGTCGGGTCCAGAGGACGACACCGTCGGGCAGGGGATCGCCGGACGCCACGCCCAGGCTGAACGGGTGGTCGAAGAAGGGTGGCCCGGCTGCTGCCCGCCCAGGATTGGTGACCGCGCCGCCGACAACCGCGGCAGCTGTTCCGAGTCCTCCCAGGGCCAGCAACTTTCGCCGGCTCAGACCAGACGTCGTGGGGAGTGAGGCGTCGGGGTGGTCCATATTGATCGGTCGTCCTTCCGTCCTGGTCCAGCGGCCCAGGTCATCCTGAGGAGTTGGCCGCGAGCAGCCAGGGCGGCGTCGTCGGTCGGCCTTGTTTGGCGGCACGGGTCTGGCCTGGATCCCACCGGGCCAGGGCCGCGGCGGCGGTACGCCGCCCACGACCGGCCCGAAATTCCGCGTTCGACCGTCGCAGCTGGCGGTACAGAGCCGATCAACGGGACACCACCGGCAGGGAAACACTGGCTTGCTAGATGATCTTTACGGCGGCAGGCACCGAGAAATCTGACGCCGGATCGTCGGTGCCCAGGCTCCGGGCACGCCGGCGGCACGGTGCCTGAGCAACCAACGTCCCGACCGCTTGGGGTTCCCTTGCCCTGGGCGACAGCGACGAGGGTTCGCAATCGTCTCGCGTTCGAGGGCGCGTGAGTGGGGCCGCCCGCGGGGCCGCCCCACTCACCGCGTCAGCCCTGCGCGACCAGGTAGATCTCCTGAGTGCGGTCTCGCTGGGTACGCATCGCACGCCGGTCGCTGGTGAAGACCACTGCTCCCTTGTCGACAGCCGGCCACGTGCCGTTGCCCAGGGTGCTCACCTGGACCGGAGGGGTCCAGCCCGAGGCCGTCCTGCGAGAGGTGAAAACCTTCCAGCGCCAATCCGCGGAACGGGAGTCGTACCAGACGGCCCGGACGGTTCCGTCACGGTCGGCGGCGAGCCGGGGCCGTTGGCTCATCGCGTTCGGGTCGAGCGCGACCGCCTCCGACGGCGACCACATCACGCCGTCGGCGGACCGGCTCGCGCGCAGCATGAGGTTCACCCCGGCGGCCGAGAGGGCCTTGGTCTCCCACATGACGACGTAGCCGCCGTCCCGGTCCACCGCGACGCTCGGGTGTCGGTCGGCCGCGTCGTCGTTGGCGCTGACCCGGACCGGGGCACCCCAAACGCTGCTCGCGCCTGGCCGCACCGCGGCCAGGATCTCCCAGTTGTCGGGGTTGGTGCCGCCGCTGGCCGGCTGGCCGGCCGGCGGGGTGTGGCCGGTCCAACCCGCGTCCGGGTCGAACCGGTTGTCCTGCCAGGTCACGAGGATCCGCCGGTCCTCGGTCACCGCGACGGCGGGGAAGAGCGAGGCC
Organism: Micromonospora sp. NPDC051006; assembly: GCF_044456245.1. NCBI lineage: Bacteria > Bacillati > Actinomycetota > Actinomycetes > Micromonosporales > Micromonosporaceae > Micromonospora > Micromonospora sp. NPDC051006. Next base: position 331,110 of record NZ_JBITFP010000005.1, read on the forward strand.
GGGTGGATCGGCGAACGGGCGTCGGCGGGCGTACCGGGGGCGATGACCTTGCCGGCGGCGGAGACGTTCACCGGCGCCCGGTCGACACCGACGACCTGGACGTGGACGTCGAACGCCCCGCCGCTGTTCTCCGCCCACGCGACGACCGGGTGTTCGCCGTCGAGGAGGGCGAGCGCCGGGTGCTCGGCCCGGCCCTGCCCGGTGCTCAGCTTGACGGCGGACGCGAAGCTGCGTCCGCCGTTGCGGCTGTGGCGCAACCAGATGCCCGGCCGGTGTGGTTGCTCCTGGCCCTGGGCGTCCTGCCAGACAACCCATACGTCGTTGCCGGCGGCCACCACGCGGGGCGCGCGGGCGGTGCCGGAGTGGCCGGACAGGACGACTCCCTTGTCGGCGTGCGTGTCCCCGTACCCGTCGAGCCGGCGGTAGACCACCGACGTCCGGTGGTCCTCGTGGACCTCGGCGACGACGTGGGTGACGCGACCCTCCACGGCGACGTCAGCGAACCCGGCGAAGCCATCGCGCTCGCCCACCACCAGGTCGGCCCGGTCGTCCGTGCCGGCCGGCGCGGGTAGCGCGATCTCGGGGGCCGGCACAGCGGGCCGCCGCACCGACAGGAAGACCGGCGACGTGGCGCCGCGCAACTGGTCGGGCAGGTTCTGGTCCGCCTCGCGTCCGGACAGCTCGCCCGGGGCGCGGACCTCCACCCGGTACCAGGTGTGGTCACCGGTCACGGTGAGCGGAACCAGGTAGGTGTGGTCGTCCCTCTCCGGGACACAGGTGGCGACCGGTCCTGCCGAGCGGCCCGGGGCGGCGTAGACGAGCACCTTCATACCGGCGGCCCGCTTGACCCGTACCCGCAGTGCCGCGCGCTTCGGCAGGCGCTGGTCGTCCAGGATCACCTCGTCGCCGCCCATCGCCTCGAACCGGCCGTCACCGTCGACGTCGGCCTCGATGGTGACGAACGGCCCGTCCGTACCGAACGACAAGGTGGTACGGCCGGCCTTCAGCGCGTCGAGGATCGCGCGGACCGAGCGCTCGGCGGCGAAGACCCAAGTGGTGGGTCGGCCGGGGGCGCTGGCCGGGCGCAGCTCCTTGAAGTGACTGTCGCTCGCCGCGACCGCGCCGAAGCGGAAACCGTGGTTCCAGCGGTTCTCGGCGTACTCGATCTCGACGTCGGGGTTGCTGCTGGCGTTCCACAGCTCGACGGCGTCGATGCCCTGCGCGCTCGCGTTGGCGTTCGGCCCGGCGGCGGGGGTGTACTCGCCGTCGTCCGGGTGCGCGACCGACCAGAACGCGTCCTGGGCGTGCGCGTCCCAGATCGACTGCTGGACGTGCCGGAAGGTGGCCGAGCCGGGCGGGTTGGCGCCGTCCACCACGGTGTCGACTGCGCCGAGCACCACGGCGTGCGGCGAGCCGTTCACCTCCTCGCCGGTGAGCAGCAGCATCTTGTCGGACCGCCACAGCGGGTCCCAGTGCTGGTCGAACGTGCGGTGGTCGGTCAGCGGCAGGAACGCCAGGCCGACCGACTCTGCGTAGCTGATCTGTTCGCTGACCGGGAGGTTCCCCGGGTCCCGCTGGTTCGACAGCTGCCGCGGCGCGCTGCCGTCGGACGAGTGATCGTCATGAACGTGGGTGTCACCCGGCAGCCACATGCCGTCCGGCTCGCCTCGCCCACCGGGCTTACGCTCCTCGTCCGCGTCCGCCTGGGCGGCGGTGGCGGGCAGCAGCCCCGCGGCGGCGACGGCGGCGCCACCCATGGCGATGAACTGTCTGCGGTCTAGCTCCATGCGGCCCTCATCTCGTGCGAACCCCCTGGCGCACATGTCCTGGTGAGGCGGCCGTGGGCGGGGCTCATTTGATCATGCGAAGGCAACGCTAGCCGGCCGGATGCGCAGGTCCCGTGAATCGTCGGTGAAGATCGAATGACGACGAACGGAGCTACGGCACAGGCCCGGCCGCCTGCGACGACCAACACGAAACGGACATACAGCGCAGCAGGTGACTGTTTCGCCGTTCCCCCCGGTCCCGGCCGTCGATTGCGCCATGATGGCCGCGGAGCCGCCCCCGCCAGACCTTCGTGTCGACACCGGGAGAGCGGAAACGTGAACGTACGGAATGCGTCGGTCGAGCCGGCGGTCGCCGAAGCGCGACTGGCGGGCCTGGCCGACATGGTGTGGGACAACGCGCGGACGGATCCCGACGAGGTGCAGTTCCTGCGCCCTGACCCGATCCCTCGATCGTGGCCGGCCTCCCGGACGCTGCGCGACGGGCCGTCGCCGGTGACCTGCGGGCAGTTCCGCGACGACGTGCTGACCCTGGCCCGTGGGTTCGTCGCCGCCGGGGTGGGTCGGGGCGACCGGATCGGGTTGATGAGCAGCACCCGCTACGAGTGGACCCTCATCGACTACGCCCTGTGGTCGATCGGCGCGATCACCGTCCCGGTGTACGACAACTCGAGCGTCGAGCAGACGCAGTGGATCCTGGCCGACTCGGGCGCGGTCGGCTGCGTGGTCGAGACCGCCGAGCACGAGGCGATGGTGCACGACGTACGCCAGGACCTGCCCGGGCTGCGCCAGGTGTGGCGGATCGACGGCGGCGACCTGATCGCGCTGGCCGGGCAGGGGCGCACCGTCGACGACGCGGAGGTCGAGGGCCGGCGACGGGCGGTCAACGGCGGGGACGTCGCGTCGATCGTCTACACCAGCGGCACCACCGGGCGGCCGAAGGGCTGTGTGCTGACGCACCGCGGCATCCACTGTGACGTCCTCGCTGCCACCGAGGCGCTGAAGGAACTGCTGCACCCGGGCGCGTCGACGGTGTTGTTCCTGCCGCTGGCCCACGCCTTCGCGCGGCTGATCCAGGTCGGCATGGTGTACCGGCGGGCGACGATGGTGCACTGCCCCGACCTGGCCGCGGTGCCGGCACAGCTGCGGAGGTACCGGCCGACGTTCCTCCTCACCGTGCCCCGGATGTTGGAGAAGGCGCACGACAAGGCTCGGCGGCGGGCCGACGACGGGCACCGGGGACGGCTGTTCGGCCTCGCCGAGCGCGTGGCGGTCCGCTACAGCCGGGCCCTGGACCGGCGCCGGGGGCCGGGACTGCTGCTGCTGCGACCGGCGCACGCGGTGTTCGAGGTTCTCGTGTACCGGAAGCTGCGGGGCGCCTTCGGCGGCCGCTGCCGGATGGCCATCGTCGGCGGGGCGCCGCTGGGGGAGCGGCTGGGGCACTTCTTCCGCGGCGCGGGTCTGACCGTGCTGGAAGGGTACGGGCTGACCGAGACCTCCCCGGCGCTGACGACCAACACGCCTTCCGCGATGCGGATCGGCACCGCAGGCCGTCCGCTGGCCGGCGTCCAGATCCGGGTCGCCGACGACGGCGAGGTCCTCGCCCGCGGGCCGGTCGTGTTCCAGGGCTACTGGAACAACCCCGAGGCCACCCGGGAGACGTTCACCGGCGACGGCTGGCTGCGCACCGGCGACCTGGGCAGCGTCGACACCGACGGATACCTGCGCATCACCGGCCGCAAGAAGGAGATCATGGTGACGGCGGCGGGACAGACCCTCGCGCCGGCCCAGATCGAGGAGCGGATCCGCGAGCACCCGCTGGTCAGTCAGGTCATGCTCGTCGGCGACCGCCGCCCCTACGTGGCCGCCCTGGTCACCATCGACGAGCAGGCGTGGCCGCGGTGGCGGGCCGCGCACGAGCTGCCCGCCGTGTCGGTCGGGCAGCTGCGGCGCAGCCCGGAGCTACGCGGCGAGATCCAGGCCGCCATCGAGCGGGCCAACGCGACGGTGTCGCACGCGGAACAGGTCAAGACCTTCGACATCCTGCCCCGGGACTTCACCGAGGACACCGGCGAACTCACCCCCACGCTGAAGATCAAGCGGGAGGCCGTGCAGGCGCACTACGGGGCGGACATCGACGCCCTCTACCGCGGCCACTGACGGCTAGCCGAGCTGCGCGGCGAGCTCCCGCAGCGCGTCCCGGAATGCCTTCTGGTTGTGATACGGCTGGTGTCCCTCGATGGGCGGTGGCACGGTGTCGTCCGGCTCGGGAACGAGGTCCCGCGGGTCGCGGATCCGGATGTCGACGGCGCCGGCTGGATCGTCGGCACGGTGGTATGCGGGGAAGACGGGACCGCCGACGCTGTCGGTGTCCCGCCAGAGGTTGCGCCACCGCCAGTCGAGGCGATCGCCCAGGTCGCGCAGGACGTGCTCGCCGAGGTAGGCCGGACACACCCGGGCGTAGAGACGCTGCAGCGGGCACCCGTGGGTGAGCAGTGCGACGCGTCCCAGGGCCTCCGGTGGGAGCCGGAGCACGGCGGCGGCGGCGAGTACCGAGCCATGGCTGTGCCCGGAGATGACGACCCCGGTCCGGCGGGTCAACGCGGTCACCCGCCGGGCCAGTTCGGGCACGGCCCGCTTGCCGTACGAGGGCGGCGCGAACGGATGGATCGTCCTGGGCCAGAACGTGCCGAGGTCCCACAGGGCCGCCAATGTCCCCCGCTTGTCCGGATTGCGGTAGACCGTGACGCTGAAAACCACCAGACCGACGACGACCGCGCCGATGAGGTAGATCCCGGCGTCGGTCAGATACGCCGCAATGCGCGCCGCCTGGCTCTTGTCGTTGCTGAGCTCGGCCGCGAGCTGGGTCGGCCCGGTACCGATCAGGTCGAGGACGATCGTGCCCAGCCCCACCGAGGAGATCAGGAGCAGGGCGACGAGCGTCGGACCGAACACCTCGGTGGCCTGGGACCGGGCAATCGCCAGCTCGACGGTCACCAGCCGCGACCGGGCCTCGGGCGGCACCTCGGGAAAGTCCCGCCGCACGATGCGCTCCGCGTCGCGCCGCCGGCGTCTCCTGGTCAGCAGAAGCGACGAGGCCATCGCCGCGGCGGCGATCAGCAGGCCGACGACGGCCGCCGTGGCAGCCCACCAGTCGGCCGCGGGCGGCGCCAGCGGCGGGGCGCCCGGCAGCGGCGCCCGCACCGGATTGGGGATCGCGCCCCGGTCGAGCAGGTCGGCCGCGCGGTACACGAACGTGGCGGAGTACGCCGCGGCGACGATCACCGCCGCCGCGGCCAGCGCCGGCGTGCCCATGCCGAGCAGGATCGGAGGGGTCTCGGTCCTGGTCCGGCGCCGGTATCGCACGGTCAGGGCGGCAAGCCCCAGCAGCAGCAGGCCCTGGCTGGTCGCCAGCGCGGCCGTGGCGCCGTCGATGCCGGGCATGTTCCCGTGCGGCAGCGGAGCGACTCTCGGCACCAGCGCGTAGCTGAGCGTCAGGACGGTCAGCGCGATGCTCGCCAGCCGCAGCGCCCGCACCAGCCGGCGGGTGGCCGGGTGGTGCAGACGGCCCCAGATCAACAGTGCCGTGCAGGACAGCAGCAGCAGGCCACAAGCGCCCAGCAGCAGCAGTGCGGCATTGTCCGGGGACGGTGACATGGTGCCGGCGACCAGTCCGGCGTCGATGATCGCCGTGGCGATGGCGAAGTGGATCCACCGCAGCCGGCCGGCGAGGTGATCGTCGTCCCAGAACAACGGGTCGGAGAGCCCGTCGGCGGCCCTGCCGTCCGTGACGGGCTGGTGGATGTCGCCCATGTTGCGGGCTCGCCGGGAGCCGATCCACCAGATCAGTCGGATCGCGAGGAACGGCAGCACCGCCAGCAGGACGATACGCACGCCGTGCGGCAGCGACCCGAGCCAGGACAGCAGCGGTCGGTCGGACGTGCAGTAGGCCCTTGCGGCGCACTGGTACCCGACGAGGTCCATGGCGACGCTGACCATGGACAGCGCGTACGCCGCGGTCAACGTGCCGGCGAGCAGCCGACACATGGCCGTCAGCACGCCATGGCGGCTTGGACCGGCCGGGCGCATCCACACCGCCACGTTGGACAACATGAACGGAAGCAGGAGCAGGGTCAGCAGCTTCAGCAGCGGGGCGCCGCCGGTGAGGTCACCCCAGCGGTACGCCTCGACGGTGATTCCGGGGACGTCCTTGCGGCCTTCCAACCCGGGCCGGATCCGGTAGAAGCCGGCCCGGCGGTCGCCCGCGACCCGCACCACGACCGGATGGTCGAGGATGGTCTCCGCACGGGCGCCAGCAACGCCGTGTACCCGTACCTCGACCTTCTCCGTCACCAGTAGAGATTCCCAAACCGCCGCCCAGCCTTCCGGGATTCCCCGGATTCGGGGCAGGCACCGACAGATCGGCGGCAGTGGGCGACGCCTACTGTCACCCCAGCCGAGGGTCAGGGGATCGGCGGTACGCCGAGCGTCATTTCTCCCACGTGGCCTTTCCGCGGCGGTCGATGCCGCGGACCGGCATCGCGGACCGGGGGTTGACCCGGCCGGCGCTGACGACGGCCGCGGTGATGTCGACGATGACGTGCGCGGTCACGCTGGAGTAGACGTTGATCAGGTCGGTGGCGTAGTGGCTGCTGTCATTGTCACTACCGACTCCGCAAACGAACGCGTTGGAGAGGATCTGGTTGGGCGCGAAGTTGATCGATGAGAAGTCGGTGGGCCGGGAAATTCCAAACGGGTAGACCTGGGCGAAGCCGGCGAGAGTCGGCTGCACCACGGTCACTGTCCCGAAGACCGCGTCCGCGTAGTACAGGTGATCGGTGAGCCGGAGGCTGATCGACCGGCCGGCGAGCAGCCGGCCGCTGGAGTCCAGGTAGCCAGGCTCGCGGACCAGCCCTCGAGAGCTGGCGTACCGGGTGTCGAGTACCCGCTGCGGCACCAGCGGCACGATCCGGTTGCTGTTGGCGCTCGTGTGGATGATGTGCGATTCGTTGAGGGTGCTGCCATTGCCCTTGGTGACGACCCAGATGTTGCCGTCGATGGCCATGCTGATCGAGCCGGCCTCGGCGAGGTCGGAGATGGTCGTCCCGCTCGGCCTGATCTGCAATGCGGGCTCGGCGGAAACCCTTCCATCTGGATTGGGCCCGTAGGTCTTGTCGTTCGCCAGTCGTAAGGCCGCCCGAACACCGGTGTTCCGTAGGGTGGTGGCGGTCTCGACGACGTTGTCCACACCCTGGATCACCGGATCGCCCGCGGCGGCCTGTGCCGGAGTGGCGCTGGCGGCGCCCGCGACGCCCGCGCCGGCCATCCCGGCCGCGACCGCGCCCGCGCGGCGAAGCAACCGTCGGCGGCCGATGCTCTTCTCCTCGTCCTGCTTCCTCAACATCCTCTTAGCCCCCGTAGCTCTGGTGACGAACAAGCCAAGCGATCATGCCGCATCGGGAATGGCCGGACAACATCTGTTGATGTCATCCCGAGCCTCGTGAGCGCAGTCCGGCGAGAGCCAGTTGGGACACGTCAAGAGAAGGAGTTGCCCGCGGCCTGTCCAGCCGCGGGCAGCTCATCGATGGAATGGGGCGACTAGGGCAGCTCTCGTCCCCGGTAGACCTACTTGACCATGACCACGTCGGTCGGGCGCTTCACCTTCACCTCGACGCCGTAGTCGAACAGTTCGAGCGTGGAGGCGAACGTGCCCTTGTCGAGCCGGCCCTTCGCGGTCGTCTGCCAGGTGCCGGTGATCGCCACCTTCGCGATCCGGCCGTCGCCGTCGAGCGTGACGTCACCGCGGGTGTTGGTCGAACCCTTCTCGGCCGAGGTCACGTACTCGAAGTGCAGCGTGCCGTCCGGGTTCTCGGTGATGGTCGCGTTCGCGCTCTTCAGTGCTTCGAACAGCGCTGCCGGGTCGGGCGCCGCGGCCCCGAGGACGTTGCTCCCGTCGGCGTAGAGGGACAGTCGGTCGTACGTGCCGGGGTACTGGCCGTACCGGCCGTACGTCTCGCCCGGGCCCTTGTCGCTCGGTAGTGGGCCGTGCGGTCGTTCGCCGCCCTCGTACCGGGTGCCGCCGATCAGCAGCTCGGTCATGATCGAGTCGTCCAGGGCCACCCGGACGTACCCGGTGGCGGTCGTCGGGTCGAAGGCCCCCTCGTACCGCAGCCCGCCCGGCCCGGAGTTGGTCAGCCGGATCCGGTAGCTGATGTTCTCGCTGGCGGTGACGGCCGAGACCAGCTCCATCGCCGGCGAGGCCGGCCGGGCCGGCGGCGATCCCTCGGCGCTGACGCCGGGACGGCCGGGGTTCGGCATCGTCACGACGGTCGCCGCCGTGGCGGCACCCAGCGCCAGCAGCGCGCAGGTCGCGCTGACCATCGTGGTGGTCCGGCGCCGCCGGGCCCGCCGGCCGCGTTCGAGCAGTGCGCCCGTCGGGGGTACGGAGTCCGGCTCACCGTCGACGATGTCGTGCAGCCGGTGAGCGAGTTGCTCATCAAGGGTGTTCATGACGTGTCACCTGCTTAGCGTGTAGGAGGGTTCATCGAGAAGGTGGCGGAGCTTGTCCAGCGCGCGTGCGTTCTGGCTCTTGACCGTGCCCACCGAGCAGCCGAGCACCCGAGCGACCTCGCGCTCGGTCAGGTCCTCGTAGTGGCGCAGCACCACGACCGCGCGCTGCTTCGCCGGCAGCGACATCAGCGCGCGGCGCACGACGACGGCGTCGGGGCCGAGGTCACCTGCCGGAGCGGCCCGGTCGGGGACGTCCGCGACGAGACTCTCCCGCCGCCGACGCCGCCAACTGGACGTGTGGTTGTTGACCAGCGCGCGGCGCAGGTAGGCGTGCAGGTCGTCGAGCCGCGACAGTCGTCGCCACCGCTCGTACACCTTGACGAGGCTGTCCTGGAGCAGCTCCTCGGCCCGCCACCGGTCGCCGGTCAGCAGCATGGCCAGCCGGATGTGGCGCTGCCAGGCCACTTCAACGAATGCCACGTACGACTCGTCCGCCGCCGAGAGTGGCTTGGTTTGGTCCGTCACGCCCCTACCACGCAGCCGCGCCCCGGAAGGTTGCCTCGGGGCGGCTGGCTGATGCGCGAGGACATCCACCGCGGCGCGGCTCGTCCGATCAGCTGGGGATTCAGCCGGCCGACGGGGGGTGCGTGTCGAGTGCCTGGCCCATGCGGGTGACGGCTTCGGTGAGGATCGCGGGTGAGGTGGCGAAGTTGAGTCGCACGAAGCCGGCTCCGCCGGTGCCGAAGACGTGTCCGGAGCTGAGGGCGACCCGCGCGCGGTCGAGGAACATCTGCGCCGGCCCCGCGAGATCGCTGGCCGCGCCGGGTTCGCCGGCCGGCTGCGCGGTCGCGACGCCGAGCGCCGTGCAGTCCAACCAGGCCAGGTAGGTGCCCTCAGGGCGGTGGTACCCCACGGACGGGAGGTGCTTGGCGAGCAGCGTCGCCAGGAGCGTGCGGTTGGCGTCGAGGCCGTCGAGGAGGAGATCGAGCCACGGACCGCCGGCACGGAAGGCGGCGGTGTGCGCGATGACGCCGAGGTGGCTGGGTCCGTGGCCGACCTCTTCCGGCATCCGGTCGAGGTCCGCGGCGGCCCGCGGCCCGGCGACCACCAGCGCCGCCTTGAGGCCGGCGAGGTTCCACGCCTTCGAGGCCGAGATCAGGGCGAACGCGTTCTCCGCGCCGGCCACCGTGAGGTACGGGGTGAAGTGCGTCCCGGGGAGCACCAGGGGCGCGTGGATCTCGTCGGAGATCACCCGCACGCCGTGCCGGGCGGCCAGTTCCGCAACGTCCTCGAGCTCGTCCCGGCGATGGACGACGCCGGTCGGGTTGTGCGGATTGCACATCAGGAACGCCGGCCGACGGCCGCAGGCCCGGGCCTGGCGGAAGGCCTCGTCGAGAGCGGCGGGGTCCATGCGCAGGTCGGCGCCGAGCGGGGCCTCGATCACCTGCCGGCCGGCGTGGCTGACGAAGGCGTAGAAGGGCTGGTAGACGGGGGAGCAGACCACCACCGCGTCCGCCGGGTCGGTCACGAGCCGCAGCACCTCGACGATACCCATCATCACGTCGGGTACGACCGCGGTGTGGCCGACGCGGAAGTCGTGCCAGTCCCAGCGCCGGGCGGCGAAGTCGCCGAGCGCCTCGGCGTACGCCGTCCCGTGCGGGTAACCGGTGTCACCGAGGTCGATCGCGCGGCGAAGCGCGTCGGCCACGGGGGGAGCGAGGGGTACGTCCATTTCCGCGACCCAGAGGGGGAGCACGTCGGGCGGGTGCATGCGCCACTTCACGCTGGTGCGCTGCCGAAGTTCGTCGAGCGTGAGCAGGGTCAGCGGATTTTCGGCCGTCGGACCGTCGGGGGAGGGGGCGGGGCTTCCCATGCCGCCCACCCTAGGCCGTACGGCGAATTCCGAAGGCGTCAGCGATCGACGAGGACGCCGGGGTTGAGGATCCAGGACGGGTCGAGCGTGCTCTTGGCGGCGCGCAGTGCGAGCGCGACCGGGTCCGGACGCTGCCGGTCGTACCACGGTCGGTGGTCGCGGCCGACGGCGTGGTGGTGCGTGATCGTGCCGCCGGCGGCGAGCAGCGCGTCGGAGACGGCCTGCTTGATCTGGTCCCACTGGTCGAGGGTCGCGCCCCAGCGCCCGGTGGCGTAGACGCCGAAGTAGGGGGCGGGGCCATCCGGGTAGACGTGCGTGAAGCGGCAGGTGACCACACCGGTCGCGGCGACGGCGCGGAGCGCGTCGCCGGCCGCGTCGAGAACGGCCGCTCGCAGGGCGGGGAATCGGTCCCAGGTGCAGGCGGTCTCGAACGTCTCCACGATCATCGACCGGGCGGCGAGCGCGTCGCGTTGGTACGGCATCCGCAGGAACGCCGACCGCCACGCGTCGGCGACGGTCCGCTGCCCCGGGCCGGGGTTGTCGCTGCGGCGCGGCTCCGGCAGGGTCCCTCCGTGGTCGCGGCACAGCTCGACGGCACGGTCCAGCCACGGCGCGACCGGATGGTCCGCGGACTCGAATCCCAGGACCAGCACGCCGCCGGTGGTGGCGGCGCCGGCGTTGAGCATCGCCTCCGCCGGGTCGAGCAGGCGGCAGTTGCTCGGGTGCAGACCGGACTGGGCGATGGCCCGGGTGGCGCTGACCGCCTCGTCGTAGTCGGTGAAGTGCACCGAGGCGCCCGCTCGCCAGCGTGGCCGCTCCTGCAGGCGCATCCACGCCTCGGTGATGACGCCGAGCACGCCCTCCGAGCCGAGGAACAGCCGGTCCGGGGACGGCCCGGCGCCGGAGCCGGGCAGCCGGCGCGACTGGCTGACGCCTGCCGGGGTGACGACCCGCATCGACTCCACGAGGTCGTCGATGTGGGTCAGGACGGTGGCGTAGTGACCGCCGGCGCGGGTGGCCAACCAGCCGCCCAAAGTGGAGAACTCGAACGACTGCGGGTAGTGCCGCAGTGTCAGGTCGTGCCGCCGGAGCTGGTCCTCCAGCGCCGAGCCGAACACGCCGGCCTGGATGCGGGCCGCCCGGCTGGTCGGGTCGACCTCCAGCACCCGGTCGAGGCGTCCGAGGTCGAGACTGACCGCCGCGGGATACGCGTCGTCGAGCCGTGGCTCCACGCCGCCGACCACTGACGAGCCGCCGCCGTAGGGGATCACGGCGATGTCCCGGCCCGCGCACCAGTCCAGCACGTCGACGACGTCCTGCTCGGTCACCGGCCGGACCACCACGTCCGGCGGGTCGTGGACCTCCCCGTGCAGGTTGCGGACGACGTCCCGGAACGCCTTGCCGTGGGTGTGCGCCGCCCGGTCGGCCGGGTCCGTCGAGCACAGCCGGGCGAGCGACGCCGGCGGATCGACCCGCGGCGGGCGCAGGCCCAGTTCGGCCACCGGCGGCGCGACGTGCTCGGTCAGGTCGACCTCGGGCAGCAGGGTACGCACCCGGTCCGCCAACGCCGTGGCCTCCGCGCCGGTCACCGCGTCCTCGACGTGCCCCCAGCCCCACCACGAACGGTGTTTCCCGGCCATGCGGCCTCCCCGCCGTCCACCATCGCCAGATCGACTCGCCGGTAACGTACTCGGACGGCCGGCACCGAGTCGATGCGGTCGTGCTGGGCGTGAACCGCCTGCGGCCTGTTGCTGACACGTTCGCCGCCGGGTCGAGCGAGGTGAGGAGCACACCGATGTCGGATGTCCTGCGCCTCGGTCAGCCACCGGGCGGGTGCTCTGAGATTCATCCTGCGCGCGTGGTGGCCGAGCGCAAAGGCGCGCTCGGCCACCACGACCGACCTCAGGTCAGCGCTGACCGCCGAGGTACATCGCGTTGAACAGCAGCCGGTAGGTGCCGTGCGACTGAGCCCGGTGCTGCGGCTTGAAGCCGATCATCACCACCTGCCCGTCGCCGACCTTCGCGGTCACCACGGCCGCCTTGCCGCCGATGACGTCCTCACCGAGGAGGAAGCCGCTCTTCAGCAGGTTGCTCTTCGGCCAGGTGGCCGCCACCGTGACACCCTCGGCGTCCTCGTTGACCTCGAACGCCGGGCCGTTCGCGACGAACGCCGACGCGTTCGCGCCGAACCCGGCGGCGACCGGGTCACTGGCGTCGACGTCGAGGTTCAGCACCGAACCCGGGATGTTGTAGGAGGTCTCCGGCACCCCTTCGGTGACGTCCTTGACCGGCACGCCGAACGCCTTGATCGGCAGTTGGGCGGCCTTGTTCAGGGTGACCACCGTGCCGCCCGCCTCGACGAACGCCTTCAGGTTGGCCACGCCCGCGTCGGTCATTCCGCCGGTGTACTCCGGCGGCAGCGAGCCGGCCGCCCGGCCGTTGCGCATCGAGGTGTAGGTGGCGTCGGGCAGCACGATGGTGTCGAACCTCGCCCGCAGGTCACCGGTCCGGACCGACCCGTTCGTCAGCTTCTCGTACCGGAAGCCGAACTGGTCCAGGATCAGCCGGGTCCAGCCCTCGTCGTAGTTGTTGAAGCCGTCGTACAGCCCGATCCGAGGCGCGACGAGTTCGGTCACCTTCGCCGGCTTCGCGTCCACCGCGGCGATGCTGAGCCCGAACCGCGTGGCGAGCCCCGTCACTCGCGCGTCGGTGCCCGGACGCGGCGTGACCAGGAACGTGCCAGCCGGCAGCTTGCCACTGCGGGTGGTCACCTCGGCGCTGCTCTGGAGGACCTTGTCCGCCGCCGCGAGCAGGGCGTTCACGGCGGCCGAGCTGTCGTTGACGCGGGGGTCGAGGGCGTACGCGTACTTCGGCGCACCGGCCACCGTGCCGGTCGGCACCGTCGGCCAGTCGACCGCGACGGTCTCGGCCCGCACGGCCTGGTCGAGCTTGTTGACGGTGACGCCCATCTGGAACGAGAGCGTGTATCCGGTGATGTCGTACGGCGGCTCGAGCGGGCCGCCGGGGTAGAGCCGCCGATCCGGGTAGACCTGCGGGTTGAGCAGATCCAGCACCGCCGCCCGGTACGGCTGCGCCTCCCGGACGAGATAGCTGCCGGCCGGGTACCTGCGGTCGCCCACCGTGAACGGCTTCACCGCGCGTTCGACCCGGATGTTGTTCCAGCGCAGCTTGTCCACGAGCTTCGTGGCGGTCGGGAAGTCCGCCTGATCCGCCGGGATCACGTAGGTGGTCGAGGCGCCGTTACGCGCCCCGTCCCGGGCCATCTGCGCCGCCCCGTAGAGCAGGGCCTCGCGGTCGTCGCTGGCCACGCGCAGCATCGCCCACGAGGCCGTCTTGATGTAGTCGCAGCTCTGCGAAAGGTGCCACTCGCCGCCCTTCCACGGGCTGGGGTAGAAGACCGAGGGCTGGCTGGTCGAGGTGCCGTCCGCGAAGGTCTTCGGGAAGGTCGCGGGGTCGTAGACCCTCGGCGTCGCCGAGGCGTGCGCGGTCTCGGTGAGGATGCCGATCTGGTTGTGGTAGTACGGCGCGGTCCGGGCGCCGCCGTTCCACCAGATGTCGTACGACTGGCGGGCCAGCGCACCGCCCTTGCCCTCGCGTTCCAGCCGCTGCCCCATCGCGTCGCCGACGATGTTGACGCCCCGGACCACCTGGGGGTGGATGTTGGGGTTCAGCGGGTCCTCGTAGGGCGGGATGCTGATCCGGGCCGGGAAGACCGCGGTCTGGTGGACGTTGTGCATGACCTGCGGGATCCACTCGTGGAACAGTTGGCGCCCGACGTTCTGCGTCTCCTGCAGGTTGAACATGTACCAGTCACGGTTGTTGTCGTGTCCGGCGTACTTCTGGTACAGCTCGGGATAGCCGGCGTCCTGGTAGGGCCCGCCCAGGTTCTGCCGGTACCACTCGGCGACCTTCGTTCCGCCGTCCGGGTTCACGTTCGGCACCAGCAGGGTGATGAGGTTGTCCCGGATCTCTCGCGCCTCGGACGTCTCGCTGGTCACCAGGTCGTACGCGAACTGCGGAGCGGTCTGGTGCCCGGCCACCTCGGTGGAGTGGATGCCGAAGTCGACCCAGGCGATGGCCTTGCCGTCCTTCGCGAGGTCGCGCGCCTGGGACTCGGAGAGCGCGTCGCCCTGCGAGAGGCGTACCGAGGTTTCCCGGTAGCGCTTGAGGTTCGCATCCTTGAGGTTCTTCTCCGACGAGACGATGGCCATCAGCTGCGGCCGTCCCTCGCTGGTCTTGCCGATCTCGACCAGTTTCATCCGGTCGCTGGCCTTGTCGAGCTTCCGGTAGTAGTCCGCGATCTGCTCGTAGGTGGCCAGCTTGTAGTCGGTACACGGCGCCCAGCCGATCACCGACTCCGGCTTCGGCACGCGGTTCGAGGCGGTGGCGGTGGTCGCCGACGTCAACACCGGCGAACCGACCAGAGCCAGCGCGCATGCGACCGATACCGCGGTCCGAGACAGTCTTCGTTTCACCTGACACCCCTTCGCAGTACGTGTACGACGGAAAAGGTTCCGGCAGGGGCGGCCGCGCCAACTCGGATGGCACGATTCAACAGGCTTCGATCGATGTCTTGGAACGCCCACGGTGGCAATTGAGGAAATCTTGAGACTCGGCAGCGTCGAGAAAAGGTGCCGGACCGGACCGGGCCGTGACGAACGGGCGGGCATCGGCTGCCCGCCCGTCGCACGTCACTGGCTGAGCTCGGCGACCTCCTCAGCCGTCAGGCGCAGCGCTTCGGCGGGAGCCGCGCCCCGTGCGCCCGCTGCGGTGGGCGGATCGGCCGGCCGCCGCAGATGCCAGTCCGTCACCGCCTGGTAGGCGGCCACCACCGACAACAGCCGGTCCTCGGCGTACGGGAGACCGCCCAGGATGGTGCCGATCGGCAGCCCGGCAGCGGTGGACCCGATCGGGAAGGCGATCTCCGGCAGGCCCAGGATGTCGAAGGGCACCGGGTCGGTCTGCACCACCACGTCGCAGGCGTCGAAGAGGTCGTTGAGCACCCGGTCCATCAGCAGCAGCTTGGCCCGCTGACCGGTGATGAACTCGTTGCCACCCATCAGCGCGCCCTGCAGCCAGCTGGTCACCGACACCCCGAAACCGCGCAGGTCGGTGCGCAGGTACGGCATGAACGGCTCGGCCCGCTCAGGCAGCCGGACGTTGTTGAAGGTGCCACCGGTCAGCTGGCTCCAGTCGTCCGGCAGCGGCACGTCCACCAGGGTGACGCCAGGGATCGCGGCGAGCTGTGCCAGATAGGCCGCACGGGCCAGCGCGGTGGCCGACGTGCCGTTGACGAAGCCCGGCAGCACCCCGATCCGGGTCTTCCAGCGCAGCTTGACGCGGCGTCCCTGGTAGACCGGGCTGGCCGCATCGATCAGGTTGGGTACGTCTGGCAGGCCCTGGCTGCGCGGGTCCATGGGGTCCTCGCCTGCCATCGCGGTCAGCATGATCGCGGCGTCCTTGGCGTCCCGGGCCAACGGGCCCGGATGGTCGCGCGTGTAGGTGAGCGGAATGATGCCGGCCACCGAGACCCGGCCCATGGTCGGCTTGAGGCCCGTGAGGTTCTGCGCGTTGGACGGGGCGGTGATCGAGCCACCGGTCTGCGTACCGATGCCAGAGGTGGCCATCCGGCCGGCAACCGCGGTGGCGGTGCCGGTGGACGACCCGCCCGGGTCGGCGCCGCGGTCGGTCGGCGTCCAGGCGTTCACCGTGGTGATCACGCCGGCCGGTGTGGTGGCACGGGTGGTCGCCAACGGGCCCATCTGAGTCTTGCCGAGCACGATCGCGCCAGTCGCCTTCAACCGGGCCACCGCGGTCGCGTCGTACGGCGGCACGAAGTCCTTGAACAGGAAGGAGTTCGCCGTGGTGGGGACCCCCTCGGTGTAGTAGTTGTCCTTGATGGCCAGCGGGATGCCGTGCAGCACACCGTGTCGGGGCCTGCGCCCGACATCTCGCGCGCCCGCAAGGGCCGCGTCGGCGAGCACCCGGTTGAACGCCTGGTAGATGCCGTCGTAGCGGGAGATTCGAGCCAGGTACGCCTCGACCAGGTGCTCGGGGGTGAGTTTGCCCGCGCGGATGAGCCAGGCCGCCTCGGCGATGGTCAGCTCGGACGGATCGGCGAGTGCCTCCGGCCGAGGCTCGGTGTAGGCGTTCGGCTGGTCCAGTGGCCGTCTCGCCGCTCCCGGCTTGGCACTGGTGGGCAGGCCGTTGCCCGCCAGCGCGACCGAGGGCAGTCCGACGTTGACGCCGACGGCTGAGACGGTGGCCAGCGCCGCGGCGCGGGCCAGGAACGCCCGGCGGTCGACCGTACGATCGAGTGGTTCGGACGTCATGCCTTCCGCCATTCCGTGCTGTTGGAGGGGTAGAGGATCGGGGCGTGCTGCTGCGACAGCGCCTTGGCGGTATCGGGATCGGTGCCGTCGGGAGCGGGCGGCTGGTATGCGGCGAGCGTCGCCACGGTGCCCCGCACGAAGGAGCGCAGCGAGGCGAGCACGGAGTCCCGGCCGGGCGAGCCGGTCTCGGGGTCGGGGCTGGTCCCGGGCGGAAGTTGGTCGAGGTCGATGCCGAGTGCGGCGAGCCGGGCGCGGATCAGAACGTTCAGTTCGGCATCCGTCGGCGGAGTAGGTGCCATGATGCTCCCAAGTCGTGCGACAGGGGGTGTCGCGGGTCCCGGTCGAAGTGGACTGACCGTAGGCCGGTCGCGATTCGTGGCAGCGCGATGCGGGTAGAAGTTGAGGAATATTTGAGTTTGCCCATGAGGTGGCGCCCGCAACACGCATTCCTATACGTCGATGGATCGGGTTAGACTTCGTCATGCGTCGAGGTCTCGCGATCCTGGTTGCCGCACTCGTCATCGGTCCGTTCGTCATCGGCACGGAGCACGCCTCCGCCGTGACCACGCCCCCGGCGGCGGTCATCGCCAGCGACTTCCCCGACCCCGACGTCATCAAGGTGGGCGGCACCTACTACGCATACTCCACCAACAACGGCTTCGGGAACGTGCCGGTCGCCACCGCAACCTCGCTGACCGGGCCGTGGACCCGGCGAGCGGACGCGCTGCCCAGCCTCGGCGCCTGGGCCAGCGGCGGCCTGACCTGGGCCCCGGACGTGTCCGCACGCGCTGACGGCCGGTACCTGCTCTACTACACCGCCCGGAGCCGGGCCGTCGGCCGGCAGTGCATCGGCGCGGCGGTGGCCAGCTCGCCGCTGGGCCCGTTCGTCGCCGTCGGCACCGGGCCGCTGATATGCAACGGCGCCGAGGGCGGCGACATCGACGCGTCCAGCTTCACCGACGGCGACGGGCAGCGCTACCTGCTCTACAAGGACGACGGCAACGCCATCGGCCAGCCGACCAGCCTGTGGCTGCAACGGGTGGCCGCCGACGGCGCGACGCTGCAGGGCGCCCGGGTGGAGCTGCTGCGCAACGACCGGCCGGAGGAGGCCGGCGTCATCGAGGCGCCGGTGCTCACCCGGGTCGGGGCTCGCTACGTGCTCTTCTACTCCGTCGGCGGATACGGCGGAGACAACTACCAGACCAGCTACGCGACCTCGACCGCGCTCACGGGGCCGTACACGAAGGCCTACCGTTCGCTGCTGACCACCGCCACCCTCGACGGCGCGGTACGCGGCCCCGGCGGGGCCGACGTGGTCCGCGAGGCCGGCGGCGACCACCTCGTCTTCCACGGCTGGATCAACAACTACACCGCCCGTGGCATGTACGTGGCCGCGCTCGGCTGGGCCGGTGAGTACCCGGTCGTGCGGGGCAGCCGGGTCCGCTACGAGGCCGAACGCGGGGCGCTGCACAACTGTGCGGCCCGGAACACCGCGAGCGCCTCACAGGGGCAGGTGGTGGCCTACCTCGACCACGCCGACAGCTGGGTCGACGTCACCGTCTTCGCGCCACGGGCCGGCAGCTACACGGCCCACATCTCGTACGCCGCGGGTTACGGCGAGGCCCGGCACACCCTGACCGTGAACGGCGGGGCGTCCCAGGTGGTCACCTACCCGGACGCCGGCTGGGAGAACTGGCGACAGGTCCGCGCCGACGTCACGCTGAACGCCGGCTTCAACACCCTGCGGCTCACCCACCTCAACCGCTGGGCCGAGATCGACTTCATCGAGATCGCCTGACCACCTGACGGCTCTGCGGGCAGTCGTCGCGCTCACAGGCGCTGTTCCGAGGCGGGGTCCGGCATTCCGTCGAAGTACTTGTCCAACACCCTCTGGAACAGGGTCTCGTCAGGCGCGGCGTGCCGGAAAAGCGTCATGCAGGACCGGAGCTTCATCGCGTCGGTGCGGCCGAAGATGTCCTCCGCGCTGCGCCCGGACGTCTCCGCCACCACCGATGTGCACTCGCGCAGCCGCGCGCCGAGCACCTCGTGCCGCAGATACGCTCTGGCCTCGTCGAGCGACCCGATGGCGTACCGCTGCGAGGTCGGGCTCGCGCCGAGCCCGGCGATCTGCGGGAACACGAACCACATCCAGTGCCTGACCTTCGCTCCGCGGCGCAGTTCGACGAGGGCCTGCTCGTACGTGCCGTGGTGGTTCTGCGCGGCGACGAACCGCTCGAGGTCGTACGGGTCGTCCATGGCAACACTCTAGGCAACGCCGCGAGGCGAAACCCTACGTCCCGCGACTGGCCGAACGGGTCGGTGACGCCGGCCCGGAGCGGGTAGGGAGCGGCGGCGCCCCGGAGATCCGAGGCGCCGCCAGTTACCCCCGGATCAGAGGGCGAGGTCGAACCGGTGCTCGTCGGTGAGCGAGTTGCACAGCGCGTCGCAGGAGTTGCCGGTGACCGTGCCGAAGGCCACCCCCGGGGCGTACGGCCGGTCGACCGGGGTCACCGCGATGCGGATCCGCTGGGTCGTCCCGTCGCAGGCGACCTTCCGGGTGGTCGTCCCGGTGCGCACCGTGTCGCCGATCGCCTGGGCGACCTTCACGGTGAGGTCGACCTGGGTGGGCTGCGAGCAGGTCAGCGTGATCGGCACGTGGATCGCCGCCCCGTTGGCGTCGATCTTCGCCGCGCCGCCGAGCGAGACGGCGGTCAGCGGGGCGCCGTCGGAGAGGGCCACGGCCCGCTGCTGCGACGAGGTGGTGGCGCTGGCCGAGGGGGCGTAGGCCAGGGTCGCGCCGGCGGCGATCAGGCCGATGACGATCAGGGGCAGGCGGAACGGGCGAACCTTCATGGTCGGTCCCTTTCGATGTGGCTTCGGCCGGCGGCGGGTGCCACCGGGGCGCGCCGCCGTGTGTTGCGGCGACGGCGGTTACACCCCCGCGGCGGCGCGCGGGTTTCGTGACCCGGAATGGCGAACGGATGAACGGTTCCTGTCCGGCAGGTGCCCCCGTGGGCGTACCTGGTCGCCCCTGACGGGGTCGCGAGAATCGCCCGGTGCGGGGCGGCCCGACGGCGGCTGGGTACCGTCGGCGCATGGACGCTCTCCCGCAGGGCCGCGCCGACACCGACGGCCTCGCCGCGCTGGCGGCGCTGCTCGCCGGCCCGGTGGTGCCGGCCGCCCGAGGGCTGCTCGGCTGCCGGCTCTCCGCCGGCGAGGTCACGGTGCGGATCACCGAGGTCGAGGCGTACGCCGGCACCGCCGGCGATCCGGCCTCGCACGCCCACCGGGGCCGGACCGCGCGGAACACGGTGATGTTCGGCCCGGCCGGGCACGCCTACGTCTACTTCACCTACGGCATGCACTGGTGCATGAACGTGGTCACCGGGCCGGAGGGGGAGGCCTCGGCGGTGCTGCTGCGCGCCGGCGAAGTGGTCGACGGCCTCGACGTGGCCCGGGCCCGGCGCACCGCCGTACGCCGGGATCTGGACCTCGCGCGTGGACCGGCCCGGCTCTGCGCGGCCCTGGGCATCGACCGGACGGTGTACGGGCGTTACCTGCTCGGCGACGGCCCGGTCCAGCTGCGGCCGGGCACCGCGCCGGTGCCCCCGGCGGCGGTGGCCGCCGGCCCTCGGGTCGGGGTGACCGGGGCGCACGACGTCCCATGGCGGTTCTGGATCGAGGGCGACCCGACGGTCAGCGCCTACCGCCGACACACGCCGCGTACCCGGCGCTGACGCTCGATCGCCGGGGGATTTCCGGCCCGCCGGGGCGGGCGCTGTCGTTCTGTCGGTGGGTGTGGCCATAATCACGCCGACATGACGCCCGAGGATCGGAGGACGGCACATGCCCACCCTGCTCGCCATCGGCACCGGCAAGGGGCTCTTCCTCGCCACCAGCACGGACGACCGGCGCAACTGGCAGGTCAGCGGCCCACACTTCCCGATGACCGGCGTCTACGCGGTCGCGATCGACAAGCGGCGGCCCACGCCCCGCCTGCTCGCCGGGATGACCAGCTCGCACTTCGGCCCGAGCGTGGCCACCAGCGACGACCTCGGCGCCTCCTGGCAGGAGCCGGCGCAGCCGCCGGTCGCCTTTCCGGCCGACAGCGGGGCGAGCCTCGACCGGGTCTGGCAGCTCACCCCGGCCGGGCCGGACCAACCCGACGTCGTCTGGGCCGGCACCCAGCCGTCGGCTCTGTTCCGTTCCGACGACGGCGGGGTCAGCTACCAGCTGGTCCGAGGGCTCTGGGACCACCCGCACCGTGAGCAGTGGGGCGCCGGCTTCGGCGGGCAGGCGGTGCACACCGTGCTGCCGCACCCGGGCGACGCCGACCGGGTCGTGGTCGCCATGTCCACCGGCGGCGTCTACCGCACCGACGACGGCGGCCAGACCTGGGCGCCCGGCAACACCGGCATCCGCGCCTACTTCCTGCCCGACGAGTGGCCCGAGTTCGGCCAGTGCGTGCACAAGGTCGTCCGCGACGCCGGTGATCCGGAGCGGCTCTACGCGCAGAACCACCACGGGGTCTACCGCTCCGACGACGGTGGGCACACCTGGGCGTCGATCGCCGAGGGCCTGCCCAGCGACTTCGGGTTCCCGATCGTGTCGCTGCCCGGCCGGCCCGGCACGGTCTTCACCTTTCCGCTGGCAGCCGACAGCGAGCGTTGGCCGGTCGGGCACCACTGCCGGGTCTACCGCTCCGCCGACGCCGGGCAGAGCTGGCAGCCGCTCAGCACGGGCCTGCCCGAGGCGCCCTTCTATCCGTCGGTGCTGCGCGACGCGATGTGCGCCGACGACGCCGAGCCCGGCGGGGTCTACCTCGGCACCCGCTCCGGCGAGGTCTACGCGAGTCGCGACGAGGGCGAGTCATGGGCGCTGGTCGCCGCGCACCTGCCGGACGTGCTCTGCGTCCGGGCCGCGGAGGTCTGAGTGGTCACCGTGCTGCTGCCGGGCCCGCTACGCGGCGAGGCGGGTGGGGCCAGCCGGCTGACCGTTGCGGCCGCCGGTTCGCTGCGAGGGGTGCTCGACGAGCTGGCCGTGTCCTGGCCACGGCTGGCCCGCCGGATCCGTGACGAGCGCGGCGAACTGCGCCGCTACGTCAACGTCTACGTCGACGGGGAGGACTGTCGCCACGCCGGCGGGCTCGAGGCCCCGGTGCCCGACGGCGCCGAGGTCCAGGTGCTGCCCTCGGTCGCGGGCGGCTGACCCGGCCCGCACCGTCGCCGCCCGCCTGAGGCAAGCTGTGACCGCTGCCATGCCTGAGGTGCTTGCTGGTGAAATTTTTGACGCGTCAAATATGTTTTCGGATGCGTCCGGGTTCACCACGGCCCCGGCTAACATCCCGAGGAGCGGTCATGCAGTTCGGAGTCTTCACCGTCGGCGACGTCACGGTCGACCCGACCACCGGTCGGGAGCCGACCGAGCATGAGCGGATCAAGGCGATGGTCACCATCGCGCTCAAGGCCGAGGAGGTCGGCCTCGACGTCTTCGCCACCGGCGAGCACCACAACCCGCCGTTCGTACCCTCGTCGCCCACCACCATGTTGGGCTACATCGCCGCGCGTACGTCCCGGCTGCTGCTCTCGACAGCGACCACCCTGATCACCACCAACGACCCGGTGAAGATCGCCGAGGACTACGCGATGCTGCAGCACCTGGCCGACGGCCGGGTCGACCTGATGATGGGCCGCGGCAACACCGGGCCGGTCTACCCCTGGTTCGGCCAGGACATCCGCAACGGGATCCCGCTGGCCATCGAGAACTACGACCTGCTGCACCGGCTGTGGCGGGAGGACGTGGTGGACTGGAAGGGCCGGTTCCGCACCCCGTTGCAGTCGTTCACCTCGACCCCGCGGCCGCTCGACGGCGTCCCGCCGTTCGTCTGGCACGGCTCGATCCGCAGCCCCGAGATCGCCGAGCAGGCCGCGTACTACGGTGACGGCTTCTTCGCCAACCACATCTTCTGGCCCAAGGAGCACACCCAGCGGATGATCCAGCTCTACCGGCAGCGCTTCGCGCACTACGGCCACGGCTCCGCCGACCAGGCCATCGTCGGCCTCGGCGGCCAGGTGTTCATGCGCAGGAACTCGCAGGACGCGGTCCGGGAGTTCCGGCCGTACTTCGACAACGCCCCGGTCTACGGGCACGGGCCGTCGATGGAGGAGTTCACCTCGCAGACCCCGCTGACCGTGGGCAGTCCGCAGCAGGTCATTGACCGCACTCTCGGCTTCCGCGAGTACGTCGGCGACTACCAGCGCCAGCTCTTCCTGATGGACCACGCCGGTTTGCCGCTCAAGACCGTGCTGGAGCAGCTCGACCTGCTCGGCGAAGAGGTCGTGCCGGTGCTGCGCAAGGAGTTCGACGCGCTGCGTCCCGCGCACGTGCCGGCGGCGCCGACCCACGCCTCGCTGGTCGCCGCGGCGGGCGGCGCCAAGGACAGCACCGTCCACGCCGTCGACGACGTGACCGGTAAGGCGCCCGAGGTGAACCGATGACCCAGCGCATCCTCGCCGTGGTGTCGGCCGGGCTCAGCCAGCCGTCGTCCACCCGGCTGCTCGCCGACCAGCTCGCCGCGGCCACCCGCGACGAGCTGGCCCGGCGGGGCGACGCCGTCGAGCTCCGCCCGGTCGACCTGCGCGAGCACGCCCACGACGTGGTCAACCACCTGCTCACCGGCTTCCCGTCGGCCCCGCTGCGGGAGGTGCTCGACACGGTCACCGGCGCGGACGGGCTGATCGCGGTCACCCCGATCTTCAACGCCTCCTACAACGGGCTGTTCAAGTCCTTCTTCGACCTGGTCGAGGCCGACGCGCTGATCGGCCGGCCGGTGCTGGCCGGCGCCACCGGCGGCACCGCCCGGCACTCGCTCGCGCTGGAGCACGCGGTCCGGCCGATGTTCAGCCACCTGCGCGCGGTGATGGTGCCCACCGCCGTCTTCGCCGCGCCCGAGGACTGGTCCGGCGGCGCGGCCGACGGCGCACTGCGGGCCCGGATCAGCCGGGCCGCCGTCGAACTGGCCGACGAGATGCACCGCCGGCCGCCGTCGGCAGGCCCGGTCGACCCGTTCGCCCTCACCACCTCGTTCGAGGAACTGCTCGGCCGCTCCGACCGCTGACCGCCTCAATCGCCGGGCCGGGCCAGCTGGCCCGGCCCGGCGGGGCGTTGCCGAGTCGGCGGAGGGTTGCCGAGTCGGCGGGGCGTCGCCGGGCCGGCGGGCGGTTCAGCGGGTGTTGCCGGGCCGGGCGGGCGGTTAGCGGGCGTGGTCGGGCCGGCGGGTGGGTCAGCGGGACTTGCCGGGTCGGCGTCGTGGCCGGGCCGGCAGGAGGGTCAGCGGGCGTTGCCGGGCCGGCGGGCGTGACCGGGTCAGCGGGCGTGGCCGTGCGGGTGGGCGATCAACACGGGGCAGTGCGCGTGCTGCACCAGCGCCTGGCTCACCGAGCCGAGCAACAGCCCGGCGAACCCGCCCCGGCCTCGCGACCCGACCACCACCAGGGCCGCCTCGCCGCTCGCCTCGATCAGCGTCGCCGCCGCGTCGGCGGTGTCCAACACCCGCTGCGTCACGGCCAGGCCCGGGTGGCTGCTCTGCACGTCAGCCGCCGCCGCGACGAGCGCCTGGTCGGCCGCCGCCGGCACCTCGTCCGGGCCAGCGTGGCCGCGGTCCGTCCGGATGTGCACCAGGACCAGCTCCGCCTGCCGGCGCGCCGCCTCGTCGGCGGCCTGCCGGACGGCCAGCTCGGCGAGCTCGGACCCGTCCACGCCGACCAGCACCGCTCCCTCGACCGGGGCGGGCGCCTCGGCGGGGCGTACCACCAGCACCGGGCAGCGCGCGTGCGCGGAGACCTGGGCGCCGACCGAGCCGAGCAGCAGCCCGGCGAAGCCGCCGTGGCCCCGGCTGCCCACCACCACCAGCTCCGCCCGCCCGGACTCCTCGACCAGGCTCGCGCCCGGCCCACCGGCCACCTGGCGGAACTCCACGGTGACGCCCGGCCAGCGTCCGGTCAGCTCGGCGGCGGTCCGCTCCAGCATCTGCTGGCCCTCGTCGCTCGGCTCCGGCAGCCCCAGGTCGTACGGGTTCAGCGGCACGCCGGAGCCGAGCGGGTGCAGGTAGCCGTGCACCAGGTGCAGGGGGAGCGAGCGCAGCGCGGCGGCCCAGGCGGCGTGCTCGGCCGCCACCAGACTCGACGGAGATCCGTCCACTCCCACCACGACGGGTCGGTTCATCAGCCCTCCCACACCTAGACCTGGCAATTCTCAACCCACCAGCCCCCACCCACCCCCATTTCCCCACCCACCCGTGTCGATCATGCAGTTGTGGTGCCCGTTGCCTCCAGATATGCCGGTTCTGTGAAGCACCACAACTGCATGATCGCGGGAGGTGGGGGTTAGCGGGAGGTGGGGGGTTATCCGCGGGTGGGTGGCGGTTGGGCGGGTTGGTGGTGCACGACCAGCTCGTCGACCTCCAGGCGGCCGATGCGCAGGTCCCGGATGACCGCCCGGCGGATCGTGAGTCGTCCGATTGCCAGTACCGCCACCGCGGCGGCCCCGCCCGCCAGCGCCGAGACCGCCAGCGACCCGAGGGCGGCCGCCCCCACGGCCCGGGCACCCACGGCGAGGGCGCCTACCGAGGTCGCGCCCACGGCCCGGCGTCCGGATAACGGCGTCGGCCGCCGGAATGCTCCGCTACGTATCCGTCTCATCCGCCCATTCTCCGCCCGTTCAACGGCCGGCGCGCCGCATCAACCGGCCGCCGCCCGCGCCGTGCGGGCCGCCGTACCGTGCGGGCGTCCGTGCCGTGCGGGCGTCCGTACCGTGCGGGCGTCCGTGCCGTGCGGGCGTCCGTGCCGTGCGGGCGTCCGTACCGTGCGGGCCTCCGTACCGTGGGCCTCCGCGCCGTGCGGGCGTCCGTGCCGTGCGTGTCCGTACCGTGCGGGCCTCCGTACCGTTCGGGCCTCCGTGCCGTGCGGGCTCCGCGCCGTGTCGGGTTCAGCGCTCCCGTCGCCTCCGTGGTGCGGTGGCCCGGTCCCGCGCCGCGCCCGTCCCCTGCTGCGCTGGCCCGGTTTCGGTAGCGGGTCCGACGCCCGATGTCGGTGGTCGGCCTATCCTCGGGCCGTGACCGCTGACCTGCGCCTGCGTCCCGTGCGCGACGACGACCTACCGGAGTTCTACCGCAATCAGCTGGACCCGGAGGCGATCCGGATGGCGGCGTTCACACCCGACGACCCGGCCGACCGGCAGGCGTTCGCCGACCACTGGCAGCGCGTCCGCACCGATCCGGCGATGGTGTCCCGGACGGTCACCGTCGACGGCCAGGTGGTCGGCTACGTGCTCGCCTTCCCGGTCGGCGAGCGGACCGAGGTCAGCTACTGGATCGACCGGCGGCAGTGGGGCCGGGGCTACGCCACCCGCGCGCTGGGCGCGCTGCTGGCCGAGCTGCCGCAGCGCCCGCTGCACGCCCGGGCCGCCAAGGACAACCTCGGCTCGCTCGCCGTGCTGCGCAAGTGCGGTTTCGTCATCCGCGGGGAGGATCACGCCTACGCGGCCGGCCGCGGCCACGACGTGCAGGAGTACGTGCTGGAGCTGCCCGCCTGAGCCGGGCCGGCGGCGCGCACCGGCCGGGCTGGCCAGGGCGGGGACTACCCTTGCGGGGTGAACTGGCTGGAACTCGTCGGCTGGGTCGGCTCCGTGGTGCTGGTCTGGTCCCTGCTGCAGACCCGCATCCTCCGGCTGCGTGCCCTGAACCTGCTCGGTTGTCTGATCCTGATCGGCTACAACGGCGCCGTGCAGGTCTGGCCCATGGTCGGGTTGAACATCGTGCTGGCCGTGATCAACGTCTGGTACCTGCGGAAGATGCTCGCCACCCGGCACGACGAGGCGACCTACCAGGTGGTCGAGGTCGGCGTCCACGACCAGTTCCTGGCCCACACGCTGCAGGTGCACGCCGCCGACATCGCCCGGTTCAACCCCGGCTTCGAGTGGCCGGCGCAACCGCGGCCAGCCGCCGATGAGCGTTCCGCGTTCCTGGTTGTCCGCGCCGACGAGGTGGTCGGTGTGGTGCTCGCGCACGCTGAGGCGCGCGGCGTCGCGCAGATCGACCTGGACTACGTCACCAAGCGGTTCCGCGACTTCACCCCGGGGGAGTTCGTCTACCGGCGCAGCAGCCTCTTCACCGACCGGGGCTTCCGCCGGGTGGTCAGCCCGCCCGGCATGGTCGCCCCGTACTACCACCGGCTCGGCTTCCACCGCGAGGGCGACGCGTACGTGCTCGACCTGCCGGAGCCGGCGGTCGCCTCGCCGGCCTGATAGTCGGCTCACCCGGACGGTGGACGGAGGGTTCACCCCCCGAGGAGTTGGGCACTGATGCGCGTACGCCGGCCGGGGCCTCCGGGCGGCGGCGCCGGCGCCGTCCGGCGTCTCGGGTGAGGGAGAGAGCCGGCGTGCAGAGCTACTGGGGCCAACTGGCCTTGGTCGGAGTCCTGGTCGTCCTCAACGCCGCTTTCGCCGGCAGTGAGATGGCGCTGGTCTCGCTGCGGGACAGCCAGGTGCAGCGGCTGGAACGCGCCAGCCGCGCCGGCCGGGTGCTGGCCCGCCTGGCGACCGACCCGAACCGGTTCCTGGCCACCATCCAGATCGGTATCACCCTGGCCGGTTTCCTCGCCTCGGCCGCCGCCGCGGTGTCCCTGGCCAAGCCGCTGGTGCCGCTGCTGGGCGGGCTCGGCGACGCGGCCGAGCCGGTCGCCATCGTGGTGGTGACCCTGGCGCTGACCTTCGTCACCCTGGTCTTCGGCGAGCTGGCCCCGAAGCGGATCGCCATGCAGTCGGCCGAGCGCTGGGCGCTGCTGGTCGCCCGCCCGCTGGACCTGCTCGCCAGCCTCACCCGACCGGCGGTCTGGGCCCTCGGCGCCACCAGTGACATGGTCGTCCGCCTGGTCGGGCTGGACCCGCACCCGCAGCGCGACGAGATCAGCCCGGACGAACTGCGGGACATCGTCTCGGGCAACCACGGGTTCACCAAGGAGCAGCAGACCATCATCGCCGGTGCGGTGGAGATCGCCGACCGGCGGCTGCGCGCGGTGCTGGTGCCCCGGTTGCAGGTCTTCTGCCTGGACAGCGGGACGACCGCGGAGGCGGCCCGGCTGGTGCTGGCGGCCACCGGGCACTCCCGTGCGCCGGTGGTCCGGCACGGCGGGCTGGACGACGCGGTCGGCGTGATCCACCTGCGGGACCTGGTCGGGGTGCCGGACGACCGGCCGGTCGACGAGTGCGCCCGGCCGCCGATGCTGCTGCCCGACTCGCTGCCGGTGGTGGACGCGCTGCGCCAGTTCAAGGCCGAACGCCAGCACATCGCGCTGGTGGTCGACGAGCGTGGCGCTGTCGACGGCATCGTCACCCTCGAGGACATCCTGGAGGAGATCGTCGGCGAGATCTACGACGAGACCGACCGGGACGTGCGTTCGGTGCGTACCGAACCCGACGGGGCGCTGCGGCTGCCCGGCACCTTCCCGGTGCACGACCTCCCGGACGTCGGCGTGACGCTGCCGGGCCGGCCGGACGGCGACTACACCACGATCGCCGGCCTGGTGCTCGCCTGCCTCGGGCACATCCCGACCGTGCCGGGGGAGGACGTCACCGTCGACGGTTGGCAACTGGAGGTCGCCCGGATCGACCACCGGGCCATCACCGAGGTCCGGCTGCGCCGCCGCCCCGAACCTACCGCCGACGCCGAGCCCGAGCCCGAGACCGAGGCCGAGCCGGCCCTCGACCAGGCGCGCGGCTGATCGGAGCCCGGTGATCCGGCCGATCAGCTCACCGGCGGAGGGCCGGTGGGGAAGTCGGGCACCGGCGGGTCGAGCCGGACCTGGTCGAGCGGAACCAGCCAGGTGCTGCGGGCCAGCCGCCGCGCCACCAGCCGGATCACCCACGGCCCGGACGGATGCCGCTCGGGCCCGATGAACCGGCCACTGACCCGGCCGTACCAGTGGCCGCCGACGACCACGTCGGTGAGCCGGAGCCGGCCGTCGGGAAACCCGCCCCGCACCACCAGGTCCACCACCTGGCCGAGCCGCCGGCCGTGCCGGTCGTACGCCGTCCGGCCGAGCAGCTCACCCGCTCGCATGGCCCGATCCGGGGATGCGGTCGATGAGGTGCCGGCGCAGCCACTCCTCCACCGGCGACTCGGGCAGTTCGTCCGCCCGGGCGCTCAGCCACACCGCGCTGTCCACCCGGGTGACCAGGTGGAACGGGATCCGCAGCGCGGTCACCGGCCGGTCGGTGACGAGCCGCTCGGCCGCCAGGATCAGCAGCCGGCCCAGCCGTCCGCCGACCCTTTCCCCGAGCGCGCCCGGCCCCACCAGCAGGGTGCGCACGTACGGGACCTGGTCGTCGTCCAGGTCGAACTCGATGTCGTCGACCTTGCCGACCAGCCGCCCGTCGACGTCGACGAGCTGGCGGTCCAACAGCTGCCGCCCCAGCTGGAACCTCACTGCCCCATCCTCGTGGTGATCGCCAGCGGGATCGCGGCGATCGAGGCGGCAACGATGAGCAGCAGGAACACCGCCCCCAGCAGGTTCATGAAGCGTCCGTTGACCCGGTCGCCGAGGTACGTCCGGTCGTTCGCGACGATCAGGATGGGCAGGTACGTCAGCGGCAGTGCGACGGCGCTGATGATCAGCATGTACTCGGTGAGCGTGATCGGGTCGACCGTGGTGAGCAGCACCAGCACCCCGAGCAGGATGCTCACCAGCAGCACCGCGTGGAACCGGGCGGCCTCCCGGGGGCTGACCCGTTTGCCCCACTGCCAGCCGAAGTACTGCGCAGCCGCGTACGCGGCGGAGAGCCCGGTCTCCAGGGCGGCGCCGAAGGTCACCGCGAAGAACGCCAGCGCCGCGACGGCCAGGCCCACCGCCCCGAACGCCAGCACCGCCGGCTCCGCCACCTGGTCGAGCCGGTCCACCGACACCCCGGTCGGGTGGAAGACCACCGTCGCCGTGGCGATCAGCGACAACGCGAGGAACCCGCCCACCGGGAACCCGATCAGCACGCTGGAGCGGGCGTCGGCGAGGTCGGCCTCGCTCCACCGCTCCTCCACGCCTCCCGAGGAGAAGAAGACCACCTCGTACGGGCTCACCGTGGAGGCGAAGAGCGCCACCGCGACGAACCAGTAGGCGGCCCAGCCGTATCCGGCCTCGGTCGGGTCCACCACCCCGCGGGCCAGGCCGGCCCAGTCGGTGGGCAGCGCGAACAGCGCGACCGCGAACACGACCAGGGCCAACCCGGCGAGCCCCCACACCCGCTCCATCAACGGGAAGCGCATGCGCCAGAGCACCAGCCAGACCACGAAGCCGGCGATCGGCACCCAGACGAGGTACGGCAGCCCGGAGGCCAACCGCAGCGCGAGCGCCACGCCGCCCAGCTCCGCCGCCAGGGTGAGCACCGTGACCAGGTACGACGCGACCAGGTTGAGCAGCGCGATCCGTGCGCCGAGGCGCTCGCGGACCAGGTCGAAGACCGCCCGTCCGGTCACCGCCGCGATCCGTCCGGCCATGTCGGCGTACGCGCAGATGCCGACCACGCCGACCAGCAGCACCCAGGAATGGCTCATCCCGAACCGGGCGCCGGCCTGGCTCGCCGCCACCAGGTCACCGATGTCCACGAAGCCGCCGACGGCGGAGAGGACGCCGAGGGTCGCGGCGAGGAGCTTCCTCACGTCGGACCGGCGGTGGGCGGTGTCATCGACGCGACGATAACCGCGCCAACCACCTTAGTTGCCGCAAACCGGTCAGCCGCCGGGCGTCACCGCCGTGCCTGGCGCCGGCGTGGTGTGGCGTGGGTCAGGCGGCGGGGGCGAGGTTCTGCAGCCGGACCTGGCCGCGGGCGACGAGCCTGTCCTCGCCGTCGATGATCGCCACCTGCCAGAGCTGCTGGCTGCGCCCGCGGTGCACCGGCGTACCGACCGCGATGAGCTCGCCCTCCCGGACGGCGCGCAGGAAGTCGGTCTGGTTCGCCACGCCGACGACCGTGCCACGATCGGCCAGCCAGAGCGAGGCGCCGACGCTGGCCGCGGTCTCCACCACCGAGCAGTAGACCCCGCCGTGCTGGATGCCGAACGGCTGGTGCAGCTCCGGGCGGACCTGCCACCGGATGACCACCCGGTCGGCGGTCGCCTCGTCGAACTTCAGGCCCAGCAGGGCGACAAAGCCTCCGGTCAGGTCCGGCTTTTCCACGGCGAACGCCTCCTCGATCATGAGAGGGCCAGCGTATCCGGCGGTGTTCGGCGAAACCCGGTACGGTCCGGCGCCGGCGATGGGGGAGAATCGGTGACCGTGAGCGACAGCAGCCTCCCGCCGTCCCGGCGGGACTCCCTGACCGATGACCTGCTCTGGCGGGGCCTGATCCAGGACTCGACCGGCGTCGACGAGCTGCGCGAGCTGCTCGACGGCGGAAGCGCCACCTTCTATGTGGGCTTCGACCCGACCGCGCCGAGTCTGCACGTCGGCAACCTCATGCAGGTCGTGATGGGCCGGCGACTTCAGTTGGCCGGGCACCGCCCGCTGCTGCTGGTCGGCGGGGCGACCGGCCAGATCGGCGACCCGAAGGAGAGCGCCGAGCGCACCCTCAACCCGCCCGAGGTGATCGCCGGCTGGGTCCAGCGCATCCGGGACCAGCTCGCCCCCTTCGTCTCGTACACCGGGGAGAACGCGGCCCAGCTGGTCAACAACCTCGACTGGACCGGCGAGATGTCGGTGGTCGAGTTTCTCCGGGACGTGGGCAAGCATTTCCCGGTCAACAAGATGCTCGCCCGCGAGGTGGTCAAGGCCCGGCTGGAGACGGGCATCAGCTACACCGAGTTCAGCTACCAGCTACTGCAGGCCAACGACTTCTTCGAGCTGCACCGACGCCACGGCTGTCAACTTCAGTACGGCGGCTCCGACCAGTGGGGCAACATCACCGCCGGCGTTGACTACATCCGCCGCCGCGGGGCCGGGCCCGTGCAGGCGTTCACCACCCCGCTGGTGACCAAGTCCGACGGCACCAAGTTCGGCAAGAGCGAGACCGGCGCGGTCTGGCTCGACCCGGAGATGACCAGCCCGTACGCGTTCTACCAGTTCTGGGTCAACGCCGATGACCGGGACGTGGCCCGCTACCTGCGCTACTTCAGCTTCCGCTCCCGCGAGGAGCTGGAGGAGCTGGAGAAGGCGACCGCGGAGCGCCCGGCGGCGCGGCTGGCGCAGCGGGCACTCGCCGAGGAGCTGACCACTCTCGTGCACGGTGAGCGGGAGATGGCCCAGGCGGTGGCCGCGAGCCAGGCGCTCTTCGGCCGGGGTTCGCTCGACGAGCTGAGCCTGGCCACGTTGCGGGCCGCGCTCACCGAGGCCGGGCTGGTGCAGCTCACCGAGTTGCCCGACGTGGCCGGTCTGCTCCGGGATTCCGGGCTGGTGCCGAGCATGAAGGAGGCGCGGCGGGTGATCGCCGAGGGCGGCGCGTACGTGAACAACAACCGGGTGACCGAGGTCGACGCGACCGTCTCTCCGAGCGACCTGCTGCACGACCGGTACCTGGTGCTGCGCCGCGGCAAGCGGTCGTTCGCCGGGGTTGAGCTGCGGCAATAGTCGTACGTCGACGGTGTGACGCGGGACGCGCCCGGTGGATTTGACGATCAATCCGCCGGGCGCGTAACTTTCTCTCTGCCAGCGCGGAACGGACGAAACAGGGCGAAAGTCCTGACAGGCCGGAGCGCGGGAATGACCGCCGGGCGAGAAGTGTTGTCGTCCATCGGAAGCCGAGGGCTCCGGCAGCTGCCGGGAATGACCTCGGAGTCGGATGGGTTGTAACCCTTCAGAACCCGGTACCGGGTGGTGCCCCAACTTCGCCGCGAGGCGGATTTGGTGAGGCGGAACCGACCGGGTATGGTTCACAGTCGGCAGGGCGCCGGGCGAGTTCGCGGGAAACCGCGGCGGCCGGTCTGCCGGACCCCGTTACGAGAGCGGCGAAAGCCGGTCGAGTCGCGGTGCCCGCAAAAGGTTCGAAGCGCGACAAGCCGCAACACAGCGGTTTGACACGGCAGAAACCAGCGGGTAACGTAGTAAAAGTGCCCGGCGCGGGAGCGGCGGGGATGGTGAACGGAATTGCCCCGGATGGGGGCCTCCTGGTGGGGGTTCTTCTGATGGTGTGTGGTTGTTCTTTGAGAACTCAACAGGGTGCTTGATAAGCCAGTGCCAATTATGATTTATACCCCGGACTGGTCGGGCCTTTTGGTTTGG
>NZ_JBITFP010000006.1:0-39048 GCF_044456245.1 Micromonospora sp. NPDC051006
GAGGCTGGCCCGCACATGGGGTGGCCGTACAGCGCCGTAGGGATGCAGAGGGCACTGGAGTCGGCGATCGGCTTGCCCAGCAGGTCGACCAGCGCATCGCGGATGCTCGGGTTCGTGACACCCGCGGACGTGAGAAGAAGCTTCACGCTTGCCTCCTGTACGTAGCGGTCATGACGCTCTCCCCGAGAGTCGGGAGATCGGATGCACGGGAATACAGACTGGCCACCATAACGAAACTCATCGCCGTTGCGACCCCTCAAGCTCCCCACACGCGCATCGGCACGTGCGTGCACGGGGATCGATCCGAGGCCTGCGCCGGACATCTACGGCGAGTGACGGGAGTTCCTGCATTCCGGCGCGCCCGCTCGGCGGCAAATCCGGATGCCGCCAGACCCGCTCGCCGCGGTGCTGAAGGTGCCATCCGTTGTTTCGGCTAGCCCGACCGCCAGTGAATGGGAGGTCCCAGTGGCAGTGCTGACTGATTCTGCGGAACTTCACGTCAGCATCGACTACCGACTGGTCGGGCTCGTCGATGATGCGTGTCATGGCGGTGCGAAGCCGCCGTCGCCACAGACCGTGGGCCATTGGATCGGGACGACGCCGGGCAACGTGTATCTGGAGAACATCGACGAGGAGGTCGTGCTGGGGGCTCAGATGCGATTGGAGACCTGGGACGGACCGGCGAAGTTCGACCCGAGCGGCTGGGACCGCAGCGACGTCATCGTGATGGACTTCCCATCAGGAATCCTGGGTGTGGATGAGCTCACTTACGGCGGTCTGGCTGATGTCTATCGCCTTCCCGAGGGCAGGCGGTGGAATACCCGACTGGCCTGGCGCGTGGAGGCTCCGGCCAAACCGGGTGAGCGGCCGTTCGCATCGATTCTTGTGCAGTTTTGGCCGGCTGAGCATGCATGACTCCGGTACGGAGGCGGGATCGATCCCGCCGCCGGCCCGCGTTGGTGATTGCGGCTAGCGGCGGTCAGGCCCGTATCGGTGATCCGAGTTGTCCGCGCCGGCCGGCGCGCTTTGTCAGCGGCATGACAGTACGTTCCGTTGTGGTCTGCGCGGCCGATGGGCCTCGCGTCTCGGGCCGGTGGTGCCGAGGTTGGGCGAGTTCCTACGTCGGTGTGGTGGGTCTTGGGCTGACGTTGGGGATCGATGGAAGTCGGCGCAGCGCCCGGATGGCTAGTACGGCGACCGGTACGCCCACCGCCAGGACGGCGATTGCCTGCACGGAAGCGATCGTGGCGAGGGTTGTGTGCTGTGCCTGGTCGCTGTAATCGAGCAGGGTTGCGGCTCGCAGAGTGAGCGTGGCTACGGCGAGCAGGGTGAGCGCCAGTGACCATGGCAGCGTGCGAGATGAACGATTGGTTACTCGACCGACCAGGTGTATCACCATGACAGCAGTAACCGCCGCGCAGGACAGGCCCGGCCAGTCCAGCAGCCTCAGCGCCGGTGTGGTCGCCTGGATGGTGAACAGCGGCACGGGGACGAGGAGGATGCCGACCGGCAGCGCGAGGAGCCAGGGGCGGCGCGGCACCGGTGGGGCGCCGTGGTGAAAGGCCGCCATGGCGATTAGCAAGACGACGTCGATCAGCAGCATGGCCCAGGGCGACACGGACAGCGGTACATCACCGGCTTGTTGCACGGCGGTGGTGATGACCGGAGGCACAACGGCGAGCAGGGCGACTGCCTGGGCTACGCGCCGGTGTCCGAGGACAAGCGCGATGTAGGCCGGTAACCAGGCGTAGCCGGCCAGGTCCCACGCGGTGTGCCAGATGCTCCCCGGCGGGGTGAGTGCCCATTCGGGTGCAGGAGCCGGCAACCAGGCGATCTTCCCGTAGAGCCACAGTGTGACGGCGATACTGGCGGTGACCATGACGGCGTGGGCCAGCATCGCCATCAGGGTCGCCAGTCGCACGCCCCGCCCCCAGGCGTACGAGCGGGGTGGCGCGTCAGCCCCGCCGAGACGCAACCGAACGGCGAGAGACACGATGCTGGTGACCTCCGACAGGCTCGGCCGGCCGTAGTCCGTGACATACGCGGTGGTCTCGGAGTCGCCGGTGTCCATGCTGTCCAGGAAGGCGGCGACCATGTCGTCTTCCCATTCCTGCCGGTAGGCGGCGGGCAGCAGCCGCAGAACGAAGCGGTAGCGCTCCTCCAGCCGGCTCACGACGGCGTCCCCGCGATCGGGTTCCGCCGCTCGCGCAACCGGGTCGAGGCGAGGCGCGCGTTGGCGGCCAGGCGTTGAGCCTCGGCGTCGAGGGCATGGCGGCCCCGCTCGGTCAACCGGTAGTACCGGCGTAACCGTCCTTGCCATGCCTCCTCGCGGTCCAGTTCGACCAGGCCATCACCGACGAGTCGGTCCAAGACCCCGTACAAGGAGCCGATCTTCAGCTGCACGCGGCCCCGCGACAGTTCCGCCACCTCCGCGACGATCCCGTAGCCGTGGCGCGGAGCGTCGAGCAGCGCGGTGAGGATGAAGAAGGCTGGTTCCGTCATCGCCCGAGAACTCATCCACCTAATATAGTGGAAGACAAGATATGCTGTGTGCCGGAAGCCGAGCTGGCGCCGGCGGGGTTCACCGGGCCCCGGCACGCGCGGAGCCCACGACAAGAAGGAGTGATGATGGGCGACGGTGACGCGGCGGACGCCGGAAACCTGGGCGGGCCGGATTTCGCTCCTGCGATTCCGGCGGTGGAGAGCAGCGTCGTCGGCGCCCCGCGCAGAAACGGGGCGGCCATCGTGCTGGGTCCCGGACACAGCGGTCAATTCGTCCGGACGTCGCAGACCGGCGCCGACGTCACCCTCGGTGACGAGCGCTTTGCGGCAGATCCGGATGTGCGCGGCGGCCAGTCCGGCGAGGCGACCAGTAGGATCCCGGACATGTCCGATCTTGCTGCGCGGTTCGCCCAGCTCGCTGGCGAGTACGACTCCCGAAAGAGAACGGCGACCGCGCTCGTCGGGCGCTGGGACTGGTACACCTGGCCGGGCCTTGATCTTCGTCCGATGCATTTCGAACGGGACCTGCTCAAGGCTGGCCGCCGGTTGGACGCCAGACCGCCGGTGGATCGGGCTGTTCTGCGCATCGGGTTCGACGCCGAGGGCCGCGCGGTGGTGGTCGAGGAGTACAGCGGCTTTCTTCACGGCCGTCTGTACTACGAGACGTTTGTCAGCCACGACGGCGACGTGGTCGAGGCGGCGCACTTCGATACGGACGGGCCCATTTACCTGCACGAGTACCGCTTCGTGGACGGGTTGATGCGCTCGGCCGACACGGTCGCGCGGGGCGGCTCGGGGCGGGAGTCGTACGCATACACCGATGGGCGGATCAGCCGCGTCGAGATCGAGCACGACGGACGGGCGCCTTCGGTGCTGACGGCGGAGCACGACGACCGCGGCCTGGTCCGCGTCGACGAGGTCATGGGCCGTCAGTCCGAGGTGCGCTATGAGCGGCCCCCGGCCGGATTCGACCTCGAAGCAGCGTGCCGGGCCATCGAGGACGCATTCCTCACGCTGATCCCGGACGCCGTAGCGCGCCTGGCGGTCGACGGCCCCGCCGCCTCCGTCGCGCTGAGCTACTACCGATCGAACGCGCTGTCCTTCGAGGTCCACGGGGCCACTGAGGACGAGCGCGCCGCCCTGGCGGCGATCGACGCCCAGGCAGCATGGTCGCCGGAGGACTTCAAGGCCAGTACCGACGTTGACCTCGACGACGCAGGATCGATGCGGCTGGTACGACAGGAGCTCGCCCTGCTCGACGCCGACGACCTCGATGCCGCCGCCGGATCCGAGGTGGGCCGGCGACTGTTGTGCGCGGTGGCGTCTCGGCTCAACCTCCGCGACTGGTCGGACACGCTCCCAGTCGCCGACGACTTCGTGGTGTACCCGGTCGACCTTGAGCTGGTCGACCTGGAGCGGAACCTGGCCGACTGCCTGCCGCCGGACCGGCTCGCCCGGCTACGCGAGCGCGGCCTGCTGTGACTGACCCCGGCCAGGCCCGACCTCCGCATCCGCAATCGGCATGAGAGTGCGCCCGGTTGGGGGCCGGTCCAGTCCGAGTTTGGCTTGTGGTCGGCGGTGGCGGCGTGACGTTGGCCGTCAGGAAACCCGGCCACGGTGAGGATGGGTTTTCGGCAGCATGGCGGTGTGAGCGACTTGCTGTGGGAGGACGTTCAGGTCTGGTTCGACCTTGACCTGAACGGGACGCTCCCGGATGTGCACGTGCCGGAGACAACCGTCGAGGATTGGCAGGCTCTTGTTGACCTCGTGCGGTCGGAAGGCTGGCAGCTTGCTTACCTGGTCGACGGGGATGCGTGCCCACTGCCCGCCGCGGTCGAGGACATGCTGAGTCTCCGTGAGGACGCCGGCGTCCAGTTGAATGTCTGGCCAGCACCCGGTGTTCTCGCGATCTTCCGGCTGTACGAGGCTGAGCGGATAGACTTCGATATCGACTTGCGTGAGCTGCAGGGACAACAGCAGTTGGATGTCTTCTGCCGATTCTTGACCACGATGGGCCGCAGGCTACGCAAGTCGGTCCTGATGACGCCCGAGGGCCTGGGAAACGAGCCGGTGCTCGGGTACGACGTGGAGGCCGACCGGGTTGTGCTCGTGACCGACGGTTGAGTCTCGGTTGCACGAGCCGTCTTCCGAGCAGCGAGCCCAGCGGGTTGGATGCCCAGGAGTGTGGAAACCGGCTTCGCGGTACGCCGCGCGGTTGTCGGCAGTGTGTGGGTGCGAAGACCGTAGGCTCCCGCTATGACGAGCCGCTTCCTCCGCCGTCGCTGGGATGAGTCACGAGGCGACGAATTCGACGGCTGGGGACCCTCGGTCTGGTACTTCGAGGTCGATGAAGACGGCTGGCCCGTGCGGCAGATCGAGGCGTACGACAACGGTCCGGTCCTCCGCTACGGGCCCGGCCATGAGGAAGACCAGCACGGAAGCCTGGGGCAGGCGAGCCTTGATGACGCGGACGAGGACTGGAGCCGCTACATGATTACGCGGAACGCGTTCGAGTGTGTCTGGGACGACTTCGCCGGCGAGTAGGAGTGGGTCTATCGGCACCACGGCCAACCACGGTGGCGAGCCCTTCGCGGCAGATCCGGATGCGCGCTCGGGTCTGGCTGACGTCAGACGACGGTGGCGGTCGCAGCCGACAGCAACCCGAGGTCAATGTTCAATGGGTTGCTGGTGCGTAGGGTGGCTTCCAAAAGAATGGTGGGCAACCAAGCTGGCCAGGCGCATGCTGAATCCCTCTCGTAGTAACCACCGTGCGCCGTCAAGTGCATGGAACCCTGTGTCAGATATGCGCGGTGAGTACCCGATGTCGTGAAGCCAAGCCGAGGCGGAAAGAATCTCCACGTCAACGTTCGGTAGGACCCCAAGGGCCTCTGCCTTCAGTCCCACCGCCCTTACATGACGCCAGCGTCGAGGCAGTGCCTCTCGCAGGAGGTCCTCGGCGATCGCAGCCGCTTGCTGTACTAAGACACTCATCTCTTGCATCGTACGGACATCGTGTCTTCCTGGCTACGGCCGAGAGCTCGGCCGCCCCTGTGCAGTTTTTTCCTTTTGCCCCCGTAAATCCAGGAGTCATGCACGCGTCTGAACATGCTGCTACTGTCCTACGTCACATGCCGGGTTGCGATTTGGAGAGCGAACCTAATGCCGAGCTTTAGCACTCACTTCGCTGGCCATCTAGTTCCCGGTCCAGACGTGATTGCACACGCCATGAAATCCGGTCTAATAGTCTTAGACACTAACGTTCTTTTGGGCGCATATCGTTTTGCCGCGAAGGCGCGAGAGGAATTGCTGTCCGCGCTTGAACAAGCAAGAGATCGCCTATGGATTCCCCATCAGGTTGCGCATGAATTCCACCGAAATCGCTTCTCTGTAATCGCCGAGCATGACGCGGCATACAAAGTTCTTTTGGATGCTCTTCAAGAACATCGCAAGACAATCGAAGGTGAGCTAGCGACTAAGATTCGCGAACTTTCCAATCGAGTGGCACTGGCGGACAAAGAACGCGAGCGCCTCCTCAGCATGGCGCATCAAGGTCTCAACCCCTTGCAGCGGGCGATTGACGCGCTTCGCGGGTCGCATGGACTAGCAGAGCCGACAAGCCATGATCCTGTACTGCACCGGCTCGAACGAATTTTCGAGGATCGCGTCGGCGAGCCTTATACCGACGAGGAGAAGGCGCGCGCCGCGGAGGAGGCTCAGCGGCGAGCAGACGAGAGCGTGCCACCTGGATACAAAGATGCCGGAAAGGCTGACAGCAGTGGTGACTACTTCGTCTGGTCGCAGACGCTTGGCGAGGCTGCCCGGAGAAGACCGAATTATCTCATTTTCGTGACGGGTGACACCAAGGAAGATTGGTACCTGCGAATCAAGGGCAAAACCATAATTGGAAGACCTGAGCTTACTGATGAATGCTCCGAAAAGACCGGAGCGCGGCTTGTTGTCATGCCAACCAAATCCTTCCTGCGATACGCACGCGAACACTTGAACGCAGATGTAAGTGTTGAGACGCTGCAGCAGGCGGCGAAGGTGTCGGCTCGACCTGAAGAGTTGGAATATCGGCGCCGACTCGAAGATCGCCTGATGAGGCTCGAAAGCGACCACATGATGGTGAGGGCGCAAGCCCGCGACGTTGCGGCGATGGTTCGCCGAGCTGAAACGCAAACCGAGCGGCTTCGCTCCAGCCTGCTCAAGTCGTCATCGGAGGAGGCCCAGAGTGTCGCCAGCAGCGAATACGCCGCTGCCCTCGGGGAACTTGAGCAGGCAGAGGAGCGGCTACGTGAATACAGAGATCGGGAGGTCATGCTTCGCGATCGCTTAAACGAGGTCGAATACCTGCGTTCCAAGGCACTGACGCAAGTGGAAGCAGCCGCGGCCCGGAAGCGGGCGAGAGTGAACCTCCCTGTGGTCGATGCAGAGTCAGATCTGTGAGAACTTTCTGTACGGGATCAAGGCGGCCCGCGGCGCGGGCCGCTCGCGCCGCCGAACCCGGGCCGGGCCAGAGTGCCCGCCGCCGCGCCTCTGGCCTTCGGCCGCCAGCGCGTCGGTTACAGCCCGCCGGCGGCGCGGGACACGACGAAGCCCCGGTCCACCATCCGGCAGATTCCGGGGCTTCAAGATTCTAGGGGCCCAGTCGTTAGCACCCCCCTTCGGTGTCCTGCGCACACTCTCCTCGGTCCTCTGGTCGCATGCTCACGCTCGCTAGTTGGATTCGGCAGCGGCCGCCACGGAGGGAAGCCATTCCAAGACGCGTGGGTCTGGTCCAGCAAATACGGACTTCTCTAGAGGTAGTGTCTCGAAGGCTTCCGATTCAACTAGGATGATGGTCATCGGCGGCGGCTTTTCACTCAGGTCGCTGAAGCCGTGTATCCCCCTCTGAATCTCAGAACGAACAACCTCAGAGAGTTTGGGAGGGCTGTTCGTCGGAATGACGAAGAACACGACAGGGCGGAACCGCCCTCTAAAGCTCTGGCGAGCGGCATACCGCGCCTCTTGCGCCCATTCTAGCGACTGCCGGACCTTGGGACGCGCGACCGAGGTGCCGTTTATTTGACTCACATCGACGGCTAGGTTCGGCATATCCTCGGTGTCCGAGGTAACCATGAAGTCGGCTCGATCTACCCCGAGCCTCACATTCCGCACGACATCGAGCTTCCCCGCATAGACGCGCTCAAGATAAAGCACTGCTTCTTCCTGGGCGCGGATGTAATTGAGCATCCCCCGGATCTCAAGCGAGCCAACGTTCGTGGCTACAGTCTTGAGCGCAGAGATGTTCGTGCGCGTGGTCGATGCGCGAGATCCATCATCCGGACGCTCTTCTTTCTCCGTCGGCGGCCTGGGTCTGGGCACTTCTGTCCTGTCGTCCTGGTCGGAAGAGGGGGGATCGGCTGCGGACTCCTTGATGGCCGCCTCCACAGCTTCCTCCTCGCCTTCCTTATTGTCTCGAATTAACGCCCGGATCTCGTGACGGGTCTTCTCATGCTCAAGCTTGACCTTCTCCAGTTCGGCCGATTCCCGATCGTTAAGCAGATCCTGGCGCTTCTTCCATATGACAGCGCCGACAACAATCAGAACAGTTCCAATCGCGAACAGGACAATAGAAACCGGGGGCCAGTAATTAATTATCCAGAGGGCTTGTTTCTGTTGGGCCTCTACCGCGTCCCGGGCGTTCGGGCTCAGGTCTGCCAGCTGCTTCTCCGTAACCATCACGGTCTTCTGTGAGCGCAGGAGCAGAATCGGAAGAGCCACGGCCGCCGCCAGTGACAGGCCACCAACGCTGACCAGGAACTTGTGAAAGTCACTGAACTGCAAGCTGGGAAGCACGACTCACCGTACCGCAATCTCCCAATTGGCGCGTGTCGGTTCGTGGCACGGCGGAGAGGTTCAGAGCAGGCAGGACACCCTCTTGAGCCGGCTTGCGTCTCAGCGCCAGAGGCCCCGCGAGGGCTCACCAAGTACACCCCCCGCAGTACAAGACCACTACCTCGAAGTAGCGCCGATCGCCAGGAAACTGCCTCCGGCGGGGCGCTCGGGCGATGGCGGTCCGGCGGATCAGCACGTGTTCGAGATCGCCCGCCTGGCTGTAAACCCTGCAGATGAGGCCACTGCCGTCGTGTTCGAACCGGCTGCGGCGGCGCCGTTCCGCTCGATCAGAGTGGCCGCGGGCATGGAGCTGCCTGTCTTCGTCACGATCACAATCCCGGACGTGGAGATGGCCCCCAGATCATCGCTGGTCCTCGATGATCTCGCGGTCAACTACGAGGTGCTCGGCCTGCCTCGTCACGAGCGGGTGCCGATGGGCTTCCGCCTGTCGGTTCACTCGGCGAACGGCTATCTCCCGCGCTGACCCCGGGCGGACGGAATTGACCTGGGGGTTCGGACACGACCGCAAACCGCTGGTCAGCTTGCACGAATCCCGCCCAGCCGTCCGCGTTGTCGAATCCTGTCGGCCCTCGCTGGCAGGCTGGCTGTACGAGTGGCTGTATGGCCAACGCGGTGACATTGATGAGGAGCGCCAGTGGTCCCGGAGGAAGCCTTGCTTGATCCCTCTCGGCTGTATCGGGCTGAGGACATCCGTGGGCGGGACTGCCCGATACCTGCGGCTCCCGGTGTCTACGCCTGGTACTTCACGTCGCCACCACCGCTGGTACCGGTCGCCGGATGCCACAAGCAGGACGGGGCGGTGCTGCTGTACGTGGGCATCTCACCGAAGGCTCCCCCGGGCAACGGGCGCCCTGCGAGCCGGCAGACGATCCGCCGCCGGATTCGCTACCACTACCGGGGCAACGCGGCCGGCTCGACCCTGCGCCTGACCCTCGGATCGCTCCTTGCCGGCGAGCTCGGAATCGGCCTGAGGCGGGTCGGTAGCGGCACCCGACTGACGTTCGGCCGAGAGGGTGAGAAGCAGCTCACCGCCTGGATGGCAGAGCACGCCCAAGTCGTGTGGGTC
Organism: Micromonospora sp. NPDC051006; assembly: GCF_044456245.1. NCBI lineage: Bacteria > Bacillati > Actinomycetota > Actinomycetes > Micromonosporales > Micromonosporaceae > Micromonospora > Micromonospora sp. NPDC051006. The sequence goes on from NZ_JBITFP010000006.1 coordinate 9,467, forward strand.
GCGACGGACCAGCCGTGGAAGCTTGAGGAGGAGCTGATCCGATCCTGCGTGCTCCCGCTCAACCTCGATCAGAACCGGCATGGCTCATTCCACGGCCAGCTCTCCGCGCTCCGCGCCGCACAACGGGCGCAAGCTCGGTTGCTTCCGGTGGAGCCATGACCAGTCTCTCGTGGGGCAGCTCGGGAGCTTTCACCCCCGCACGGGGCTCGATCGACACCGTCGAGAGTGGTGGCGGGTGGAGGAGAGATCAGTACCAGGTCACGGGCCAACTGCTCGGCCAACCGGTGATCGGGGTCCGTGCACTCGATCGCCCGCGCGCCCGGGCTCTCGATCGGCTCGCCTAGGGCCGGTATCAAAGTCGTCAAAAGGCACTCGCTGGCGCGGCGAGTGGGTGGTGGCTTCGTAGCGTCGGCGGGCTTTGTCGCGGCAGGTACCGTGCGCGAGTGGATATTCCGGTCGAGGACTCGTGGCGGCGGATCATCGCCTGGTTGGCGCGGCACGCGTCGGTGACTGCGGAGGCGATCCGCCCACCTGCGAGCGCTGTGGAGGTCCGCCGCACGGAAAAGGCTGTGGGTCGCCCGCTGCCGGCTGATCTGCTCGCGTGGTGGCGGCTGATGGATGGCATCGCCGACGCCGATTACCGGGCCGGGTGCCCAATCCCTTCGCACTACTACCCGTTGCCGGTAGCCGGAGTACGCGAACGTTTCGCCAGCCTCTCACGGTTCGCCGACCAGGACTGCTGCGGCGCGGACGGTGCACATGCCACCGTGGCCGGCGGGCGCTTGTTCGGGTTCTGTACCGCCACGGTCCCGATCTGTTGGGATCTAGCCGGTGATGTGCTCGTGGTCGACCTCCGCGACGGTGCGCGCCACGGCTGCATCATGTCGTGGTGGGCGGAGGAAGGCTACGTCGAGACGGACTGGGCTGGGGCGGCGGCCATGCTCGCTGACACCGCCGGCCGGCTCGACGACCCGACGCGAACTGAGATTGTCGAAGGTGGCTCGCTTCAGTGGACTTGAGAGCGTTTGTCAGAGCTGGTCACAAGCATTCGGTGATCGCGGCGAGGTAAACCGTGGCTTCGTACCGCACGGCGAGCTTGTCGAACCGGGTGGCGACGGCGCAGTAGCGAGGGATCGTGCACGAACGAGCATGCCGGTCGCGGCGAGTGCGCAGTAGATCGCTACCGCGGTGAGCAGCCACGGATAGCCGGTCATGTGAAGGAGCGCGGCGGCGGCCAGTGGTGCGGTGGCGCGGGAGATGGTGACAGGTAGGGCCGAGATTCCGGCGATGCGGGCGTATGCGGTAGTGCCGTACCGATCCTAGGAGGGTCGGGGCTTAGGGGCGGAGCCCCGAGGTCTTCAAGGCATTGTGTCCCGTTAGCGTGGCTGGCCGGCCCGGCCGATGCCGGCCGGAGGTCGCAAGCAGGCCAGAGGCGGGCCGGCGCGGCCCGCTTGCGGGCCGCCTTGATTCTGTATAGGGCAATTTCGGCAACCACCCTGCGACGCAGCGCGTCCCGTCACGGGACGTGCTTGACAATCGCGTCCCACCACATGCTTGACATGGTCGATATTCGGCTCTTGATCGCGTGTAGCATCGCCAAGTGGTTAACCCCTGGCCGCTCGCACTGTTCCTCCGGATCCTGCCGTGAAACGCCGGGTGGTGGCCGTCGTGGCCCTGGTCGCGATGTCGGCACCTCAAAGCGGCTGCATGACCCCGGGGTTGAGTTGCCCGGACCCGGAGGTGACGATTGACGGGTCGGTGCACGACCGAACCGCACCGATCGAGCGGGAGCTACAACCGCTGGGCCGGGTCCTAGATGTCCACTGGCTGGAGTGGACCGTCAGTGGCCGCTGCGACTTCAGCCTCGGCGATTTGATCCTGCTGCGGGAGGGCGTGGCCCGGGTTGCGCCAGCCGACGTCGCTAGACTGACCGTACTGAAGATGCCCGACGCCCAGATACTTCCCGGCGATCGCGCGCCGAACCCCCGGTTGTCGTCCTGGCTACCGTCCGCACCAGACTGGCGTACCGTCGCGGACCTGGATTGGCGCGAGGGTGAGGAGGGAGCGTTCGTGTCGGCCTCGTACTGGCTGGACCCGGCCAGCGGCGTCGTCTACTTCCGATCCGACGCCGACTACGACCCGGCAGCGACCCCCACCGCCTCACCCTCCTGACGCAGCCATCGGCGACCCACTCCCACAAGTGCAACAGCACGTCGCAGAGACCCGCCGCCCGAGAGGTTGGACCGAAACCTAGCTGAAAAGTCAAGCATGTGTTGAGACGGATTCGTCAAGCATGTGGTGGGACTAATGGGACCCAGCCCGCCCGTCGTGGTAGACGGGTTGGGTCCGAGCCGCCAGGGTTCGAGCAGTTGCGTGCAGAGAAGGGGTTGCCTCGTCCGCGCGTCGGTCGCGCGTTTGCGTTCGCTCAGTTGGTCATCCAACCCGAGTAGTCAGGCGTTGAGGCGGAACCGCGAGCCGCTGCCCCGCCACCAGCGGAAACTGCACCCCGACACCTAGTGCGTCCCTGATCAGCTAGCGCGTCCCGCCCGGTCGGGTAGGTCGTTTCGACGGTTCAGGTAGCCGGGTGGGCTGGCCGATCGCGCCCGGTCGGCCAGCCCATTCGGCGGGCGGACGCCGCCGACCACGAGCGCGAGCCCGACCAGCACGATCAGGGCGGCCAGCACCTCGCCGCCGGTCATCCGCTCGCGCAGGAACAGCCACGACGCGGTGAGCCCGAAGACGGGCACGAGCAGGCTGAACGGCGCGACCCGGGCGACCGAGTAGCGGCCGATGAGATGATTCCAGAGGCCGAACCCGACCAGGGTCGAGACGTAGGCGACGTACCCGACCGCGGCCAGGGCGCGCCAGGAGAGGCCGAGCAGCGAGTCGAGCACCACCTGCGGGCCGTCGACGACGGCCGCCAGGCCGAACAGCGGCAGCGGTGGCATCAGACTGGACCAGACGAGCAGGGAGATCGGCCGGGTTTCGCCGCTGGCTCGTACCACGATGTTCGCGACGGCCCAGCTCGCGGCGGCGAAGAGCGTGAACGCGAAGCCGATTGCAGTGGTGTGCCCACCGCCGGAGACCGCGAGCACACCGATGCCAGCCGAGCCGACCAGCACGCCGGCGATCTGCCGCGTGGCGGGGCGCTCCCGCAGCAGTAGCGCGGCGAGCACCACCGACGCCAGGGCCTGCGCCTGAAGCACCAGGGAGGCGAGGCCGGCGCCCATGCCCAGGGCCATCGCGCTGAACAGCATCCCGAACTTCAGCACCCCGAGGATCAGGCCGTAGGCGACGATGTAGCGCGCGCGGGCGGTCGGCCGGGGCACGAGGAACACCAGTGGTACGGCGACGACGACGAACCGCAGCGCGGTCAGAACCAGCGGCGGCAGCTCCCGCAGGCCGACGTCGACGACCACGAAGTTCACGCCCCAGATGGCGGCGACCAGGACCGCCTGGAGCCGGTGCGACATTCTCATGAGATCAACTCTGCGGGCCACCACCTGTTAGCACAAGTTCATGGTTCTTAAGCCTTCCTGTAGCCTCACTTCATGGATCTCGACGTACGACGGCTCCGCGTGCTGTACGAGGTGGCCCTGCGCGGCGGGATCACCGCTGCCGCGGCGGCCCTGCACGTCACCCCGTCCGCGGTCTCCCAGCAGCTCGGTCAGCTCGCTCGCGAGGCTGGCTGCGAGCTGGTCGAACGTTCGGGTCGAGGGGTCGTGCTCACCCCGGCCGGCTACGTGCTCGCCGAGCACGCAAAGCAGATCATCAGCGCGGTCGAGCAAGCCAGGGCGGGGCTCGCCGCGCTGCGGCGCGACGTCAGCGGCGCCGTACGAGTGGGCGCCTTCCCCTCGGCGGCCGGCGCCCTGGTCGCGCCGGCCGCCGCACGGGCGATCGCCCGGCATCCGGACCTGGACGTGCGCGTCTTCGAGGCAGAGGACCAGCAGAGCCGGCTCGACCTGCGCTCGGGCACGCTCGATGTGATCGTGCTTCAGGAGTACGACCACGTCCCGACGCCGCTCCCGCCCGACCTGGACCGACACCCGATCGCCAACGACCCGATGCATCTGATCACGCCGGCCCGGTGGGGCAGCCGGTCGGGCCGGCTCGGCGACCTGCGCGACGCGCGATGGGTGGCCAGCGCCGAGGGCACCCCGTGCCTGCGCTCCACACTGCACGCCTGCCGGCTGGCCGGATTCGAGCCGGACATCCGCCACCGGGCGATCGACTTCGCGCTGACGCTCGACCTCGTCGGCGCCGGGCTCGGCTCGGCCCTCGTGCCGGAGATGGCGCTGCGCGAGGTGCCGCCAACCGTGCACGTCGAGCCGCTCACCGAACCGGTGACCGAGCGGCGGATCTTCGCGGTGACCCGGAGCCGGGGCACGGGACCGCTGCGCCCGGCGATAGAGGCGTTCCTCGCCGAACTCACCGCGTCCGCCTCGGCGCCGGCAACGTGTTCACTCTGACCAGGAAAGGCGACGACCCCGCGGGGGAGCCGGGTATGGCTTATCAACGGCCGTGGTTCGCTGTTACGGGACGTGGCTGAGTGCAGGGGCGACGCCTTCCGACGATGGCTCGGCTTTCGGTTCGCGTCGCTCTTGCTGCCTCTTTGCTGCCCGAAGGCAAGCAGTCCGCAGGGCGATAGCCTCGCCCACATGTCTGAGCCCATCACCGAGACCCAACGAACATACGATGCCATCTCGACGACCTACGCCCGGGCCAACTCGACCATTGACCGAGCGTCATCGGATCCGGTGATAAGTCGGTAGCCGAACGGCAGGCGCTGCTCGCCCCGCCGCAGCGCCGGTTGTGGTCCGGTCGGCGTTGGTACCCGGAGCCCGACTCCGTGCTCCCGTGCCGCCACCCTGGTCACCCCGGCCGCGGCTGTCGGGCACCGTCGCCCGGTGCGGCAGGACACCGCGAGGACGTAGCAGAGCCCCTGTCCCCGCAGGTGAGCGCGGAGTGCGCACGAACCGGGGTATTGACCAGCCGGTGGTCTGCTCGATCCGGGCGCTGATGGCTGCAGCGAACATCGAGGGGTACCCCATCATGGGCTCACCTCGTGGAGAATGCGGCGGGTGCGACTTGATCTGGACAGCATCGACTGGGCGTCGTTGACGCACGCGTACGGAAGTGCCGAGGACGTGCCTGGCCTCATTCGTGATCTGCGGTCATCCGACGCCGAGGTCCGTAGCGCGGCAATGTACGAGCTTTACGGCAACATTTACCACCAGGGGACCCGGTACGAGGCCAGCGCATACGCGGTCCCGTTCCTGCTGGAGTTGCTGGCCGACCCCGCCACACCCGCCCGGCACGAAGTCATTCAGCTGCTCTCCTGCCTCGCTGTCGGTTACACGCCTTACGACATACCCGCCAGCGGCTTCCCCATCGCCGAAATCCGCAACGACGTGGCCCACGTCCCCGAGGAGACCTGGCGCCGCTGGTCGCAAGCGATGAAGGATTGGTACGAGGTCGTTAGTACCGGGCAGAGGCAGCCGCTTCCGCTCACTAAGCCCGAGCGGCGCCTGTTCGAGACCCGGCACGCGCTCGCCGCGTACGACGCCGTCCGGGCCGGCGTCCCGCTGCTGTTGACATGCCTGGCCGACTCAGACGCCGAAGTGGTCGGGGAGGCGATCCACGCCTTGGCCTGGTTTTCGGAGGAGATGACGTCGATCCGCCCCCGCCTGCTCGAAATCGCCTCCGACGACCAGCGCCCGGCGCAGATAGTGGGAGCGGCGCTGATCTCGTTAGGACTGGTCGGCGGTGCGTTGACGCAGCCTGTAGCGGACCTGCTCGACAGAAACCTTGCAGGCACAGATCCCGACTTGAGGTGGGCGGCTGCTGTGGCGTGGGCGCAGCTGGCCGGTGAAGAGGTGCCGGACTCGGCAATAGCCGAGCTACGCGGATGGGCGGCCATTCGCCAACAGAAAACCGGGCAGACAATCTGGTTTGCCAGCCCCAGCGACGTGGCACTCGAAGTGCTCGACGCCTTCGCCGCGCCGGTGGCCGAGGAGGTGCGGTCGGACCTCGTCGCGGCGGTGCTCGCCGAGCAACCCACGTCGAACTGGCACAACCATTTCAACGTGGTGCTGGGGTGCGCGTTTCCGCAGATGGAATCGGATCACGGCCGCGGCTTCGAGGAACTGACGGCGGCGCAGCGGGCGGTGGTCGCCTGGCTCATCGACAACCCGCATGTGTTCGGCTCTTCGGGGCCTCAAGGCCCGCTCCGCCAGCACGGCCTGCCGACGACTCACGAGGCGCTCCGCGCTTACGCCGGCCTGAACGGTTAACAAGCACAGCGGGTTGGCCCGACAGCGGATGTCAGGATGGTCGTGGTGGTCGGTGACGCCGGCGCTGAGCGCGACGACGCAGTTGGGGAAGACCGACAGCCATTCCTCGCCGGACGCGTCGTAGTCGCCTCCTCGTCCCGCAGCACGATCATGCGCCGAATGACGAGCACCTCGGTCTCCAGGCGAGTCAGGCGTCGGGGCATCAGGTGTCCTCACCGGCGGTGACGGTGCTCGCCCCGTCGTCGGGGCGGGCACGGTCGTCAGCGCGTCACTGCATCGATTGGGTGCCAGGGACGAGTCCGTCATGGGCACCCAATCGACGTACCGGTTGCCGGTGAACGGATCCTCGTTCACCCTCCCACCGGCGGCCCCACCGTCGCTGGGTAGTCGCCCGGGCAGGTGACGCCTAGACTCCCGGTGTCTCGGAGCTCGGCAGATGGGAAGTTTCCGTGCGTCGCTGGACGGCCGTCCTACCCCTGATCGTGCTGCTCGCCGGGTGCGGTGGCGGCGAACAGGTGCACCCGCAAGCTCCAGCGCCGGTTTGGCAGAGCGCCGCGCCGACCACCCCGGCCGCGCTGACGCTTGCTGAGGCGAAGAGCCGCTACCCGGCGATCGTTGCGCCGTACAACACCGCGTTGGAAGAGCTGGAGGACGCGGTCAACGCCGGGAAGCCATGGCGGACGGTCCGTACGCTGGCCGCCGACGTGGCCCGGACGAACGCGGCGCACGCGGTCGAGTTGCGCGAGACGGTCTGGCCGGCAAAGGTCCGAGCGCCGATTGCCGCACTCCTCAAAGAGAACGACGTCGCGTTACGGCATTGGCGGCGAGCCGGCGAGGCGACGGACGCCGACGCGCTGATGCGGGAGATCCGCGCAGCAGCGGCGCACAGCGGAGCCAAGGAGGCCGGCAGAGTCCGCACCGCGCTCGGGCTGCCCGCCTACCGGGAAGGCTGACCGCCTGCTGACCGCCGATCGAGTCCGTTGCTCGGGCGTCACGCCTAGCCCGGCCGCCGAAAGATCCTCGTCCTGATCATCGCGCTGGGCGAGACGATGCTGGCCACGGGCAGGCGGGCACGGCTCACCAGCGGGAATTGAACCGCACGTCGCGGTGTACGGCGTCGGGCGCGGCGAACGCGAGCAGGCGCTCGCCCTCCTCGGTCAGGTCGTGCACGTCGCGGGTGGGGATCTGGAACAGCGGCCGCACGACCAGCGTCGCCGCGCCCTTCCGCCGGGTGATCTTCCAGATGGCCTGGACGAACCCGTCGACCAACACCGTCCCGGGGATGATGCCGGGCACGCCGAACACGTCGCGGCGGTCCCGGTCGTCCATGATCCGTCTGGTGTCGTCGTGGGAGACCACGATCGCGTCGAAGTCGGCGACGTAGCGCACCGGCGCCGGAGTGTCCGGGTGCGGCAGCGGGGCGTCGGGCAGGTCGAGCAGCTCGGTGCCATCCTCGTCGCGGTAGGCGACCAGCCGGTCCCCGAGCCGGTCGGTCACCTCGCGCAGCCCGCTGAGCCCCGACCAGGCCTGCACGTCCTGCACCGTCGCGGGGCCGAACGCCGCCAGATACCGCAGCACCAGGTCGCCCAGAGTGGTCCCCGGGGCGCCGCCGGCGCCCAGCCACTGCTCGGCGCTGGTGTACGCGGGCTGCCCGACCGCGCCCCACAGCCCGTGCGGCGGCACCTGCACCAGCGGCACGCCCGCGCGCACCGCCGCGCCGAGCGCAGCGGGCTCGGCGTCGGGCCAGCGTGCGCTGAGTTCCGCGCCGAGCTCCTTGATGGTGCGCGGCCGCTCCTCGACAAGGGCCCGTCCCGCGGCGGCGACCCGGCCCGGATCGGCTCCGCGCAGCCGCTCGCGCCCCGACGGGCCCAGGTGGCGGTCCTGCACGGCCAGCAGAAGCGGCCGGATGTCCGTGGCGTCGCGGGCGCTGACCAGGTGCGGCGTGGCCCGCATCAGCGCGGTGCGCACAGCTGCGCGGGAGGTGAGCAGTGCCGACAGGTCCTCGATCTGGAACCGCTGCAGCCGCGTCCACAGCCCGAGGTAGGGCGGGTTCGGCGCCTGGGCGGGTAGGCCCATGAGATGCTCGATCGCCTCCAGCGGGCCCAGCGGCGAGCGCTCCAGCAGCAGCTGCCGCGCGAGCAGGGCACGATTGAGATGGCGGCGGGTCAGCATAGGTGGATCATTTCACGGGGGGCGTCGCCTGACGGCGGTACGTGCACCGGGCGGTCGACCAGGACGGGCAGGTCATCGACGTGCTCGTGTCGGCCCCCCGCGACACCGCGGTGCCTGTCGGTTTGTCCGCCCGGCCGACTCCCGGCCCATAGCCTGGCTTCATGACGGAATCGGACGGGCAGTCGCAGAGCGTCCGCACGGTGATCGTGGCCGGTTCCGTCAACGTCGCTGTCGCCGTGGCCAAGGTGGTTGCGGGCCTGCTCTCGGGTTCGGCGGCCATGCTGTCGGAAGCCGCCCATTCCTTCGCCGACACCACGACCGAGGTGCTGCTGTTCGTGGCACTGCGTCGTGGCGGCCGCCGGGCCGACCCCACGCGCCCCTTCGGCTACGGCCGGGAGAGCTACATCTGGGCCCTCCTCGCCGCGGTCTTCACCTTCGTCAGCGGCGCCGGCTTCTCCATCACCCACGGCGTACACGTCATCGCATCGGCCGAGGAGACTGGAGATTACAACGTCTCGTACGCGGTGCTGGTCGTCTCCTTCGTCCTGGAGTCGATATCTCTGACGCGGACGGTGCGGCAGGTACGGCGCCGGGCCAAGCGCTGGGGCATCAGTTCAGCTAGGGTCCTGCGGCGCACGCCCAACACCGCCATCAAGGCGGTGTTCCTGGAGGACATCGCCGCCCTGATCGGCCTGGGGTTGGCCGGTGCAGGCCTGGGGCTCGCCGAGCTGACCGGTGACCCGGTTTGGGATGGCATCGCATCAATCGCCATCGGTGTACTGCTCCTCGTGGTGGCCACCATTCTGGCCCGCAACAACCTCGCCCTGCTCGTCGGCCGGCCAGCGAGGGAGCCAGTTCAGGACGAGATTCGCCGGGAATTGGCCGCACTACCAAACGTGCATCGCATCGTGGAGCTGCTGACCCTGCAACTCGGTCCCGACGACATTCTCGTTGTCGCGAAGGTCGACTTTGCCGACCAAGTCAGGGCCGGCGACATCGAGGACCTGGCCGACGAGGCCAGACGACGGCTCACCGCGCGTAACCCGGCGATCCGGTTCGTCTTCCTCAACCCGACGGGCGCCGGCTCCTCATCCGCAGGCAGTTGATGACGGCTGGGCAGTCGGCGTTCTGCGCGCTGTGCCAGCGTCGTCGAGCAGCCGCCGCGCTGCGGGGTCGATGTTGTACCGCCACGGTGGGAACACCGCGAACATGCCCCGTCTCTTCGCCGCCACCGCCGGCAGCATTCATCATGACAGCGGCCAGGAAGCGCTATGTCTCCATCGGGCCTCCTTGACGCGGGTCACCGATCATAGGCGGCCCGCCCAGCAAAGATCATGACTGTTATCGGCCGGCGTCGGTGACCATCGACGTCCTTTCCAACGAGCCATAGCCAGGTCAAACACGGCAAACTAGGCGGTCTCCGACCGGGAGTCTCGGCTACACACCTGGTGCTATGGGGGTGTCGGCGCGGCCGAGGTCGCTGAGCGGGGATCGCGTTCGGGCGGGCGAGCGGCGGGACAGCAGGCATCCGGTCAGCGCGGCGGCGAGGCCGGCCAGCCCGGCCGCGGCGAAGCCGCCCGCTGGCGCGGAGACGTCGATCGCCACCCCGACGATCGGGGATCCGAGCGCGAAACCCGCGCTCTGCGCCGAGGATTGCAGGCCTGTCGCCTCACCCCGCACGGTGGCCGGCGCTAGCTGGCTCACCGCGTCGGCCACCGTCGAAAGGGTCGGCGCGGTGAGGAGCCCGGCGCCGACAACGGCCACGCACAACCAGGGCCAGCCGTGGGCAAGTCCGGCGGGAATCGTCACGAGCCCGAGCGAGCCGAGCAGCAGCCACGTGGGCAGTGGTCGGGGCAGCGCGCCATAGATCAGCCCGCCGGCGACGGAGGCCACGCCGAACACGGCTATGACCACGGCGGCCCAGGAAACCTGACCTGCTTCTTTGAGCGTGGCGACGATGGCGAGGTCGACGCCGCTGAGCAGCGTCGTGGTACCGAGCGCCATCGTGAGTACGGCAATCATGCTGACGCCCAGCCACTCCCGGCGCGGGGGCCGTCCGGTCGCGCCAAGGTCCGCCTCGTCCTCGGCACGCAGCGGCGGGTTGAGCAAGGCGATCCCGGCTCCGCCAGTCACGATCGCGGCGCCGACCCCCCACGCCACCAAATCGGGGGACATCTTTGCCGCGCACAGGATCACTATCGCCGGGCCTACTATGTACGACAGTTCGCCGTGCACCGATTCCAGCGCGAACGCGGCCCGGCGTTGTCCCGCCGTCGTCATCGCCGCGATCGCCTGCCTCGTAACCGGCTGGGCCGGCACCATCAGGAGACCCGCCGCGAAGGCGGCGGCCAGCAGGATCCCGTACGACAGAATCGGCACGCTCAGCCAGAACACGACCTGCAGTACGACAGTGACCAGCAGCACGGTACGCAGCCCTCGCCGGTCGATCATGCGGCCAAGCAGCGGCCCGCCCAGCGCCACCCCGGCGGTCAGAGCCGCCGCGACGCCACCCGCTGCCGCGTAGCTCATGTCCAGACCCAGCACGACATACATCGTCAGCGCCATCACGTCAGCCGTGATCGCGACACGGGCGAGCAGCGATACGCCCAACAGCGATGCCATCCCTGGTACGGCGAGCACCTGGCGGTATCTGGTCACCTGCTTGACGCTAGGCCGCCCGCCACCTCATAGGAAGTGGTTAGTTTGTTGGCGCTGGCATAATGAATCGTTATGGCGAGAGATCTTGAGACCGCGTTGCTGCGGTCGTTCGTCACCGCCGTGCGGGCGGGCAGCATCAGCCGCGCCGCGACCGCGCTCGGACATACTCAGCCCGCGCTCAGCCAGCAGTTGCGCAAGCTGGAGAGGGTTGTCGGCCGTCCGCTGCTGCACCGGTCGCCGTCTGGCGTCTCGCCGACCCGCGCGGGTGAGGAGCTCCTGCCGTACGCCGAACGCATTCTCTCGCTCTCCGCACAGGCACTCACCGAAACCGGACGCGCGCTCACCGGACACTGCGTCGTCGGGCTGCTCGAAGACCTCGCCGCGTCCCACCTTCCGCAGGCCCTCGCCGACCTCGCCCGACTGCACCCCGGTGCGACGCTGGAGGTGCTCAGCATTTCCAGCGCGGCGATGCGGGAGGCCTACGACGCGGGGCGCGTCCAGATCGTGCTCGACGCGGTGCCGGACGTTCCCGGGCCGCCGCGCTGGACGATACGCCGCCCGCTGGTCTGGGCGATCGGTCAGGGGGTGGACGTGGCTGCCGATCCGCTGCCAGTGGTGCTCTTCTCGAACCCGTGCTCCTGGCGTACATCAGTTCTGGAAACGCTGGAAGGGACCGATCGACGCTGGCGGGTGGCGTTCGAAAGCAACAGCCTGATCGGTGTGCTTGCCGCGGTACGGGCCGGGCTCGGCGTCGCAGCGCTCATGCCCGCGAACCTCGAACCGGTCATGGCCTGCCACGACGCGGACGCCCTGCCCACCCTGCCGGACGTCGAGCTCGGTCTCGCACGGCACCCACTGACTGAGGGTGATCCGCTGATCGATGCCGTGGAAACCACGCTACGACGCATGATTTGAGTGAGCGGCCCGATTCGGGCCGCGCTCAACGTCCGTCGACCGCCGTGGCGATCTTGGCCGGGGCGTTCAAGGGTGCGAGCTGCGACGCAGACCCGGTAGAACTAGGACGAAACGAGGCGTTCGAGGCGGCGGCGGGCTTCCTGGGCTGCGGGGTCGCCCACGTCCTCGTAGATCCGCACGGCCCGGCGCCAGGCGGCAGCTGCAGCTGTTTGGTCGCCCATCTCTTCCCGGGTGTCCCCGAGCCGGATGAGGGTCTCCGCCTCGTGATACCGGTCGGCGGAGTCACGAAAGAGTTGGATCGCCTGCTCGTAGCAGTCGGCCGCGCGGTCGCGTTGACCGAGGCGGTCGTAGGCGAAGCCGAGGCTGTCCAGCGTCGCGGCCTGGCCGTTGCGGTCGCCGCTGGGTCTCTGGTGGGCGAGTGCTTCGATGCAACTCTCGATGGCGTGGACGTAGTCGCCGGTGGTGGCCAGCAGCCAACCGATCGCGTTCAACGTCCGCGCTTCCCCCGAGCGGTTACCGGTCAGCCGGTAGAGCCGCAGCGCCTCACGACCGTGTGCGAGCGCCTCGTCGAGCCGGCCGTCCAGATAGCAGAGTTCGCAGTAGTTGTGCAGCGTCTGGGCCTGACCAGTCGGGTCGCCGAGACGTTCGTGTAGCTCGAGCGCGCGCTTCAGCCGGTACTCGGCCGCGGCGTGGTCGCCGAGTCGGGTCAGTGCGCGGGAGAGCAACCGGTTGGCGGCGGCCTGACCGGCGAGGTCGTCGATCTTCTCTGCCGCGGCCAGCGCGACCCGTTGGATGGCGAGCTGGTCCTGCCACAGGCCGCGCGGTGCCACGAACGTGTTCAACGCCCAGGCGATCTGCCAGGCGTGCACTTCGAAGCCGTTCTCGGCGGCCTGTCGGACCACCCGGATCAGCACCCGGTGCTCGGCTGTGAACCAGGCGAGCGCGCCGTCGTGATCGGTCGCCGGCCGCCTGTCGGGCACGGGCAGCGGGGGCACCGGCTCGATCGGGGGCCACTGCGGCTGGAGCAGTAGGGCGGCCGGATAGGCGGCGTGCAGGTAGTGGTCGTACAGGCGATGTCGGGCTGCTACGCGTTCGTCGACGCGCTCCGAGGACTCCGCGAGCTCGGCCGCATAGGCGCGCAGAAGATCGTGGAAGGCGTACCGGCCGGGCATGTGTTCGGCCAGCAGGTGGAGCCGGGTCAACTCCCGCAGTCGCGCCGTGACGGCCGCGGTCGACGCGCCGGCGAGCGCCGCGGCCGCGGCGGCGGTCAGGTCCGGGCCCGGATGCAGCCCCAGCAGGGTGAACAGCCGGGCTGCGTCCTGCCCCAGGGCCAGGTACGACCAGGAGAAGACGCGCCGGGCGTCACCGTCGGCCAACGCGTCCAGCCTCGCCTCGGCTGAGTGCAGTTCGGCCGCGATGGCACCGAGCGGAAACGTGGGATGGGTGGCGACGCGCGCCGCCACAATCGACAGTGCCAACGGGAGCTGGCCAGCGGCCTCGATGATGTCGGCCACCGCGGCCGGCTCGGAGGCGAGCCGGCTGGCCCCGAGCCGCCTGGCGAGCAGGCTCATCGACTCCTGGGCTGTGAGCACGCCCAGTGTCAACGGCGTGGCGCATTCGGCGGCGATCAGGCCGTCGAGCCGGTCGCGGCTGGTGACCAGAACCATGCAGCCGCCGGCTCCGGGCAGCAGCGCCCGAACCTGGGCGGAGTCGCGAGCGTTATCGAGTACCAGGAGCATCCGGCGCGAGGCCAGCAGGCTGCGGTAGAGACCAGTCCGGGCTTCCAGGCCGGAGGGTATCCGGGTGTGGGGTACGCCGAGCGCTTCGAGGAAGCCGGACAGGGCGTCTGGCGGGGACACCACGCCGGCTTCGTCGTACCCGCGAAGGTTCACATAGAGGTGCCCGTCTGGGAAGCGGTCGGCGACCCGGTGCGCCCAGTGCAACGCCAGGGCGGTCTTGCCGACACCAGCCATGCCTGACACCGCCGAGATGACCACGCTCGTCGGTTCCTGCGCCCCGTCGTGCAGGAGCGCGTCGAGGCTCGCCAACTCGGCGTTGCGGCCGACGAACTCGGGCACCGCACGTGGCAACTGCTCGGGGCGCTGGATGAGCGGCCCCGGCCCCGTGCTCGGCGCCGGCCCGTCCGCCCCCGTTGGCGGTTGCCCTGCCAGTTCCGGGCGGTGATGCAGGATGTCGTCGTACAACTTGATGAGTTCCGGCGCGGGATCGAGGCCGGTCTCCTCCGCCAGCACCTGCCGAGCCTGGCGGAAGGCCTCCAGTGCGCCTGCCGCGTCTCCGATGCGGTACAAGCCCACCATCAGCTGGCCCCACGCCCGCTGCCGCAGCGGATGCCGGTCAAGCAGGCCGCGCAACCGGTGCACCACATCGGCCGAAGCGCCGAGCGCCAGCACCGCCTCGGCGTAGTCCTCCTCGACGAGCAACCGGCGCTCCTCCAACTGCGCCACCCGCCGAGCTAGCGCCGGGCGCAGGGGCAGGTCGGACAGCGCAGCCCCCCGCCACAGGCCCACCGCGGCGGAAAGCTCGGCCTGTGCCCGGTCCACGTTCGAAGCGGCGAGCGCTTCGCGGCCCCGCGCCGCCGCAGCGTCGAACAGGTCCAGGTCCCGCTCGCCTGGGCCCACCCGCAGCAGGTAGCCGCCGGCCGCAGCGGTTATCCCATCCCAGGGCGCCCCGCCGCCCAGCGACCGCCGCAACCCGCGCACATAGGTGCGTAGGTTCGCAGCCGCCGACGCCGGCTCTTCGTCGCCCCACAGCATCGCGGTCAACTCGTTGGTGCCGACAACCTCATTCGGGCGCAGCAGCAGGGTGGCCAACAGGAGACGCTGCTTCACCGAGCCCAGCGGCACCGGCTGGCCTTCGTGGTACACCCGGAACGGGCCAAGTAGTTCGAAACGCAACCAGGCACCTCACATGTGGGCGCTGCCATCTGTCACCAGGCGCACAACACCCGGATGCCGCGGGCGAGTAGATGATCTATACGCCAGTTGTGCGGCGGTTGTACGGGCCCCACCGTACCGTTTCACCCGTCCTCCCCGCCCACCCGAGAGCACCTCCCATGCCCTGGCTGCCCAACGACGGCGCGTAGCCAAACGGGACCGATTGTCCACACCCTGCTTCGAGAGCATCAGATTCACCGAAGTCCAGGACTGGTGCGCTACTGACGGCTGTCGCAGTGGCGTTCGCAGCGATGGTCGTGACAGCAGATCCGGCGACTGCGTCAAGGCCATCCAGGGGATCGCGAGCGTCATCTCGATCACCAACCCGGCCCACCCGCTGGGCCACCGCCCTTGGCCCCAGATTGATCCTCAACCAAAGGAGATGCATGTCCTCGCTCCACTCCATCCGTCGCATGCTGAATAAGGCTGCTGTCCCCGTCGTCGGCGCCGCGTTGGCCATCGGCATCAACGTCGCCATCGCCACGCCGGCTGCGGCCAGCGGCTCCTACACCGGCAGGGCGTACGTCTACGGCAGCGGCGCGGTGTCTGACGACTTCGATGACGAGGGCGTCGTCAACGTCACTACGCACCGCAACTCGAACGTCGCCTGTCTGTGGCAAACCATTCTCTGGGCAAATGGTTACCTGCCCTCGTCCGGCATCGACGGCGTCTTCGGCGACCAGACCGATGCCGCGACGAGGAATTTCCAGCGCGACAAGAGCCTCGTCGCGGACGGCTCGGCAGGCCGGAACAGCTGGACGAAGGCTGGCGACAGGCTGGTGCAGCACGACAACCAGAACGGGTGGCTGTATGTGGTGTACCGCGGGGCAACGGGTTCCAGGAGCCCGTACAGCTCGCACGAATTCGTCTTGCAGCGTTCGCCCGACGGCAACTTCAGGTTCTACCCGCCTCAGGGCGGCGGCCCTTACTGGGCCGCCTACAACTCCCGCACCTGCTGACCTCGCCTAGCTAAGCCACGGCAATCCGGACGTCGTGGGAGTCGGCGGGCCCGCTGGCCCCGCGACGTCCGGATTCCGACGCACTTAGTACTCCAACGTCACTTGACTGCCGCGTCGGGTCGGGCGCGGTTGTGTGCCCCTGAGCCCGGTTCACTGTCCCCCGTGCCGACAGCAAGGGCGGCGCGTCGCGGGGGCGAGTGGTGACTAACCTTCCAGGCCATGGGTGAGGTGCGCAGGGCGACGGAGGCAGATGCAGCGGAGCTGGTTCGCCTGCGTGGGGTGTTCTTGGGGGAGATCGCCTCGCCCGAGCCGGCCGCTGACGAGTGGCGGGGTGTGACGTTCGAGGTCCTCCAGACCCGGCTCGCTGCTCCGGACCCGACAATGGTTGCCTTCGTTGTCGACCGTGTTGACCGGCCCGGCGCATTGGCTGCGTGTGCGGTTGGTGCTGTCGACTGCCGACTCGGCGGGCCAGACGATCCGACGAGCGAGCACGGATACGTTTTCAACGTGGTGACTGATCCGGACCAGCGGCGACGCGGGTACTCCCGACTGTGTATGACGGCACTGCTCGATTGGTACTGCGACCGCGGAATCCGGACTGTGGACTTGCGCGCCTGCCCGAATGGCGAGCCGCTCTATCACTCGCTTGGCTTCGTCCGCACGACTTATCCAGCTATGCGGCTCCGACTGGCTGCCTCAGAAGCCTGAAGAACGGCTACCGGGTAGCCAGAGGCCATGATCTGTACCTGGGCGTTGGATGACCTGTGGAGATCGCGGTGCCGTTGATCCCGCCCGCGCCGGTCCGTCGGCAGGGTGGTGGTCGCCGACGGGTGGACGACCGGGCGTTGCTGGCCGCGATCGTGTACGCGGACCCGGTGGTTGCTCGGGTCGCCGGGTGAGCCTGACAGTCCCAACGGCCGCGACGCGGACCAGCAGCTGGGTCGGCCGCGGCATGTCTAGCCATCGTCTCGATTGGTTAAGGGGCTTCGATTCCACAAGAGACCGCGGTGCGGTTCTGGGTGATGACGCCTTTGTTCGTAGCGGAAGGCGTCTTGTCGGGCGAAACCTCGATCAATCGGGTGTGCCGCTGGTCGCGGCGGCGGTGTCGGCGTAGAGCTGGGCGCTAGTGATGCGTCCGGCCGCGACTCCGAAGAGCCAGAGGTTCTGGAAGACGATCGTCTTGCCGTTTGCCTTGAGTACGGCCGTGTTGGCGAGTCGGGCGATGACGTGGTCGTCGGCGGCGAGGACGTCATCGACGACGGTGTCGAACGACTTCCAGACGGCGCCACCGCCCGGGATCTTCGCGAAGAAGTCGTCGAAGGCCGCGGGGCCGGTGAACTCGCCGCCGTAGGGCAGCGTGGTGGGCAGGGTGAGGACGACATCGTCGCGCAGCATCGGGAGGATGGGGCCACGATCGCGGTTGCCGAAGAGCCGGGTGACGGCGTACGTCATTTCGGCCCTGGTGTACGTGTCGCGGGTGCCTGAGGCTCTCGCCGCCGCTTCGAGCGACTCGGCGGCCTCGATGTCGGTGCCGATCACTCCGCCAGCGAAGGAGAAGTTTTCCGTCGGGACTCCGGTCATGATGACGAACACGTCGGCGGGACGGACGCCAGGACGCTCTTCGAGCAGGCGGACCAGCGTTTGGTAAAACCTGCGCTTGGCCCGCTCACCACGGTCTAGATCATCGGTGATCGTGAACACGATCCAGTCATCGGAGCGTGGGCCGCCACGGAAGCCACGGTTGAAGACAATCTCACCCGGGTCGTGCTGGTGGATGAGCTGGAAATTGTCATCGGGTTTGATGTTCAGCCCGGCGACCAACGCATCATGCACCGTCTCGGAGACGGAGGCGAGATACTGGTCCGACTTGCCGCGGGCCAGCGAAATGTCGACGAAGGGCATCTGCGCTCCTCTCGGTGCCCGGCGCCCGGTCGGCGTCCTGTTAATCATGTCGAACGGGGGCGCGTACCAGACAGTGGTCCGAGAAAGTGAAAGATCTGTCGGGTGCTGGGGTGGTATTCGGACAGACCGGTCCTCGCCGGCGCGCTGGTGACGGCACGAGCACATCCCGACCGTACTGCCGTACAAGCCGGAGCTGAGAGACGTCTTCGCCGGGAACGACGCCCTGCGCGCCGCAACCGCCTCGTTCAATGCGAGCCTGCAGGCCGGCAACTTCATGCTCGCCGTCCGCGCTCAGGGGCTGGCAGCCGATCCGATGGGCGGCTTCGACGCCGCCAGCATCGACGTCGACTTCCTTCCCGAAGGCCGGTTCCAATCGATCCTGGTGGTCAACATCGGACCTCCCGGCAAGGACCCCTGGTACCCGACTGCCGAGGCTGAACCACGACGACGTAGTGCGCTGGGCCTGAGCGGCGACCGTTCCTCGCCGCAGGTCGAACTGCGCGTGCCGGGCGGTCGCAGGAGTCGGCACCGCCGTGCAGAGGGCCGAGCCCACCTCGTCATGTCGCTTTGCAACGGAGTTCGATCGTGCCTGCGCCGGACATCTACGGAGAGTGACGGGAGTTCCTGCGTTCCGGCGCGCCCACTCGGCGGCGGAAGCGCGCACATGACCTTGGTCGGCGCGCGATCGAGCTCTTAGGCGTACGAGGGCCGGCGCGGGTCCAGCAATTCGGTGACGCGGCCACGATCGAGCACTTCGATGAGTGCGTCAGTCCCGTGTTCGATCTTGACCGCCGTCTCATCCGGGTGCAGAGGGATCAACGCGAGCAACGCGATTCGGCTGCCGCCGCGGACCTCGATGGTCCTGGCCTCGGGCGGCACACGCAGCATCGGTGTGACGACGACCCCGGAGAACAGGGTGCCCGCAGCGTACGGCTGCGCGGGGTCGCCATTCGGCACGGAATGCCATTCGCCGATCCAGGTGCCGTACTCGTGCGGCAGTCGAGCAATCTGCTTGAGGACTCGCAGCGGCCAGCCGGTCGGGTCGTCGTCCAGCCCGGTTACCTCAGTCAGCGGCCAATCGGCCGGCAGGCTGAGCATCAGTTCTGCGTACGGGCTGATGTCGTGGCCGTCCGGGATCGTCATCGGCAGGTCGCTCATCCCAGACGTGATCAGCGTCCGGTACGGGCGCTCCTCCGTCGGTCCCACGACGTAGACATGCACACCGACCAGGTGCGACGCGATCTCGTGGTAGACGAACTCGACAGGTCCGAAGTGCTCCTCAATGTGTCGATCGATAGCCTCGGCGAAGGCCTGCTGCGGGCCTTCCGCCGATACGAAGCCGTCGTGCAGCGACCGATGACGGAGAACTCCTGACCCGCGCGGCTCGTCCATGACGACGCAGCCTAGGTCACGGTCTAGCGAAGGCGCGACCTGACTCACGCTCATTGGCAGGGTCGGGCGGTAGCGGCTGGTGGCCGCGCGGTCAGCGGTGTGAGCGGGTATGTGGGCCTTGATCGGCCTTGCCGACACGTCCGTCAACGGCCGGTGACCACATGCGGCGCGTGCACTGTCACGATGACCACGTGATCATCCCTGGATACTTGGACGGGTACGAACCGCCGTTCCTACGATCGCCGCTGGTCGACGGGTCCGACATGATGTCGCACACGCTGTTCTGGCCGGCTTTCCTTTTCACCGTTGGCGGATCCGCGTCGGCGCCGGACGCCTTCAACGTCGATCCGGCTGACTTGGAGCAGATCGTCGACACCTTCCTCGACCCGAGCAGTTGGCCGGTATTCTCGCTGCCACTTCCCGGGCACTGTCGGCTGCACGTCATCATGCGCAACTTCGAAGACGATGGCGGCGTGGACTACGTGCTCGATCCTGGCACCGGCGACGCGGCTGTCCCTCTCGCCGCCATGGAGGGACACTTCCGAGGGCCGGCGTTCGCGTGGCCGGAAGTCGTCGCCGCAGCGCACCAGCCGGATCAGGTTCACACCCCGGCCGAGCGCCTGCTCCTGCTCGTCCCGGCCTGCGCCGACAGCAACCGCCCGCGCAAGGCCGTCGATCTGGTCGCGGAAGCCTTGACCGCTCTCGGCGCCCGGTCCGACGTACGTCAGGTCAGCGAGGAACTGCTCAATAGCCGCAGGTACTGGACACCGTGCCGGTGGGCAAACGTTGACGATGTCCTCGTCAGCCTTGGATCGCACGCCTATCGCCGCCACGGAGGCGAACTCTCGCCGGAACAACTCCGCCTCATCACCGACACGCTCCAGCCCTCGGGGACGACCGAACACCGGTAGCACACCCGCGCACTGCTTCGCGCTCCGAACGCTGGGCGTGCCGAGGGTTGCGACTGCTCGATGAACGAGTTACGGCAGATCCGGACGGCGCAGCTCGCCGTCGCTGACGGAAAGACGGCAGCCCGGGTGATCATCCATCGGCGCACTGCCCCTCAACCCGCCGCCCCTCATCCGGACCGCACCCTCGACATCCGCATATCGGCACGACTGAGCGCTCGGCCTGGCGACGCCTGTTATGGAACGTGACGCCCGCTCGGCGGCAGTTGCGTGCGCCGGAGGTATCGCGGGCATGCGCGCCCGTTGTGCGTCGTGGCACCTGCCCCGGAGCGTGCCGTGCTGAGGTGGTGTCAGGCGGTCCAGCGGTCTGGACGCCGACCAGGAGACCATGTTTACCAGTACGCTTCGTCGTCCCATGGCTCGAAATCGATAAAATCCAGCGGATCGTCGAGTTTGTCCAGGCCGGGAAGTCCCTCCGTGGCGAAGCGTCCACGCAGCCACTCCACCAGGGTGTCCGTCAGGTTGCCAGGCAGGGGCGGCCCTTGGTCGGCATGACGGGGTGAGACGATCAGCGGCCACTCGTCGGGGTCCCCCTCGGTCAGCCATCCAAACTGATCGCCGTCAATTGAGCTCGCGAAGGGTAGGAAGCCTCCAGGCTCAGGCCAGACAGGCAGGGGGTGGTACTGAGGAAAGTCCGCGCGGAGGCTGCGGTACCCGTCTAGTGCCTGCGCGGCGTGGTAAGCGAACCCGCGGCCATTGGTCCGCAACGGCGTGACGAAGCTCAGCCACTTCGACCAGCAGCCGGCCCCGTAGCGGTCCATCAGAGCCACGTACTCAGCGGGCAGCCGCGTGCCTAGCTCCTCGAACAGTTCCTCCCAGGTGCCGCCGCCGAGGTAGGGGGCCGCAGGCGGGGGCACGAGCAGGATCAGCGCCTCCAGCCCGGTACCCTCAGTGAGCGCGGCACGCCGCTGCGCCTCGGGTACCACCTGCGGCCGGGGCGCGGGCGGGGTCCATGGGCCGACGTTGTTCAGGAAGGCCGTCGGCCGCGCGGTCGCCGGCAGCGGCCCGATCCTCCCGCCGCCGGGCAGCGGAAGCCCGGTGCGAACGGCTGTGGACAGCGTCTCTAGCAACGGCATGTCGTAGCTGTGCCATGGGTTGACGCGCTGGTAGACGGCATCCTGATGGAAGACGACCACAGGCCACCGGTCCGGATCTTCAGACGCTGCGGTATCCCAGAACAGGTAGCCGGCCGATCGTGTCATCCCCCAGGCGAGCAAGCCACCAGGCGCGGGATGCAAGGCCGGAGGCTCAAACGGCGGGACCTCCTGAGAGGAGATGCGGCAGTGTCGGTGGGTGTCCCGCAGCCAGGTGGCATAGTCGAAACGCCCCTCTTGGACACAGGGAGTGTGCAACCAGACGAACTCACCGATGTCGAGCGGCCCGTATGCGGAAGCCACTGACTTGTAGTCGCCGGGCAGAGGAAGACCGAGCCAGGACTCCACCGCGTCCCAGTCGACGGGGACAGGAACGGCCGACGGCGGGCCGAAAATCGCGGCGAAGGACGACGTATCCACGAGCGGATTGTGGCACCGGCCTCGCGTCAGGTTTGCACGGCCACCCTTCCCGCCAGGTACCGACAGGCGGATGTTGGACGGCCCAACGAGTGCACCGGCGTGCGGGGGTTGCACCAGGCAATCTCACCGGGTCGGGCCGCCATGCCGCTGCGACAACGCCGTCGGCAGAGGAGACGTTGCCCGTGGGATCGGTGTCTCAGATGACGGAACCGCGGCGAACTCCAGCCCTCTCACCCGCAATGCTCCACATCGATCTAAGCAAACCTGCTGGCGTAGCGTTAGGTGACCCGAGACGCCGGCCAGCGATAGCCGTCCGGGGAGCAGCGACACCGTCTTGTCAGCCGCGGGATGCGTGACGTGCCTATTGCCGAAGTGACAGTGTCAGCGGACCAGGTTGTCCAGCAGGCGGTCCAGCTCCGCGGCGGGATCGGCGGTCAGGCCGGTGTGCACCGGCCCGGCCTGCAGGATGGTGCTGCGCGGGGCGACCAGCCACCGGAACCGTTCCCCCGGCGTCATTCGGTGCGCCGGGCCGGCACCGGAGCAGGTCCGGTCCCAGGATTCCAGCGCCCCAGCCACCGCCACCAGGTCCACGTCTGTCGCGAACGCCCGCACCCGGTCGGCGTCCAAATGGGTACGGGCGCCGAGGAAACCGAGGGCCTGGCAGTAGAGGATCACGCCCACGTTGATTTGCTCACCCCGCTCTACCCGGGGCATCAGCCGGATCACCGCGTACTCGAAGGGCTTCCTCACGCCGCGCTCCCCGTGGGCAGCCAGGAGGCGCTGTGCGCGAGCCGGCGGGTCAGATGATCCGTATACGCTGCCCGGGCCTGGTCGGGGGCGTCAAAGTCCGGCCCGGCCAGCCACTCGTCGGGCACCAGCGCGAGCACCTCAGTGAGCAGGTCCGCAGTGATCCGGGGCGCGAGCTCGGCCTCGGCTTCGGCGAGCCGGGTGGCATACGAGGCGAGCGCATGGTCGTCGGCCCGAAACGGACGGTCCACCACCGCGTCGGCCCGCGGCCAGTTGTGGTGGAAGTAGAGGGTTGCACCGTGGTCGATGAGCCACAGCTGCCGGTGCCAGATCAGCATGTTCGGGTTACGCCAGCTACGGTCGACGTTCTCCACGTACGCGTCAAACCAGAGCACCTGCGAGGCCAGCGCCGCGTCCACCGGATGCGCCACCGGGTCGTAGCCGAGCGCGCCGGGGAGAAAGTCCATCCCCAGGTTGGCGCCGCCGCTGTTGCGCAGCAACTCCTGCACCTCCTGGTCGGGCTCGGCCCGGCCGATCACCGGATCGATGTCGAGCACCACCAGTCGGGGCACCGCCAGTCCGAGCCGACGGGCCAGCTCGCCGGAGACCACCTCGGCGACCAGCGCCTTGCGACCCTGCCCAGCGCCGCTGAACTTGGCCACGTAGGTGCCCAGGTCGTCGGCCTCGACCACACCGGGCAGCGAACCGCCCTCGCGCAGCGGGGTGACGTACCGGATCCCGGTGAAATGACGCAGCACCCGCCCACCCTAGCCGAGAGAGGCCGCGTCCGATCGAGCCCATATACAGGAAGTCGCAGGCCAGGACGCCCCTGGCTGAGCGGTCAGGAACTCGGTCCAGGTCGTTTGCCACCCCGGCCCCGCTGCTGCGCGGGCACCGTGAACTGGCTGCCCGGAGGTGGACCTACCCGCACCGACGTGCTGTCACGATCCCGGATCAAGAACCTGAAGGGCCACGTCCCCTACCGCGCGGTGCGAGCAAGCTCCTCGACCACCTGCCACGCGCGATCGAAATCGAGCACGCGTTCTCCCCTCTTGCCGACATTTCACGTTGTCTTGTCCCCCGTGTGTGCCCCGTATCGGGCACGTGTCGGGCACGCTGGCAGCTCGGCCAACGCGGCGTCCCGCGAGACCCGACCCGACATGTTTTGGCTGCCTTGCCCGCCCCGCTGCGCCTGCCTCACGGTCCGCGTCCACAGGACAGCAGGTGTGATGGTCACCGCCCTACCATCCTTCCATGGTGCTGACCGCCTCCCGCCGCGTCCGGCGCCGGATCAAGATTGCCCTCGCCGCGTCTCTTGTCCTGCTCGTGCTATTGACCGCCTACCTCACAGTCACGCTGCGATACGAGTTGACCCCCGGCAGCCGCGGCTGGTATCCCGACGCATATTCAGATGTCACCGCGGGCGATGTCACCGAACACCGTCACCTCGCCCGGTCCGGCCGAACCATCGAATTCGCTACGAGCATCGCGAATCCGGGACCGTTGACCGTGCGGCTAGAAGAGGTGGTCGACGACGGCGGAGTCGACTACACCCTCGAAGGGGTGCGGATGAACGACCGCCGCCCAGGCGCAGGCATGTCCGCACTGGACGCGGCCCCGTTCCGGCCGATCGACCTCCGCCCAGACAGCGAGGTCCTGGTGTACCTGACGCTGCGACTGCTAGAGGTTCCGAACACGACATGCGCAGGGTTCTGGCTCCACAGCCAGCGGGTGCGCTTCAAGGTGCTCGGTATGACCCGCGAACAACTGGTGCCGATGAGAAACGTCATCAGCGTCTTGACGCCAAAAGCCAACGGCCAGCCTTGCGCCGCCGAAACTTGGAATATGCCGATACCTGGCGTGTGAGCCCAGGGGCAATCGTTGGCGAGCCGGCAGCTTCAGACGACAGCTGCGCCAGCCGCCGTTGGTCGAACAGGCGATGGGCCAGCACCTGACCCTGCTCGCCGTCGTCAACGCCGCAGCCGCCGGCGTCGACGACCTCGCCGACGCGCGCACCAGCTTCCCCGGACTCGGCGAGGTTACTGGCACCCGCGTCCTAGCCGAGATCGGCGACGACCGTATCCGCTTCGAGACCCGCCCGCAAGCTGCGCGCCGGTTACCCGCGCCTCCGGCCGGATGCGCACGGTGGTCCACCGCCAGGTCAAGAACCAGCGACTGGCGGCGGCCGGGCTCACCTGGTCCTTCTGCTCTCTGCTGGCCTCACCCGGCGCCAGAGCTCACTACGACCGCCGCCGGGCCGCCGGCGACCGACCACGCCGCAGCCCAACGCAACCTGTTCAACCGCATGCTCAGCGCCCTTCACCACTGCCTAGCCACCGGCACCGCCTACGACGAAACCAAGGCCTTCCCTGTCAGGCCAGAAGCGGCGGCGCCAGCTGACCTCCCAGCTCGGCCTCTGAGGAACATCGGAACGAAAAGTAGCGCTAAGAATGATCTTCAATAGGCCAACCGGGCGCCGACATCGGTGCCGATCTGGGCGGTGACGCACTGGAACGGACAGGTCTAGTTGTGATGTGAAGCGATCCACTTCGCTCTTGCAGGGCGGCATCGCCGCCGGGTTGGCTCGGGGGATGGCGCTTATCGCATACGACAAAGCCGACGCCGCCGCGTTCGAGGCGACCCGTCATCTGGGCGACGACGCGCTCGGCGCGTGGCGCGAGGCGATCACCCGGTACCTGAATCCGCAGCCGGACATGCGTCTGCTTGACCTCGGCTGCGGCACCGGAAGCTGGTCACAGGCCTTCCGCACGTGGTGGCCCGCCACCGACGTGATCGCCATCGAACCGTCCGCCGCGATGCGTGAGCGCGCCCTGCTCAAGCCAGTCCTCAGCGGCAACGCTGCCGACATTCCGGCCGAGGACGAAAGCATCGACGCGGTCTGGATCTCCACGGTCATCCACCACGTTCCCGACCTCCCGGCCGCCGCTCAGGAGATCCGCCGCGTCCTGAAACCCGGTGGCCCAGTCCTGATCCGTTCCGCCTTCCCCGGCCGTCACGAGGGCATCACCCTTTGCCACTTCTGGCCCGAGACGATCACTGCGCTGAACGACAGTTACCCGACCGTGGCCACCATCGAAGCCGCATTCGCCGCCTCGGGCTTCACCACCGCCGGGCTCGAGCCGGTCGCGCAGATCTCCGCATCATCGCTGCAGGAGGCCGCCACCGGCTTGCGCCGCGAAGCGCACACTCTGCTGCAGCTGATCAGCGATGACGCATACGCGCAAGGTGCCGAACGGCTCCACGCGGCCGCGCGGACTGCAACCGGCCCATTGATCGATGTCCTCGACCTACTGGTACTTCGTTGACAGTCCGACCCGGCTGGCTCAAGACGATTCGGGTCGTCGTGTTCACCACCTCCGCCATCGACGCCGACATGCTGACGACGCGCGCCGGTCCATCACCCCCCTCGTGCGATGGACTGGCCGCGCGTCTGCAGCGGATCAGGAGACCCACGTCCAGGAGCGGTCGACGCCGGAGCCGGTGCCGAGGAATGTGCCCGTCGGGTAGTCCATGACGATCGTGTCGTCCGGGAGCACCCGCACGATGAAGGCCTCGCCCCCGTCGCGCTGCCGCCCACCGAGGGCAGGCTCGTCGACATACCGCCCGTCGGCCCAGTAGCCGCCGCCGCCGTGGACGCCGGTCAGCGCCAACACCCCGTCGTTCGCGGCGGCGGCCGCGAAGGTGTCGTCGGGCAGGCCGGGCTGCTCCTGCCAGCGGTTGCCCGTCAAGGCCCACACCCGTCTCGCGCTCGCGGAGCTGGACCCGCTCTCCGGATCCACACTGACCAGCCAGGCGTCGGTGCCGTCCGGCGAGACCAGCAGGCCCGCGGCGCCCGCCACCGTGGGCAGCGTCCGCCAGGTGACCGCCCGGTCGTCGCTGACGGCGACGGTCATCCGGTCGCCGTTGCGGACCGCCACCCACAACCGGTCGTCGCCACCCTCGATGAGCCACTTGTCGGCGTTCGTCCTCAGGTCGAGCGGCGGTTGCGCCGGGACCGCCACCCCGTCAACCCGGACGAGTTGTCGACGGTTGCACAAGGAGCGCGACAACCCGTCGTCGTCCGGGCAGCGCAGCAGGTAACCGTCGCGGCTCGCGAAGGCCAGCCGGGTCACCCGCGGCGGGGCGTCGACCGAGTGCTCGGTGAAGGAGGCCCCGCCATCCGTGGTGACCAGGTACCGGTTGCCGGTGGCGACGGTGAGTTGCTGGTCGTCCACGGGCAGCAGGCCCAGACCTCCCGGCGTCGTCGGCTCGTTCACCACCCCCGGGAGCGCCTTCCTCTGCCAGGTGGCACCACCGTCGGCCGTGCGCGCGAGGTCACGCTGGCAGTCGGTGGACCCGACGTCTTCGGAGTCGCAGGTGTCGAAGAGCGCCCAACCGTGCCGGGCGTCGACGAACTTGAGCTGGCGCAGCTCGCCGCGAACCCCGGGCACCGTCACCTTCCGCTGCACGGGCCGGTCGTCTGGCGGCGACGCGGTGGGGCTCGGCGCCGGGGTCGGCGGGTTGCCGTCACTGTCCCGCCCGGCCAGCGCGTACGCGCCAGCGGGGCCGGCCAGCAACAGAGCCGCCACGCCGGCCAGCAGGCCACGGCGGCGCACTCGTCGCTCTCGGACCCGGCGTCCCGCTGCGGAGAGGCCGGGCGGGCGGAAGGTCGGTGCGGTACGTCGCTCGAACTCGGCGAACAGCTCGTCCAGGTCGGTCTCACGCACGGTGGGCCTCCTGCCGGTCGGTGAGGTGGCTGGCCAGAGCAGCCCGGCCCCGGCTGAGCCAGGACCGGACCGTGCCCTCGGGCGCGCCCAGATGGTCGGCGATCTCGGCGACGCCAAGCTGGGCCAGGTGGTGCAGGACGACGGCCCGGCGCTGGTTCGCGGGCAGGGCGGCCAGCGCGGCGGTGAGCGCGACCCGGTCAGGTTCCGGGCCGGGCACATGCTCCTCTCGCTGCCCGGCGAGGTGCCGGACGGCGGTGCGCATCCGGCGCAGCCGGCTGGTGGCAAGGTTCCAGGCGACCCGCCGCACCCAGGCGGACGGGTCGTCGTACGTGCTGATCCGGTCCCACCGCTCCAGCACACGACAGAACGCCTCCTGTGTGAGGTCCTGCGCCTCGGCGTGGTCCCCCAGGTACGCGTAGAGCTGCACCGCCAGGCGGTGGAAGTGCGCCTCGTAGAAACTGGTGAACTCCAGCGGCGGTGGTGCACCGGGTGCCCCCGGTCGGTGCCCTACGGTCATGTCGGTCCTCGATGTCGGGCGGGTCTCGTCACTGTCACGTGCAGGGCGTCCGATCCGCTGCACCCGATCTCCGATGGCCGGTCGCCGGCCCTGGATCCGGCGTAGCTCCGACATCACGTCCGTGCCGAGCGATCCTGATCCCCGACTCCCGTCGTCCGCGCAGCCGCAGTGCCTCATCACCTGGCGATCCCTGATATGACCGGGCGGAGATGCAATCTCCCGGGAACCCGGACGCCCTGCCGGGCGACTACCGGCACATGGGGTGTGAGCAGTGGCGTTAGGTCTTGTCGGCCCAGCTCTATGACGAGGCCGCCGCATCCGAGCCGGCCGGAGTCGACGCACCTCGACCTGCGCGCCAGCTGCCACAACTGGCTGGACCGGGCCGTCGCGGTGGCCCGACGGCCCCGGCTGACCGTCACCGGTCAGGCGCCGGACCGGACCGCCGCCATCCTCGTCAGCACACTCGTTCTGCTGTCGACCAACGACCTACGCCGAGAACAGAGAAAGGTCGAGGCCGGGTGACCTTTTGGGCATGGCGTCCAGCAGGGGCTCGCCCCATGTGGACAGATGCACTTCCCGCGGCACCGGCGGCCGGCCCATCTCGGTCAGAACTTCGTTCTCTAACGCGAGCGAGGCGGCCTGAGTGAGGCACAGGGTGTCGTCAACGTCCACGATCACAGCCCGAATCACAGGCTCAGCCTAATACCTGAACGTGATCTCGCTTGTCTGCGCCGATAGTGGGATCGCCGGGCTCGGGCCTGGGATGTTCGTCGCCAGATCGACCAGAGCAGGGCGTGCGCTGGTGGAAGCGGCAGCATGAGGATGAAGGCGTTGAGCAGTCGGCGTATCTCGGCGACGGTCAGGGTGATGATCTCCTGCTCGGTGTCGGGCTGCTGGGCAGCGAGGATGGTCAGGACGGCCAGGGCGAGGATGGCCAGGGTGATGAATCGATGCCAGGCGTTCCAGTTGCGGACCTGGTAGTGGTCCAGGCCGACCTGGCCTTTGCCGGTCTGAAACAGTTCCTCGATGCTCCAGCGGGAGCCAGCCACGGTCACGAGGGTGTGCAGCGGCACCGGGCGAGGTGACCAGCACAGGTAGAAGGCCAGCTCTCCGGTGGTGCGGTTGCGGCGGATGAGCAGCCACCGGTGCTCACCCGGCCGGGTGGCGGTGGTGATCTAGGCCCACAGGTAGTCGCGGGGCCCTTTCGCGCCCGGCCCGCAACTATGCAGCTGCCACTGCGCGGTGGGGATCTGCTCGGCGAGGTCGTCGACGCGCACAAGGGTGCGGCCGTCGTTGACGTGCACGCGTCGGTGGCAGCCGACGGCCAGGACGTAGCCGATCCCGCGGTACTCCAGGTCAGCGCGCAGGCCGGGGTCGGCGCCGTAAACCTCATCGCCGGACACCCACCCGGCGGGGACACCCGCGTCGAGCGCGGCGGCGATCATCTGCCCCGCCAAGGCAGGCTTCGTAGCGAATTCGATGCCGTCCGGCGCGGCGGCCCGGGAACGTCCGGCACCGCGTCGAGCACGAGAGCCGGCCCGACGCGGCGAGCGGCCCGCGGTGGCGCCCGCCCAGCCGTCGCACCCAGGTCAACAAGGCCCCAGCACGCCATTGCGGAGGCCGGGAACCGCGATGGAGCGCGATCCCGGCCCCCGCATCACTCACAGTCCCGTCAAAGCAGGCCGTCGGTCAGGCGCCCAGGAGCCCGCCCTCCACGCTGGCATGCGCGTCGCCGGTTACACCGACGTCCCCCGCGATGCTGCCGATGCCGTGCAACGGGCCCAGGTCTCCGGTCACGCCACTCACGCCGAGCCCGCCGACGGTGCCGTCCAAAGTCCCGCCGAGGTCACCGGTCACGCCGCCA